>NZ_JBVIQR010000016.1:0-59564 GCF_055576875.1 Streptomyces sp. NPDC033229 | reverse complement strand
GTGTGCGGCGGTGAGGTGACGGTGGTTGGGGGTTTGTGGTTTGGTTCCGTTTCCCCCCCCCCCCCCCCCACCGCCGCGCAGCGGTGGTGCACCCCCAAGATCCGCCGGAAGGGCTACCGCTTCGCGACGAAGACGTGTGCGGCGATGTCCGCCTCGAGCTCCGCGGCCTCGCCGCCGCTGCCGACCAGGACCCCGCCGGCCGACTCGGTCACGCTGACCACCGCGCCCGGCTGGACGCCCGCGCGCCGCAGTGTGTACATCAGCTGGGCGTCGGTCTGGATCGGCTCGCCGATGCGCCGGACGACGACCGTCTTGCCCTCGGTGCCCGGCTCCAGGTCCATCAGGCTGACCATGCCGGCGTTGAGGAACGGATCGGCCTCGGACTTCTCGCCCAGCTCCTCCAGGCCCGGGATGGGGTTGCCGTAGGGCGACTCGGTCGGGTGGCGCAGCAGCTCCAGCACGCGGCGCTCCACCGCCTCGCTCATCACGTGCTCCCAGCGGCACGCCTCGGCGTGCACCTGCTCCCACTCCAGGCCGATCACGTCGACCAGCAGGCACTCGGCCAGCCGGTGCTTGCGCATGACGCGGGTGGCCAGCCGACGGCCCTCCTCGGTCAGCTCCAGGTGGCGGTCGCCGGCGACCGAGACCAGGCCGTCCCGCTCCATGCGGGCCACGGTCTGGCTCACCGTCGGGCCGCTCTGGTCGAGCCGCTCGGCGATGCGGGCGCGCATGGGGACCACGCCTTCCTCTTCCAGCTCGAGGATGGTGCGGAGATACATCTCCGTGGTGTCGATCAGTCCGGACATGTGTGCCCCTCGATATGTCGTGCGCTGGCCCTGGACTCAATTCTGACGCATACCACCGACAACGGTGCCGCGTGCGGCGTCGGCGCGGACGCCGTATTGACAGGGCGCTGGTCAAGACCGCAACGTGATCCGCGCCACGAGCGTACGCACCGACCGTGCGCGCTCCCCACGCACCACCGGATTCCGAGCTAAGGAGCCCCGCAGCGATGAGCGAGAACAAGCTGGCCGGGCAGTTCTTCGACGCCGCGATCGGGCTGCTCCAGCGGGCTCGCGACGAGGAGGCCGACCACATCACCGCCGCCGGGGCCATGCTCGCCGACACGGTGGTGGACGGCGGCCGGCTCTTCGTCTTCGGTGCCGGGCACTCCTCCCTCCCCGCCCAGGACGTCGTCTACCGGGCGGGCGGCCTCGCCCTGATGAACCTCCTCGCCGTCCCGGGCGCCGTCGGCATCGACGTCATGCCCGCCACCCTCGGCAGCGCCCTGGAGCGGGTGAACGGCCTGGCCGGCGCGGTCCTGGACTCCAGCCCCGTGCGGCCCGGTGACGTCCTGATCGTCATCTCGCTGTCCGGTCGCAATTCCCTGCCGGTGGAGATGGCCATGAACGCCCGGGCCCTCGGCCTGAAGGTCATCGGCGTCACCTCCCTCGCCTACGCCGAGCAGACCAGGTCACGGCACGTCTCGGGCACCTTCCTCAAGGACCACTGCGACCTCGTCATCGACAGCAAGATCCCGCCGGGGGACGCGGAGCTGACCGCCGACGGCATCGCCGCGCCCTTCGCCCCGGCCTCCACCGTCGTCACCAGCGCCCTGCTGCAGGCCGTCGTCGCGACGGCCGCCGGTGAGCTGGCCGCCCGGGGCATCGACCCGCCCATGCTGCGCTCGGGGAACGTGGACGGCGGCCACGAGTGGAACGGGCGGGTGATGGCCGAGTACGGGGACCGCATCTTCTTCCGTCACTAGGCGGTGCCGCCTGCGGCGGCGAGCGCCCTGCGGGCGCGTCCTCAAACGCCGGACGGGCTTGATGTGGCTGAGCTCAGCCGGATAACAGCCCGTCCGGCGATTGAGGACACCGCCGGGCAGCGGTGGTGCGCCCAGACATTCCGCCTGGCCACCTCGGGCCACGGTTCAGCCGACAGGCCTGTCGCACCAGCCGACCGTCCCGGCCTCCGCCTCCGCTTTCGCCGCCGCCTCGGCCGTCACCGCGAGGTCGATCGACGCGGCCACCCGCGAGGCGACGTCCTCCGCGTAGGTCGCGTCCGCCCGGTCGAACGGGCGGCGGGAGGGGCCGCGCAGGAAGGTGACCGCCCCCAGGGTGCGGCCCCGGCTGCGCAGGACCGTGGCCAGGGCGTGCTCGGTGCCGTCCGGCCACTTGCGGGCCGGTGCCCAGCCGTCCGTACGGTCCGAGCCCGCCCGGACCGAACCGCAGCGCTCGACCGCCTGCAGCGCCGGGTGCCCGTCCGCGTAGGGCACCGGCAGCCCGCTCAGCGCCGCCGCCGGGCACGGCCCCGGCGCCCCGGCGGGCGTCGCGGCGGCCCGCAGCAGCCGGACGGTCCCCTCCGGGGCGGGCACCGGCTTCGGCAGCAGATCGATCACGGCGTGGTCGGCGAAGCCCGCGAGGGCGAAGTCCAGGTAGAGCGCCGCGCCCTCCATCGGGTCCTCGCACTCCGCGACCGCCCGTCCCGCGCGGTGCAGCTGGTTTCCCCTGAACCGCAGCCGCGCGCTCTCCTGCTCGGCCAGCCGCGTCTTCGTCACGTCCAGGAACAGCCACGCCACCCCCAGCGGCACGGGCTCCTCGGCGAGCGGGGACGCCAGCCGCAGGAAGCCGCTGCGCCAGCAGCGCCGCTCCGACGCCGCACCGGTGGCGTCCCGCAGCGTCACCCACAGATCGGTGGGCGCGGGCGGGGCCCCGGCGGCCAGTACGTGCTGGAGGGCACCCTCCAACTCCTCCACGCCCTGGTCCAGGAGATCGCCCAGCGGCCGGCCGAGCAGTGCCGTCCGGCCCGTGCGCAGCGCCCGTGCGGCGTGCGCGTTGGCGAGGGCCGGGCGCAGATCCGCGTCGACCAGCACCACACCCCAGGACGCGTCGCCGAACAGCCCCTCGCTCAGCGCGATCGACCGCTCCAGGTCGATCTGCGTGTGCACCTCGCTGAACGCGCAGTACACGCCCGTCGGCCTGCCGTCCGCGCCGGGGACGGCCGAGGTCTGGATGCGGACGAGGACCCGGCCGCCGTCCTTGGTGAGCAACGCGAACTCGTGCACCTGCCGCCCGGGCGTCTCCATCACGCCCAGCAGCCGCGCGGTGACCTCCTCGGCGTCCGCCGCGCGGCAGGCCCAGCCGGCCAGCCCGTGCCGCCCGACGGCCTCCTCGGCCGACCAGCCCAGTATCCGCTCGGCCTCGCGGTTCCAGTGGGTCACCGTGCCGTCCGCGTCGAACGCGCACAGCGCGGCGTCCATACCGTCGAGGAGCGCCGCGAGGAGGCCCGAGTCGTCGCTGTCGGCGGCGGCCCCGGTGCGGGTTCCGCGACGGGCAGGGCCGGACGGATGTGGAGCGGTCACGAGGTACCCCCTGCTGGACGCGTCTGCATGTCCTGCACGACGGGCCATTCAACTCGACCGTGCCCGGCACCACACCGACTTCGGCGAAATCGATGCCACGGGAAATTCGCTTGTCGTCCCGGGGGCCGTTTTTTACGCTGGGGGTACACGAGAAGGGAGGTGGTTCGGGACATGATTTCAGTCCGGACGCGTGAGGTGACTGCGGGCTAGCGCCCGTCGTCGCGCACAGCGCAACGCCGGCTTCGCCGGCCAATCCCAAGCAGTCACCCGATCCGTGGGCCGCCGAGTCGTCCGCTCGGCACCGCCGCGCCGCCAGGCGCGGCGGTAACCGGCCCACGGATCGTCTGCGTTTGTCGTACCGCTACGGGCAGAGCCGCTCGACGCGCCAGCCCGGCCCCTCGGCGGCTCGCACATACCGGAGCCGGTCGTGCAGCCGGTTCTCCCGGCCCTGCCAGAACTCCACGGTCTCGGCCGTCACCCGGAAGCCGCCCCACCCCGTGGGCACCGGCACCGGCTCGCCCTCCGGGTAGCGCGCCGCCAGCCGCTCGTACACCTCGTCGATCTCGCCGCGCGAGGAGACCACCGTCGACTGCGCGCTGGCCAGGGCGCCGAGCTGCGAGCCGTGCGGACGGGAGCGGAAATAGGCGGCCGTCTCCTCGGGTCCGACCCGCTCGGCGGTGCCCGTGACGATGACCTGGCGGGCGACGGGATGCCAGGGGAAGAGCAGCGAGATGTTCGGGTTGGCCGCCAGTTCGACGGCCTTGCGGGAGCCGTAGTTGGTGTAGAAGACGAAGCCGCGCTCGTCGTAGCTCTTCATCAGCACGGTCCTCGAGCTGGGCCGCCCGGCGGCGTCCGCGGTGGAGACGACCATCGCGTTCGGCTCGTGCAGCCCGGCGGCGACCGTCTCCGCGAACCACCGCGCGAACTGCCCGTACGGACTGTCGGCGAGGTCCGTCTCCAGCAGACCGCCGAAACGGTACTGCGCGCGCATCGCGGCGGGGTCGAGATCATCGGCGTGGGACACGCGGACATCTTGCAACACGGGCCGCCCACAGGGATACGGCGCGCGGGGGCGGAAGACGCGACCGAAGCCGCTCATCCTCCCCCGTACCGGGGTTCCCTAACCCTGCGGCGGACGAAACCCGCACTGTGCCGGACATCACCCTTCCCCGCATCTGGGGAACCCACCAAAATCACTTCGCAGGAAGCTGTGGCGCCCACACACCACCGGCTATCGTGTCCGGCCTGAGCGGACCCCGGCTTCCCCTCGAAGCCCGGTGCGCCGGCCGGGCGGGTACCGGGCGAAGAACCGGGCGTCGAGCCGGGTGAAGAACAGCCGCACGGGGCATGACCGGGTTGACCGAAACGGACCGCGAGCCGCGCCGAGCAGCCGCGTAACCGCTTCGGGGCCGCCAACAGCAGCCGTAGAAGCAGTCACGGCCACCACCGTGGCCGGCAGCCGCTTGTCACACATCATGAGGAGCCGCCTGATGTCCGACTTCGTACCCGGACTCGAGGGAGTCGTCGCGTTCGAGACGGAGATCGCCGAACCCGACAAGGAAGGCGGCTCTCTCCGCTACCGAGGCGTCGACATCGAGGACTTGGTGGGCCAGGTCTCCTTCGGGAACGTCTGGGGCCTGCTGGTCGACGGCGCGTTCAACCCCGGGCTGCCGCCCGCCGAACCCTTCCCGATCCCCGTCCACTCCGGTGACATCCGGGTCGACGTCCAGTCGGCACTCGCGATGCTCGCGCCCGTCTGGGGCCTGAAGCCGCTCCTCGACATCGACGAGGCCACGGCGCGCGACAACCTCGCCCGGGCCGCGGTGATGGCGCTGTCGTACGTCGCCCAGTCGGCGCGCGGCCAGGGCCTGCCGATGGTGCCGCAGAAGGAGATCGACAAGGCGGAGACCGTCGTCGAGCGCTTCATGAAGCGCTGGCGCGGCGAGCCGGATCCCAAGCACGTCAAGGCCGTCGACGCCTACTGGACCTCCGCCGCGGAACACGGCATGAACGCCTCCACGTTCACCGCCCGCGTCATCGCCTCGACGGGCGCGGACGTGGCCGCGGCCCTGTCGGGCGCGGTCGGCGCGATGTCCGGCCCGCTGCACGGCGGCGCGCCGTCCCGTGTCCTCGGCATGATCGAGGAGATCGAACGCACGGGCGATGCCACGGCGTACGTCAAGCAGGCCCTGGACCGCGGCGAGCGCCTCATGGGCTTCGGCCATCGCGTCTACCGCGCAGAGGACCCCCGCGCCCGCGTCCTGCGCCGCACGGCCAAGGAGCTCGCCGCACCGCGCTTCGAGGTCGCGGAGGCCCTGGAGAAGGCCGCTCTGGAAGAGCTCCACAACCGCCGCCCCGACCGGGTCCTGGCCACGAACGTCGAATTCTGGGCGGCCATCGTCCTGGACTTCGCGGAGGTCCCGGCGCACATGTTCACGTCGATGTTCACCTGCGCCCGCACGGCGGGCTGGAGCGCCCACATCCTCGAACAGAAGCGCACGGGCCGCCTGGTCCGCCCGTCGGCCCGTTACGTGGGGCCGGGGACCCGGGACCCGCGCGAGGTCGCGGGCTACGAGGACATCAAGGGCTGACGCCCGACGGATTCGCTACGGCCCGCTCCCCGGCCCGGGGGCGGGCCATTCGCGTCAGCGCAGGACTCCGTCCAGGACCCGCGCCCACTGCTCCACCACCCGATCCCGCCGCGCCGAGTCGTCCGTCAGCAGATTGGCGAGCCCCAGTCCCCGCGCCATGTCCAGCAGGCCCTGCACCGTCTCGCGCACCCCCGGGCGGCCCTCGTCCGCCCCCAGCAGCTCCACCGCCATCCGGTGCGACTCCCGCCCGACGCGCGCCTCCAGATCCGTCACCCGGGGCCGCAACTGCTCCTCGTGCGCGGCCGCCGCCCACAGTTGCAGCGCCGCGCGGAACAACGGGCCGGTGTAGAGGCCCACCAGCGCGGTGACCACCGCCCGCGTACGGTCCGGGCCACGCGGCATCAGCGTCCGCAGCGCCGCCGAACGCTCCTCCGCGACGTACTCCACCGCCGCCGTGAACAGGTCCTCACGGGTGGGGAAATGATGCTGCGCCGCGCCCCGCGACACCCCGGCCCGCTCGGCGACCACCGCCACCGTCGACCCCGCCCAGCCGTACTCCGCCAGGCACGCGATGGCGGCCTCCAGCAGACGCTGCCGGGTGGCCCGGCTGCGGTCCTGCTTGGGCGTGCTCACCGTGCCCATTGGGGTTCCCGCCGCTCCAGGAACGCCGTCATGCCCTCCCGCGCCTCCGCCGACGCGAAGAGCCGCGCCGACTGCCCGGCCAGCGCCTGGGTATCGCGGTCGAAGGCCCGCAGCACCTCGGCCGTCACCAGCCGCTTGGACTCGGCGAGCCCCTGCGGCGAGGCCCGGCGCAGCCCGTCGAGCACCGGTACGAGCACCTCGTCCGGGTCCCCGGCCAGGGTGATCAGCCCGATCCGGGCCGCCTCCCCGGCATCGAACCGCTCGCCCGTCAGGTAGTACCGGGCGGCGGCCCGCGCGTCCAGGCGCGGCAGCAACGGCAGCGAGATGACGGCGGGCGCGAGCCCCAGCCGCGCTTCGGTGAACGCGAACGACGCACCCTCCCCCGCCACCGCGATGTCGCACGCCCCCAACAGCCCGAGCCCCCCGGCCCGCACATGTCCCGTGACCCGGGCGACGACCGGCTTCGGCAGCTCCACCACCGCACGCAACAGCCGCGCGAGCCCGAGCGGGGCCGTCGTGTCCGACCCGGCCTCGCTGAGGTCCGCGCCCGCGCAGAAGGTGTTGCCGGTGTGCGTCAGAAGCACGGCACGGGTGTCCGCGTCCTCGGCCGCCCACGCGAGACCCGCGTGCAGTTCGCCCACGAGCCGGGCCGAGAGAGCGTTCCGGTTGTGCGGGGAATCCAGCGTCAGGGTGGTGATGCCGTGCTCGTGCGAGCGGCGAACCAACATCCTCGAAACACCTTTCCTCAGTACGACTTGGGCAGGCCGAGCGTCTGATGCGAGACGTAGTTGAGAATCATCTCCCGGCTGACCGGTGCCACTCGCGCCACCCTCGCCGCGGTGATCAGCGAGGCCAGCCCGTACTCCGACGTCAGCCCGTTGCCCCCGAGGGTGTGCACCGCCTGGTCCACGGCGTGGACGGCGGCCTCCCCGGCGGCGTACTTCGCCATGTTGGCGGCCTCGCCCGCACCGGCGTCGTCACCCGCGTCGTACAACGAGGCGGCCTTCTGCGTCATCAACCGCGCCAGCTCCAACTCGATGTGCGCCTGCGCCAGCGGGTGCGCGATCGCCTGGTGTGCGCCGATCGGCCGGTCCCACACCTCACGGGTACGGGCGTAGTCGACGGCCCTCGCCACCGCGTACCGGCCCATCCCGATCGCGAACGCGGCCGTCATGACCCGCTCGGGATTGAGCCCGGCGAACAACTGCAACAGACCCGCGTCCTCGTCACCGACAAGCGCGTCGGCGGGCAGCCGCACATCGTCCAGCACCAGCTCGAACTGCTTCTCAGGAGCGGCGAGTTCCATGGATATCCGCCGCCGCGAGAACCCGGGCGCGTCACGCCCGACGATGAACAGACAAGGCTTGAGCCTGCCCGTCCGGGCGTCCTCGGTCCGCCCGACGACGAGGGTCGCATCAGCGATGTCCACACCGGAGACGAACACCTTACGACCGGTGAGAACCCAGTCGCGGCCGTCCCGACGGGCGGTCGTGGTCAGCCGGTGGGAGTTCGACCCGGCGTCCGGCTCGGTGATCCCGAAGGCCATCTTCGCCGTACCGGCCGCGAGCCCCGGCAGCCAGGCGCACTTCTGCGCGTCCGTACCGAACCGGGCGATCACCGTCCCGCAGATGGCGGGCGAGACGACCATCATCAACAACGGGCACCCGGCGGCACCCAGCTCCTCCAGCACGATGGCGAGTTCGGTGATGCCGCCGCCCCCACCCCCGTATTCCTCGGGCAGATTCACCCCGAGATAGCCGAGCTTGCCGGCCTCCGCCCAGAGCTCGTCGGTGTGTATGCCGTCGCGTACGACGGAGGCGAAGTACTCCCGCCCGTACCGCCCGCCCAGGGCGGCGACGGCGGCGCGCAGATCGCGGTGTTCCTCGGCCTCGACGGTGGCATGGCTCATGGCGTGGTCTCCTCGGTGGTGACGACGGCGAGCAGGGCTCCGACCTCGACCTGACGACCGGGGACGGCGTGCAGAGCGGTGAGCGTGCCATCGGCGGGCGAGACGACGCGATGCTCCATCTTCATCGCCTCCAACCACAGCAACGGCTGCCCGGCCTGTACGGGCTTCCCCACCGCGAGCCCGTCCGCGACCCGCACGACGGTGCCGGGCATGGGGGCGAGCAGTGACCCGGGTTGGGCACGCGCAGCGGTTTCGGGGAACCGGGGAAGGGCGGTGAGGGAATGCGATCCGAGGGAGGAATCAACATAGACGCTCCTCGGGGAGTAGGTGACCACCTCGAAGTCCCGCCGAACGCCATCCACTTCAAGAACGACACCATCAGTAGTGGCGGCCACCAGCCGAACCCCGTCAAACCCGTCCGCGACGAGGCCGTCGCGCCCCAGCCGATACCGGATCTCGACCTCGTCGTCACCGGCGCGATAGCGCTTGACCTGGGGCTGGGAGGGCACGTTGCGCCAGCCGCCGATGCGGTTCGGTACGGACGTCTCTCCCGCCCACCCGCCCTTGTTGTCCGGGGGTTGCACCCCCGGGCCCCCCGGACGCCGCGCGGCCGCGTCGGCAAGGGCAGCAGCCAGGGCGGCAAGCCGCACAGCGCCTCCCTCGTCGGCACAGGTCAGCTCGTCGAGATGCCGCTCGTAGAACCCGGTGTCCATCTCCCCCGCCAGGAACTCCGGGTGCCGGAGGGACCGTACGAGAAGGGAGCGGTTGGTCACCGGCCCATGGATGCGGGCCCGCTCAAGCTCGTAGGCGAGGCGCCGCACGGCCTCGTCCCGCGTCGGGGCCCAAGCGATGACCTTGGCGAGCATGGCGTCGTAATGAACACCGACAACATCACCGTCATCGACACCGGAATCGATGCGCAGCCCGGCAGCCGGGACACCACGGGAGGTGACGGGGTCGCAGGGGTGGGGGTCCGGGACGCTGACGTGTATTTGCGGGCCCAAGTTCGGGTTACCAGAAGGATGCTGGGTTCCGGGCCCGTAAATATACGGTCCCGGATCCCCGCCCCGGAGGCCCCGGCGCCGTACCCCGAACGCACCGGCCCCCGCCTCCGCACCCACCGACAGCCGGTGCACCACACCCGCCCATGGCCGCCACGACCGCGCCGGATCCTCCGCGTACAGCCGAGCAGACACCGCATGCCCCACCGGCGACGGCGGCGCGCCCAACGCCGCCCCCTCCGCCACCCGGATCTGGAGCGCCACCAGGTCCACCCCGTACACGCACTCCGTCACCGGGTGCTCCACCTGTAGCCGGGTGTTCATCTCCAGAAACCACGCACGCTCACCCGACACCAGAAACTCAACCGTCCCGGCCCCCCGGTAACCGACGGCCGAGGCCGCCGCGACAGCGGCCGACCGCAACGTCTCCCGCAACCCGACGGACAGCCCAGGCGCAGGCGCCTCCTCCACCACCTTCTGGTGCCGACGCTGAAGCGAACAGTCACGCGTCCCCAATGCCCACACCGTCCCGTACGCGTCGGCGAGGATCTGCACCTCCACATGCCGCCCGCCCTCGACGTACGGCTCGACGAACACAGAACCATCCCCGAAGGCAGCAGCAGCCTCGGCCCGAGCGGAGTCCAACTCCGCACGCAGAGCGCCGAGTTCACGAACGACCCGCATCCCCCGCCCACCCCCACCGGCGGCAGCCTTCACCATCACCGGCAGATCGGCGGCAGCGACCGAAGACGGATCCACGGACGTCAGCAAAGGCACCCCCGCCGCCGCCATCAGCTCCTTCGCCCGTGTCTTCGACGCCATCGCCGAGATCGCCGACGGCGACGGCCCGATCCACACCAACCCCGCGTCGGTCACCGCCGCCGCGAACCCCGCGTCCTCGGACAGGAAGCCGTACCCGGGGTGGACCGCGTCGGCCCCCGCCGCGAGCGCGGCCCGGATCACCAGCTCGCCCCGCAGATACGTATCGGCCGGCGCCGATCCCGGCAGCCGGACGGCGGCGTCCGCCTCACGGACGTGCGCCGCGGAGGCGTCGGCGTCGGCGTACACGGCCACCGTGCCGATGCCGAGCGTTCGGCAGGTACGGAAGACACGTCGGGCGATCTCGCCACGGTTGGCGACAAGCACAGAGCGGATCACGGGCACGAAACCTCACATCCGGAAGACGCCGAAGCCACCGCGCGCACCTTCGACGGGCGCCGTGTGGATCGCGGACAGACACAGCCCCAGCACGGTCCGCGTGTCACGCGGGTCGATGACCCCGTCGTCGTACAGCCGGCCGGACAGGAACATCGGCAGGGACTCCGACTCGATCTGCGCCTCGACCACGGCCCGCAGCCCCGCGTCGGCCTCCTCGTCGTACGGCTGCCCCTTCGCGGCGGCGGACGCGCGCGCGACGATCGACAGCACCCCGGCGAGCTGCTGGGGACCCATGACGGCGGACTTGGCGCTGGGCCACGCGAAGAGGAAGCGCGGGTCGTAGGCCCGCCCGCACATCCCGTAGTGCCCGGCCCCGTAGGAAGCGCCCATGAGGACGGACAGGTGCGGCACGCGCGAGTTCGACACCGCGTTGATCATCATCGCGCCGTGCTTGATGATGCCGCCCTGCTCGTAGTCGCGGCCGACCATGTAGCCGGTGGTGTTGTGAAGGAAGACCAGCGGAATGTCCCGCTGATTGGCGAGCTGGATGAACTGCGCGGCCTTCTGTGACTCCGCGCTGAAGATGACACCCTGGGCGTTGGCCAGCACGCCCACCGGGTAGCCGTGCAGCCGGGCCCACCCCGTCACCAGACTGGGCCCGTACAGAGGCTTGAACTCGTCGAAGTCCGAGCCGTCCACGATCCGGGCGACGACCGAGCGGGGATCGAAGGGGACCTTCAGATCACCGGACACGATCCCGAGAAGCTCGTCCTCGTCATACCTGGGAGGCTCAACAAAAGGGGCCGAATCGGGGTGGGCCTTACGCCAGTTCAGCCGCGCCACCACCCGCCGCGCCTGCCGCAGCGCGTCGGCTTCGTCGACGGCGAAGTAGTCGGCGAGGCCCGACACGCGCGCGTGCATGTCCGCGCCGCCGAGCGATTCGTCGTCGGACTCCTCGCCGGTCGCCATCTTCACCAGCGGCGGCCCGCCGAGGAAGACCTTCGCCCGGTCCTTGACCATGATCACGTGGTCGGACATCCCGGGGACGTACGCACCGCCCGCCGTCGAGTTCCCGAAGACCACCGCGACGGTCGGGATCCCGGCGGCGGACAGCCGCGTCAGGTCGCGGAACAGTGCGCCGCCGGGGATGAAGATCTCTTTCTGGCTGGGCAGGTCCGCGCCGCCGGACTCGACGAGGTTGACGCACGGGAGCCGGTTGGCGTAGGCGATCTCGTTGGCGCGCAGGGCCTTCTTCAGCGTCCAGGGGTTGCTGGCGCCGCCCCGCACGGTCGGGTCGTTGGCCGTGACGACGCACTCGACGCCTTCGATGACGCCGAGGCCGGTGACGAGGGACGCACCGACGGCGTAGTCACTGCCCCAGGCGGCGAGGGGGGACAGTTCCAGGAAGGGTGTGTCGGGGTCGAGGAGAAGCTCGATGCGTTCGCGTGCGAGGAGCTTGCCGCGCGCTCGGTGCCGGGCGATGTACTTCTCGCCGCCACCGGCGACGGCGCGGGCGTGCGCGGCGTCGAGCTCGGCCAGTTTGGCCAGCATCATCGCGCGGTTGGCCGTGTACTCGGGGCTCGACGGGTCGAGCCCGGACGCCAGCAGGGTCACAGCAGCACCTCCGGTATCTCCAGATGGCGGGAGCGCAGCCATTCGCCCACCGCTTTGGCCTGCGGGTCGAAGCGCGCCTGGGAGGCGACGCCGTCGCCGAGCAGCCCGTCGACGGTGAAGTTGAGCGCACGGAGGTTCGGCAGGAGATGCCGTTCGACGGCGAACCCACCCACCTCCGGCAGAAGTTCGACGAATCGCGCCACAGTCAGCTCGTGCGCGAGCCACCGCCAGGCCTCGTCGGTGCGCACCCACACCCCGACGTTCGCGCTGCCGCCCTTGTCCCCGCTGCGGGCCCCGGCGACGAGCCCGAGGGGGGCACGGCGGGTGGGGCCGACGGGAAGAGGAGGAGGAAGCGCCGGTTCAACCTGCACGGAACCAGGGGCCGCGCCCGGCGACGGCGGCAGAACGGGCACACACGTGCCGTCCGGGAGAACAGCGGTGTGCGGCACGTCGCCCGCGTCCACGTACGCCGCCTCGAAGACACCGTAGGGCGCCCCCTTGCCGGGCGGCGCGGTGACGTGGAAGCCGGGGTAGCCGGAGAGGGTCAGTTCCACGGCGGCGGCGCCGACGGTCCGGCCCACGGCCTCCTGATCCCGGTCGCGCACGACGAGCCGCAGCAGCGCGCTCGCCTCCTCCTGTACGGGCACGTCGGCCCGGTCCGTACGGGCGAGGGTCCACCGGACCTCGGCGGGCCGGGCCTTCGCGAAGACGGCCTCGAACTGGTCTTGCACCAACCGCGCCTTGGCTTCGATATCGAGGCCGGTCAGCACGAACACGACCTCGTTGCGGAAGCCGCCGATCCGGGTCAGCCCGGCCTTGAGCGTCGGCGGCGGGGCCTCGCCGCGCACCCCGGAGATCCGCACCCGGTCCGGGCCGTCGGGGGCCAGCCGGGCGGTGTCCAGCCGGGCCGTCACGTCGGGGCCGAGGTAGCGGGGGCCGGACGTCTCGTACAGCAGCTGCTCGGTGACCGTGCCGACCGTGACGGCACCGCCGGTGCCGGGGTGCTTGGTGATGACGGCCGAGCCGTCGGCGTGGATCTCGGCGAGGGGGAAGCCGGGGTGGCGGACGTCGTGCTCGCGGAAGAAGGAGTAGTTGCCGCCGGTGGCCTGCGCGCCGCACTCGAGCACGTGCCCGGCGACGACCGCGCCCGCGAGGGGGTCGAGGTCGGCGGCGGTCCACCCGAAGTGGGCGGTGGCGGGCCCGGTGACCAGTGCGGCGTCGGTGACCCGGCCGGTCACGACGACGTCGGCACCAGCGGTCAGACACGCGGCGATCCCGGCACCGCCCAGATAGGCGTTGGCGGTGAGCACGCCCGTTCCCCAGTCGCGCACCCCCAGCAGATCGTCACCGGTGACGTGCGCGACCCGCACGGGCACGCCGACGCGTTCCGCCAGCTCGCCGATCCGCCGGGCGAGGCCGGCGGGGTTGAGCCCGCCCGCGTTGGTGACGATCTTGACGCCCCGGTCGGCGGCCAGCCCGAGACCTTCCTCCAACTGCGCGAGGAAGGTCTTCGCGTACCCGAGGCCGGGGTCCTTCAGCCGGTCGCGGCCGAGGATGAGCATGGTGAGTTCGGCGAGGTAGTCACCGGTCAGCACATCGAGGGGGCCGCCGGTCAGCATCTCGCGCAGGGCGTCGAAGCGGTCGCCGTAGAAGCCGGAGGCATTGCCGACGAGGAGGGGGCGCGGCACGGTCATCGGCCGCCTCCCTCGGGCGCGCGGTCGGCGGGCGCGCGACCTCCGGGCTCGCCTCCCCCGGGCTCGCGGCCGAGGGCCTCGCGGCCCGCGCCCGGCGGGCCGGCGAAGGCCTGGGCGATGTCCAGCCACCGGTCCGCGTCGGGGCCGGTCACCCGGAGGGCGAGGTCGGCGCGGTGGGCGCGCTGGGTGGCCAGCAGACAGAAGTCCAGGGCGGGCCCGGTGACACGCTGGGCCGCGTCGTTCGGCCCGTACGTCCACAGGGTCCGCCCGTCGGGGGCGAGGAGTTCGACGCGGAACTCCTCCGTCGGCAGCGGGAGTCCGCGCACCGCGTACGCGTAGTCCCGGGCCCGCACCCCCATCCGCGCCACGTGCCGCAGCCGGTCCGTCGGGAGGCGCCGGGCGCCCAGCGCGTCGGCGACGTCCTGGCCGTGCGCCCACGTCTCCATCAGACGGCCGGTGGCCATGGAGGTGGTGCTCATGGCCGTCCCGTACCAGGGCAGCTTGGCCGCCGTCGGCATCGCCGCCAGTGTCCGGGCCAGCTCGGCGCGCCCGGCGCGCCACCGGGCCAGCAGCTCGCCGGGCGGTGCCGCTGCCCCGGCCCGCGCGGCCTCGTCGACGAAGGTCTCCGGCGCCGCGAGGGCCTTCTCGGCCTCCCGAGCGAAGCCCTTCGGGTCGGCGGCGGACTGTGCGGCTCGCTCATCGGTCCACGCCAGGTGGGCGATCTGGTGCGCGACGGTCCAACCGGGGGCGGGGGTCGCCCGCCGCCAGTCCTCGGCGGTCAGCCCGACCACCAGCGCGTCCAGCTCCTCGCCTTCCGCCCGCAGGTCCGCGAGTACGTCCGCGAGCACTTCCGCCTGGTCGACCACACCGTGCTCCCCTCGAAGGGTGATGTCCGTACGCTTGCCCTTACAAGCAGGGCGAGTTGGGGCTCGACGAACGGTCCGGCGCGCCCGGGCAGAGCGTGGCAGCGGCCGGAGAAACAAGCAAGCGTGCTTGCATTATTTTTGGCCAGGACCGGCGTGGCGCCCGGGGCCGCAGTCGTGGCCGCGAGCACCCTCGCAGTGGGGGCCGTCATCGCGGCCGGGGCGGCAGTCGCAGCCAGGGCCACCCTCGCGGCCCAGGCCGTCACCCTGCTCCTGAGCATCGCGCGCCCTCGCGGAGAGCGCCTCCGCGAGGACCTCCGCGAGATGCCGCCCGCGCCGTCCGGCGAGCTGTTCGAGCTGGGTCCGGCAGGAGAACCCGTCCGCCAGCACCTCCGCCCCTTCCGGCGCCTCCCGCACCGAAGGCAACAGCTGTTCCTCCGCGCACGCGACCGACACGTCGTAGTGCCCCCGCTCGAACCCGAAGTTCCCGGCCAGACCGCAGCAACCGCCGCTCAACTCACCGTTCAGGCCGACACGCTCCCGCAGCCGCCGCTCGGCCGCGTCACCCAGGACGGCGTGCTGATGGCAGTGCGTCTGCCCGACCACGGGCCGGTCGAGACGCGGGGGCTCCCAGTCGGGAGCGCGCTCCTCGAGGTACTCAGCGAAGGTGCGCACGGACGCGGCGAGTTCGGCGGCGCGCGGGTCGTCCGGGATCAGTTCCGGGAGGTCGGTGCGGAGGGTGGCCGCGCAGCTCGGTTCGAGGACGAGGAGAGGGAGCCCCAGGGCCGGTCCGAGGCGGTCCAGGGTTCGGCGCATGACCTTGCGGGCGTGGTCCAGCTGACCGGTGGATACCCAGGTCAGCCCACAGCACAGCCCCTTCTCGCCGGGCAGTACGACCTCTTTGCCCGCCGCCTCCAGCACACGGACGGCGGCCCGCCCCACGGACGGGGTGAGGTGGTTGGTGAAGGTGTCCGGCCACAGGACGGTCACCTGATCGCTGGAGCGGACCTGGGGCCGGTCGCCGTGCCGGGCCCGTACCCGCCTGGCCAGCCACTGGGCAAAGGTTTCCGGAGCGAGCTCCGGCAGCGCCCGTTCCGCCGCGATCCCCCCAATCCGCTTGGCGAGAGCAGCCACCGGGCCCACCCGAAAAGCCGCGTTGACCACGGGACCGAGCCGGGCGGCCCCCGCGACCCGCAGCCACACCGGCAGCCATCCCATGGCGTAGTGTCCGGCGGGCCGTAGCCGGCCCGCGTAGTGGTGGTGGAGGAACTCCGCCTTGTACGTGGCCATGTCCACCCCCACCGGGCAGTCGCTACGGCACCCCTTGCACGACAGGCACAGGTCCAGCGCCTCCCGCACCTCCTCCGAACGCCAGCCGTCCGTGACCACCCCGCCCCGCTCGCCCGCGAGCATTTCGTGCAGCAGGCGCGCGCGCCCGCGCGTGGAGTGCCGCTCCTCGCGCGTCACGCGGTACGACGGGCACATCACGCCCGTAGCGCCCGTCTTGTCACGGCACTTGGCCACCCCCACGCACCGCCGCACCGCCGCCGTGAAGTCCCCGCCGTCGTGCGGATAGCCGAACTCCACCGGCACCGGCCGCCTCGGCAGCACCGCGAAACGCAGGTTCTCGTCCAGACGGTGCGGGCGGGCGAGGATGCCGGGGTTCAGACCGCCCGCCGGGTCCCACAGGTCCTTGACGTGCTCGAAGAGGGCCACGAGCTCCGGCCCGTACATCCGGGGCAGCAGCTCCGCCCGCGCCTGGCCGTCCCCGTGCTCGCCCGAGAGCGAGCCTCCGTGCGCGAGCACCAGGTCGGCCAGGTCACCGGAGAACTCCCGGAAGCGGCGCACCCCCGCTTCGCCGAGCAGATCGAAATCGATGCGCACGTGCACACAGCCGTCACCGAAGTGCCCGTAGGGCGTACCCCGCAGCCCGTGGTGGGCCAACAGCGCCCGGAATTCCCGCAGATACGCCCCGAGCCGCGCCGGTGGTACCGCGCAGTCCTCCCAGCCCGGCCAGGCCTCGCTGCCGTCGGCCATCCGGGTCGCGATACCGGCCGCGTCCTCCCGTACCCGCCACAGGGCGCGCTGCCCGCGCGGATCCGTGACGACGGTGTGCCCGGCCGCGCCGTCCGCGACCGCCGCCCGGCTCAGTTCGGCGGCCCGGGCCGCCGCCTCGCCCGGCGTCGCCCCGCCGACCTCGACGAACAGCCACGCGCCGCCCTTCGGCAGCCCCGGGGCGTCGCCCACCAGATCGGCCGCCATGCCCTCGACGGTCAGCGGCCCGTACCGCAGCAGCAGGTGCGCCGCCTCCGCGGCGGCGCTCTCGTCGGCGTACCCGAGCACCGCCAGCGCGTGGGCGCCGGGCGTCTCCACGAGCCGGAGCGTCGCTTCCGTCAGCACCCCGAGCGTGCCCTCGCTGCCGGTGAACGCCCGCGCCACGTCGGTGCCCCGCTCGGGCAGCAGCGCGTCCAGCGCGTACCCCGAGATGCGGCGGGGCAGCGCGGGGAATCCGGTCCGCAACCGCGCCAACTCCCCCTCCACCAGCGCCCGCAGCCCCTCGGCGAGCCGCGGCGGCAGGCCGCCCCACCCCTGCCCGAGCCGGGCCCGTTCCCCGGCGTAGGTGAGCACGTCCAGCGCGCGCACGTTGTCGGCGGTGGTCCCCCACGCCACGGAATGGGCGCCGCACGCGTTGTTGCCGATCATGCCGCCGAGCGTGCAGCGCGCCTGCGTAGAGGGGTCGGGGCCGAACGTCAGCCCGTGCGCACCCGCCGCCGTCCGCAGCTCGTCGAGAACCACGCCGGGCTGTACGACGGCCGTACGGGCGTCCGGATCGATACGGACGATGGCGTTCATGTGCCGGGTGAAGTCCAGCACCACCCCCACGCCCGTGGCCTGCCCGGCGATCGACGTCCCGCCGCCGCGTGCCACGACCGGCACCCCGTGTTCCCGGCACACGGCGAGGGTGGCGGCGACGTCGTCGGCGTCCTTCGGGGCGACGACGCCGAGCGGGACGCGGCGGTAGTTCGAGGCGTCCATGGTGGTCAACGCGCGGGCGGTGGTGCCGAAGTCGACATCGCCACGGACGGTGGCGCGGAGCGCGGCCGACAGTCCTTCGCGATCATCCATGGGAGTCAGGGGATCAGCCATGGGCTCAGCCTGCCCGAGGGGAACGCCGGAACACGGGACCGGACGCCCCGCCCGCCTCTTCCACCTCCGCCGTTACCTGCGTCTCATCGGGCGGACAGCCTCCCGTGACCCGCGCCGCGACGGATTAGGCTGCCCCCGTGGCTGATATCCAGATCCCCGCTGACATCAAGCCCGCCGACGGTCGCTTCGGCGCGGGCCCGTCCAAGGTGCGTACGGAGGCGCTCAGCGCCCTGGCTGCCACCGGAACCTCTCTCCTCGGCACGTCCCACCGCCAGGCCCCGGTCAAGAACCTGGTCGGCAAGGTGCGCGACGGCGTCCGGGACCTCTTCTCCCTCCCCGAGGGCTACGAGGTGATCCTGGGCAACGGCGGCTCCACCGCCTTCTGGGACATCGCGACCCACGGCCTCATCGAGTCCAAGTCGCAGCACCTCACCTTCGGCGAGTTCTCGTCCAAATTCGCCAAGGCCGCGAAGCTCGCCCCGTGGCTGACCGAGCCGACCGTGATCTCCTCCGAGCCGGGCACGCACCCGGAGCCGGTGGCCGAGGCGGGGGTCGACGTCTACGCCTTCACCCACAACGAGACCTCCACCGGTGTCGCCGCGCCGATCAAGCGCGTCGCGGGCGCCGACGAGGGCGCGCTCGTCCTGGTCGACGCGACGTCCGGCGCGGGCGGTCTGCCCGTGGACATCACCGAGAGCGACGTCTACTACTTCGCTCCCCAGAAGTCCTTCGCCTCCGACGGCGGCCTGTGGCTGGCGGCCTTCTCCCCGGCGGCCCTGGAGCGCGCGGCCCGCGTCCACGCGTCCGGCCGGCACATCCCGGAGTTCTTCTCGCTGCCCACCGCGATCGACAACTCCCTCAAGAACCAGACGTACAACACCCCGGCCCTCTCGACACTCTTCCTGCTCAATGAGCAGCTCGAGTGGCTCAACGGCCAGGGCGGCCTGGACTTCGCGGTGCGCCGCACGGCGACGTCGGCGCGCACCCTCTACGGCTGGGCCGAGGCGTCCAAGCACGCGAACCCCTTCGTCACCGACCCGGCGAAGCGCTCGGCCGTCATCGGCACGATCGACTTCTCCGACGACGTCGACGCGGCGGCCATCGCCAAGGTGCTGCGCGCCAACGGCATCGTCGACACCGAGCCCTACCGCAAGCTGGGCCGCAACCAGCTGCGCGTGGCGATGTTCCCGGCGATCGACCCGGCGGACGTCGAGGCGCTGACGGCGTGCGTCGACTATGTGATCGAGCGCCTGTAGCAACTGTGTGAGACACGTTCGCCCGGGCCAGGCGGCCCGGGCGTTCGCGTTCCATTCGCGGCCTACCGCCGGCGGAACACCCGCCGCAAGGCCACGACCAGCAGCGTCGCGACCGCGAAGGTGCCGGCGCCGATGGCGAGGTTGCGGTTGCGGTCGTCACCTCCGCCGTCACCCAGACCGCTCTCGGTCCGGCCGTCGCCCTTGTCGTCGGCGGGCGCCTTCCCGGCGTGGTCGGGCAGCAGATCGCCCTCCAGCGGGACGGGCGACACCTGGCTGCGGACGCCCTCCGTGCCGTACATCAGCGTCCGGCCGTCCGGAGTGAACGTGACGGACTCGCCCTGCCGTTGCAACGGCACGTTCGGTCGCCCGATCTCCTTCGGACGGCCGTCCTCCCAGCGGTACTCGCGGACGTCGAAGTAGCTGCGCACCACGAGCCGCGTACCGTCCGGCGAGAACGCCCCGTCGGTCGCCCACAGTTTGATGTCGGCGACGCGCCGGAACACATTGGTCCCGGACGCGGAGAGCTTCTCGGGACCGGCGAAGAGCCCACCGCCCGAGCGGTGCTTGCTGGCGATGTAGACCCGCCCGGTCCTGGGGTGCACCATCAGCGATTCCGCGTCGCGCGGACCGCCCTCGTACTGGACCGCGTACCGCACCGGGGTGACGGTGACGTCCTTCAGTTCCTTCGGCTCGGCAAACCTGTAGATCCACACCTTGGGCCAACTGCCCCCGAGGTTGTCGCCGATGTCGCCCACGTAGACGTTCCCGTCGGGCCCGATCGAGATGGCCTCCACGTCACGGGGGTCGATCCCGCTGAGCGTGACGGTCGCAAGCGTGCGTCCCGTACGGCTGTCCACGGCGTATACGTACGGGCCGTCGTCGCTGTCGTTGTGCGTCCAGTACACGCCGGGGTGCGCGCGGCTCGCCGCGAGGCCGCTGGACTCCTTGATCCGCGGGTCCTGGACGGTGAACGCGGAGGGCGTCCCGCCGTCGGCCACGGCGGGCGTGGCGGCGGGCAGCACGGTGAGTGCGGCGAGCGCGGTCAGCGCGGCGATTGCGGGGGCACACAGGAGCGGACGCATGGCCCAAGCCTGCCATCGCGGGCGGCGAGCGTGGGAAGGGCGCCCGTCGGCGCGCGCGTCCCGTCTCCGAAAACCGGTCGCGCGGCCGTCGGTACGGGTGCTAGCGTCCCCGGCATGAAGCGCGCTGTTGCTATGAGCATGACGACGACGCCGGAGAGTGTCCCGGCGCGCTGACAGCTGTTTTTGTCCGAAGCCCCGGGGCGAGTGCCCCGGGGCTTCGCCATGTGGTCACTCGCCTCACCGCCCGTGAGGAGATCACGATGCCCGACCGCCTGCCTGACCCGATGCACGACCACCGCAAGCTCGGCCGCGAGCTGGACCTGTTCGACACCGATCCGCTGATGGGCGCGGGTCTGCCGTACTGGCTGCCCGACGGCGCGGCCGTCCGGCACGCCCTGGAGGAGTACATCCGCGACGCCGAGCGGCACGCGGGCTACCGCCACGTGTACTCGCCCGTCCTGGGCAAACGGGAGCTGTACGAGATCTCCGGCCACTGGGCGCACTACAGCGACGACATGTTCCCCCCGATGGACCTCGGCGGCGAACAGATCGTCCTCCGCCCGAGCCTGTGCCCCCACCACGCCCTGATCTACCGCTCCCGCGCCCACAGCTACCGCGAACTGCCCCTGCGCATGGCGGAGCTGGGCGGCATGTACCGCTCCGAACTCTCCGGCGTGCTCGGCGGGCTCACCCGCGTCCGGTCGATCCAGCTGAACGACGCGCACGTCTTCTGCACCCCCGACCAGGCCGCCGACGAGGCACGGGCTGCCCTGGAACTGATCCGCGAGGCCTACGCCACCCTCGGCATCCGCCCCACCCGCTACCGCCTCTCCCTCCCGGGCGCGGGCGGGAAGTACGTGGCCGACCCTGCCCTGTGGCGCCGGGCCACCGACCTGCTGACCGAGGTCCTCGACGCCTCCGGCGTGCCGTACGAGGCCGCCGAGGGGGAAGCCGCGTTCTACGGCCCCAAGATCGACGTCCAGATCACCGACGGCGCCGGCCGTGAGTTCACCCTGTCCACCGTCCAGATCGACTTCCACCAGCCCGAACAGTTCGACCTGCACTACATCGGCCCGGACGGCGCCAAGCACCGGCCGGTGATGGTCCACCGCAGCGTCATCGGCAGCGTGGAACGGGCCGTGGCCCACCTCATCGAACTGCACGGCGGCGCCTTCCCCGCCTGGCTGGCCCCGACCCAACTGGTGGCCGTCCCGATCTCCGAGGCGGAGGTCCCGCAGGCCGCCGCGCTCGTACAACGCTGCGTCGAGCAGGGCCTGCGCGCGGAACTCGCGGGCCCGGAACACGGCACCCTGGGCGCCCGCATCCGCGCCGCCCGGCTCGTCCCCTACCAGGCGGTGATCGGCGCCCGGGAGGCGGCGGACGACCAGATCGCGCTGCGCCTTCGCGACGGACGGCGCCTGGACGCGATGCCTGTGGCGGAGGCGCTGGCGCGGATCGGTGCGGCGGTCGACGCGCGCAGTGGGGAACTGTGGGAGGCAGGCGGGTGCGGGGCCGATGACTAGCCCGCCCCCAGCTGTACTAGGGGCGGTCCAACTAGTCACGGCTCGGTCCTCGCCCGTGATTTTTGCCGGTCCCGGGCGGGGGCCACTCCAACATTAGCTCTCGGCGCTCCCCCGCGTCAGCCCACAGGGGGTGGCGCTGAGTCGCTCGTGGATTGTCGGCGGTGAGGCGTCCGCCGGGCTACGTGCGGGGTTACTCCCCGGCGGGCCGGTAGTCGAGGATCAGGGCGCCGGAGGCGAACGTGTTCGTGCCGCCCAGCTTCCACGTCGACGTGGGGGCACCCTCCGGGAAGAGCCGCTTGCCCTTGCCGACGACGACCGGGTGCACCCACAGCTTCAGCTCGTCCACCAGGCCCTCGGTGATGAGCGAGCGGATCAGGGCGCCGCTGCCGTATATGAGGATGTCCCGCTCGTACTTCTCCTTGAGCGCGGTGACCTGCTCGCCCAGGTCGCCCTTGATGACCTCGGCGTTCCACTCGGCCGACTCCAGGGTGGCACTGGCGACGTGCTTGGGCATCGCGTTGATCCGGTCCGCGAACCCGTCCTCGTCGGTCATGCCCGGCCATGCCTGGGACATGCCCTCGTAGGTCTCCCGGCCCAGCAGCAGCGCATCGGCGGCGAAGAGCGCCTGGTGCGCGTACCGCCCGTGCTCCTCGTCGAAGTAGGGGGCCGTCCAGGCCGGGGCCTCCATGACGCCGTCCAGCGACAGATAGACCAGTGCGACGATCTTGCCCATAACAACCCCCATGACGTCTGTTTCCCTCAACACAACTCGGACGCGGGCACGGCGAGATGGCAGGAGCCGTGCCGTGAAGGCGCCCTACTGCTGATGAAGTTAGGGCACACCACTGACAACGGGGCTTCGGCCCCGCATCAGACCGGTGGCCAGGGCCCGAGTGGGCCCCGGCCACGCGCCGCAACGGCGTCCGCGCAGCTGGCGCAGCAGAACGAGGAGAAGGCGTGATCGAAAACCTTCAAGCGATGGCCACCGGGCGGTGTCTGTCCGTGCTCGATCTGGCTCAGGAACTGATCCGGCTGCCGAGTCGGGGCGGGATCGACGACTATGGGCCCGTCCTGGGAGTGCTGGAGGGCTGGCTGACGAGCCAGGGACTGTCGCACCGGCGCCTGCACGACGACACCGGTGCGCTGGTCGGCCTAGTAGTGGAAGTCGTGGGCGGCAGGCCGGGCCCCTGGTGGGCCCTGGACGCCTGCATGGACACCGCGCCGTTCGGGGACGAGAGAGCGTGGTCATTCCCACCGACGGCTGGGGACGTAGTTGACGGCTGGCTGCGCGGCCGCGGTGCGGCGGACTCCAAGCTCGCTGCTGCGATGTTCTGCCACATCGCCGCCGACCTGCAAGCTCGCGCCGCCGACCTGCACGGCGGCCTGGCTGTGCTCCTGGACGTGGACGAGCACACCGGCGGTTTCGGCGGCGCCCGCGCCTACCTCACCGACCCGCAGGCGGCCCGTCCAGCTGGGGTGATGATCGGCTACCCCGGGCTGGAGGACCTCGTAGTCGGTGGCCGCGGGCTGTGGCGGGCCGTCGTCTCGGTCCACGCGCCTTCGGGACACTCCGGATCGAGCCGCACCGTCGTGGGCGCCATTTCCCGCGCCGCCCACCTCGTGCGCCTCCTGGAAGCGGCCGAACTGCCGGGTGGGGGCGGGGATGGCGATCAGGGGTTCCCGCTCCCGCCGAAGCTGTCGGTGACTGCCTTCCACGGCGGTCAGGGCTTTTCGGTGACCCCAGATCTGTGCGAGTTGAATATCGATGTCCGCACCACGCCCGCCTTCGATGCCGACGATGCGGAGACGCTGGTGCGCAAGACAGTGGCCGAGCTCGACGCGGAGCTACCCGCCCCCCGGCCGACCGGGATCAACCCGGTGGCCAGCTGGCCACCGTTCCGGCTGGACACGCACGAGCAGCCGGCCGCCGCCCTGTTGAACGCCGCCGTTGCCGAGGGGTTGACGGTGCGGGCGAAGACAGCGGGCCCGTCGAACATCGGCAACCTCCTGGCAGGCAAAGGCATCCCGGCCACCGCCGGGTTCGGCCTGGCCTACGAGGGACTGCACGGTATCGACGAACGGGCACGGCTCGCCGAACTGCCGCAGGTCTACGCCGTCTACCACCGGGCCGTCCTCGACCTCCTGCAAGCGCTCTGATACCTCCCAGCCCTGTTCCATGAACGCCCCAGATCCACTCCCAGCAAGTCCGCCCGGACGCACCGGCACGGCCGTCGAGCTGGACGCCGGCACCTGGCGCCGACAACTGATCGTCGACACCCGGGCGCTCCATGCACTGGAGGCCGTGGACACAGCCCGGAACGACGGCCTGTCGTGGGGGACACAGAAGCTCCGAGCCGGGGACCTCCTTCACCGCACGACCTACCTCTCCGTCGGGCCGGCCTGGGAGGCACCGAAGCCGGTCCCGCGGACGTAGCGGCCCCCTGTCAGCGCCAGGCAGCGGACGGATACACGTACAC
Organism: Streptomyces sp. NPDC033229; assembly: GCF_055576875.1. Taxonomy (NCBI): domain Bacteria; kingdom Bacillati; phylum Actinomycetota; class Actinomycetes; order Kitasatosporales; family Streptomycetaceae; genus Streptomyces; species Streptomyces sp. NPDC033229. The sequence goes on along the minus strand of NZ_JBVIQR010000016.1, from coordinate 35,243 downwards.
GGCTTTCGCCTCGGTCGGTGCTCGTTGGTCGGAGCACGTGACCAGGCGAAGGCCGTCTTTCCGTCACGACGGGGCTCGGGGCGCCTTCCCGCAAGCGGGTCAGCTCTGCACGGCAGCTCACTCAAACGACATGGTGCTGCCAACACAGCTTCGGCTTGTCGCCGATCCAGTACGTGTGAGCCTTCTCGGTGATGTGAAGCTGTACTGCGGTGATATCGGGACTTCCCTCGTCCTGCCACGCGATGAGGGCCCTCTCGATGCTGTCCCACAGGGCCACGGGTCCGCCCTGCCGGACGGTCCAGTCGTCACCGCTGGCGATGAACTCGGCGAAGGACTCGCGCTCAGGATCGAAGAGGTACAGGAGCTGGACCCCATCGCTCCTCGCAGCGCGGACGAACTGTGCGCCGGGGGCAGCGAGCTGGGCGAGGAAGGCCGGCATCCACTCCTCCAGGAGAAGGGGCGGCACCTTCGCCTCCCGCTCACTGTCGGCGTACGCGGTGCGTGCGGACAGGTCACCAGTCACCGGCACCACGGCCTGGGAGCGCGCCTGCATGAACGAGGACCGCCCGATGATCCGGCCTTCGGCCGTGCCCCCCTCGCCCACGGTGACCTTCGCGAGGCCAGTGCCGTAGGACCACGCGCCGCCGACGGTGGCCAGGATTGTTCCGCCCGGCTTGGTCTGCCTGACCCAGGTGTAGGGGATACGGCGGACGGCGCACGTGGCGATCACTCGGTCATACGGAGCACGACGCGGGTGTCCGAGCAGTCCGTCCCCGGTGACGGTCCATGTCGAGAACCCGGCAGCTTCCAGCGCGGCATCCGCGCGGGCTGCCACCGCCGGGTCCACCTCGACGGTCGTCACGTTGTCTTCGCCGAGGCGATGGCACATCAACGCCGCGGAGTAGCCGGTGCCCGTGGCGATCTCCAGGACCCGATGCCCCTCCTCCAAGTCGAGCTGCTCGATCATGTCAACGACGGTGACCGGGGTGGTGGACGAGGAGGTGGGCACACCCGTCACGAGATCGCTGGTCTGGTCGGCGGTCAGGTGTCCGTCGAGCTGAGTAATCAGGGACTGGTCGCTGTAGGCGACCCGAGTCCACTCAGCCGGGTCGGCTCCTACTGGGGTGGACGGCCGCCATCGGCCGCCGTCGACGGGCAGGAAGACACCGGGGTTCAGAAACAGCTCACGCGGCACAGCCTCCACCGCAGCCCGCCACTGAGGTGTTTTGAGAACACCGGCTTCCTGCAGCCGGTCGGCGAGGGCACGCCTCTCGGGGACGGTATCGGTCATGGGCCATCTCCTCGTGTCAGCAGGTCGGCGAATGCGGCGGCCATCTTCAGCCCGGTCTTCTCCTCCAGCCACCCCCATTGGCCGTTCGGGTTGAGCTCCAGCCACCAATAGTCCCCAGCCCGGTCCACCGCGAGGTCGAAGCTCCCGGACGCCAGCCCGAAGTGGTCCAGGTAGGTAAGGAGCGTCCCGCCCAGGCGATCGGGCAGATCTACCACGGTGTAGGAGAGGGCGGAGTAGTCCTTGCGCCAGTCCAGCAAGCCGGAGTCGATCCGTACGGCGAACACCTGCCGGCCGACCACCAGCACCCGCACGTCGGCGACCTTGTCCACGCGTGCCTGGAACAGGTGCGGCGCAACGCGCACACTGTCATCGATCTCGGCGATCGTGACCGGCTCCGCCCACCCGGTCACCGGAACTCCGTCTCGCTCGTACGGGGTCCACCGCAGCGTCTTGTAAATCACCTGACCACGGTCGGCGATGAACCCCCGTGCCTCGTCCGGATCATTGGTCACGAGCGTCGGCGGCACAGTGAGGCCGAGCTTGTGCGCGATAGCGAGTTGAGCAGGCTTGTAGTCGGCGGCAGCATTGCGGAGCGGGTGGTTGACCCACAGCGCACTGTCGAGGGCGTAGAGCGTTCCTCCGAACCCGTAGCGGACCTGCGCTGCAGCGAACCGCGCATCATCGTCGCCCAAGTGCTGGAAGGTGGGCCAAACGGGGCGGCGCCAGTACACCGCCCGCAATCGGGCCAAGTCGGTGATCCTTGAAGGGGTACGGACCTGCCCGGTCACGGGGGCCGGGCAGGTACCGAACCGAGCCGAGACCGTCAGATCCACGCCGATGTCGGCGGGGTTGAGCCTGACCACCGGCACACTTCGCCGGTTGAGTTCGGTGATCACCATGTCGGCGGTGATGTCATCCGCCTCGGTGGCCACCAGGACCGGCCTCCTCTCGGCTGCGGTCATCAGTCCTGCTGACTGTCCTGGTCATGGCCCTGGTCGGGCGCGGAGTCAGAGTTCGTGGTTGTTTTGGTCTCGGTGCCGGAGCTGGTGCCGTGCTTGCCCATTTCGAGCACCTGGCCGAGACGATCGCGGTACACGCCGGTCTGCGTAACGGGATCGATGGTGATGGTGGCGTGTGGACGACGAATGGTGGTGGGGTAAGGCGCGAGTCGATCCGCACCCCACGGGCGTGCAGTGATGAGCTGTGCGGCGGAGGTTGTCACGACATCTCCTCTGAGTGAGATTCGGGTAGACGGGTGGCGCTCGGTGGTGGCCGGCATCGTGCGCCCTTTCCTTTGAGACCACCGGGTGAACCGGGCGGTGCGGGACGGCTGGTGGCCGCCATAAGCCGTAGGCGTCGTGGCGGCATGGCTCATAGCTAACGGCTGGAGGAAGCCGATGGGAAGGAACTTTTGCTGAACTTACCTGCGGTCTAGAGGTAGTTCGCGGGCTGGCAAGGTGACACCTGCGAGAGACTGTGGAGCATGATGGAACTCAACGGGCACCCTGTAGGCGCCGACGCCCTGAAGAGCCTCGCGCTCACCGGATATGGGCACTTCACCTCGATGCGGGTCGATGACCAGCACATTCGTGGGCTCTCCCTCCATATGGAGCGCCTCGCCCGCGATAGTCGAACACTGTTCGATGCGGAGCTCGACCTTGACCAGGTACGCGCCTTCGCGCGGCGCGCCGTCGAGGGCATAAGCGGTGCGCTCATCGTGCGAATCACCGTCTTCGACCCCGATTTCGATATGGGGCATCCGGCCACCGCAGGGGCTCCCCAGATCCTCGTGAGCAGCAGGCCGGCCGGACCTCAACCAATGCCACCACTGCGCGCGAAAATGACCACTTATGTGCGTGATGTCCCAGCGGTCAAGCACGTCGGCCTGCTGGGCACACTGCACGCGCGCCGATCCGCTCAGCTCGCCGGGTTCGACGATGCGCTCTTCAGCGGTCCTGACGGCCTCATCTCCGAGGGCGGGACATGGAACGTGGGCTTCATCGACTATGACGGTACCGTCGTTTGGCCGAAGGCCGAGGTTCTCTCAGGCGTGACTATGGCACTGCTCCAAGCAGACCACGAGCACGCCATTATGCCGATCACCGTGGACGCCGCACACAGGATGCAAGCGGCATTCGCCACCAACACCACTATTGGAGTTCGGGCGATCAGTGCTATCGATGGCACCCAGTTCCCCACGGAGCACCCGACGCTCGCCAAGTTGCGCGACGTATACCTCAGCCGCCCCGGCGAAACCCTCTGATGGAGCGACCATGAGCGTGAAGCGCTGGACGGGCAAGGAGTCGCAACTCCTTCGCCTGGCCATGCGTAAGACCGTTCGGCAATTTGCTTCAGACATCGGGGTGAGCGGTCGAATGGTCTCAAGGTGGGAAGCGGGTGGCATCAAGGTCGTACCGAGACCATCGAACCAACTAGCGTTGGACACCATGCTCAGCTGCGCTGGCCCTGAAGTGCAGGAGCGGTTCGCGACCTCACTCACTGAACAGGCCGCGATCGACGCAGATCCGCGCACGGAAACTCTTCTTGCCCAGGAAGCCGTGTACCACCGACACCCGGTCGACGGCAGGCTGATGGCGCTCGTAGGAGAGGGGATGTACCTAACGGGCGAGACGGGCGAGGCGCAATGGCTTGACGCGTTCTACATCGACGTATTCCCGACCACGAATGCTGAATACGGCCGGTTCGTCGCAGTCACAGGTCGGTCGGCACCCAAGCATTGGGGTGTCACCGGCCGATGCCCAGATGACCTCTTTGATCACCCAGTTGTCTGGGTCACCTGGCACGACGCCCAAGCGTATGCGGAGTGGGCCGGCAAGGCCCTTCCCACCAGCCAGCAGTGGGAGAAGGCGGCCCGAGGCTCCAAGGGAAACATCTACCCCTGGGGAGACAGGGCAACCGCAGCCAAGTGCAACGTGCGTGACTCAGGAATCGGCCACACAACACCCGTGAGTCGATATCGGAGCGGAGCCAGCCCGTACAACGTCTACGACCTGTGCGGTAACACCTGGGAGTGGTGCGCTACCCGATCCCTACCCGGGCGGTACGAACTCAAGGGGAGCGCGTACACGAGTCCATTCGAGCGCGCCGCACCTTCGTCATTCAATGACGCCAATGCGGAGATGTGCGATGACGATACGAGCTTCCGCTGTGTGGCCGAACACCTCTGGAGCCCCATGAACGTGAAGCCGTAGTCCAGGCGCCACCCTGGGGTCGCCGTAACCGCCGATGCACTCGGCGGGAGCCCGCCTGCGTGCCGCTCGCGCATGTGAGGCGGGCACTCGGAGGCGGCGAGTCAGGACCGAGGCGCGACGAACGAACCCATGCCGTGCGTGGTGACGATCAGTCCCTCTTCGCGCAGCTTGGCAGTCACCTTGCGCACAGTTACTCGCGCGACGCCGAACTCCTGCTCCAGCTTCGTCTCCGAGATCAGGTGGTTCACCGGGTACTCGCCGCTGGCGATGCGCCGCCGAATCACGTCGGCGATCTGGGTCCACTTGGGGAGCGTCGGGTCGAAATCCATCACGGCGGTGACTGTAGGTATTGACACCCACTCGAACATAGTAGCTGGCGTCAGCATACGCCTATAGACATCTGCAGCAGACCCGCTCTAATGTGGCGCTCAGCACAAGACCCCCGCGACCGTGCGACCGGTCCGGGGGCATGGCCACCAGCCACTCAGGAGCTGATGACGTGAAGGACTCTATCTCCCGCCTCTTCGCATGGACGAGGGCACTTTTCTCGTCCAGCCGCCCCACACCACACGCTCCCACCGCCCCCGCCCCGACGCCGCCGGAACCAAGAAGCCCGCACCCCCTCGACGGCTCTCTCACCGGCGACACCGCCGCCCTATGGGTCACCCCACACGGCATCGACATCAGGCCCCGGCCTGCCACCCGCCGCCCCCAAGTGACCGAAGCGTTCGACATCGCGCCGGGAACCATGGTGGTCGACACCGTCACCGGCGGCATGGGGCGGGTAAGAAGCGTGGCTTCCAGCGGAATGATCAGCGTCGAGCACCCGAACGGATACGCCTGGAAGGCCTGCACCGTCCGACCTGCCAACTCCATCGAACGGCTCAACCTCCTCGCTGCGGACGCCGCCCAAGCCAGTCGGTCCCATCGTCAGGCGGACACACCCGCCCCCTGACGGCCGCCGTGGGTGGGGGCCGATCGGCGCCCCCGCCCACCCGGTCGGACGAACCAACCGGTTCGCAGCCCGGTTTTCGCGCCCCGAGCAAGAAAACTCGTACCGCGAACGACCGACCGACAGCGGCACGAGCGACGGGAATCCGAACATGTTCACGAACACCAGGGCGTTCAGCAGCTTCGCGGTGGACGACATGCAGAAGGCCAAGGGCTTCTACGGTCAGACGCTCGGCCTGCGCCTCACCGAGGAGTACGGAATGCTCACGCTCCACATCGAGGGGGGCGGCGAGATCCTCATCTACCCCAAGGCCGACCACGTTCCGGCGTCCTTCACCGTGCTCAACTTTCCCGTGGACGACATCGACAAGGCCGTGGACGAGCTCGTGCAGCGCGGGATCACCTTTGAGCGGTATCCCGAGTTCACCCAGGACGAGAAGGGCATCATGCGCCAGGAGGGCCCGTACATCGCCTGGTTCACGGACCCGGCCGGCAACACGCTGTCCGTGCTCCAGGAGCGATAGGAACCGCCCGACGCGCCGTTCAGCGTCGGGACCCTTGCTTCGAGCGCGCTCCAGGGCCTTTGCTACGGGCATGGAGTACACGCAGCTCGGACGCACGGGACTCAAGGTCAGCCGGATCGTTCTCGGGACGATGAACTTCGGGCCTCGGACGGACGAGGCCGACAGTCACACCATCATGGACGTCGCGCTCGACGCGGGCGTCAACTTCTTCGACACCGCCAATGTCTACGGCTGGGGCGAGAACAAGGGCCGCACCGAGGAGATCATCGGTAGCTGGTTCGCCAAGGGCGGCGACCGGCGCGACAAGGTCGTCCTCGCCACCAAGGTGTTCGGCAACATGGGCAGCGACGGCGCCGACTGGCCCAACCAGGACCGGCTGTCCGCCCTCAACATCCGGCGCGCCGTCGACGCCAGCCTCCGGCGGCTCCAGACGGACCACATCGATCTGTACCAGTTCCACCACGTCGACCGGACGACGCCGTGGGACGAGATCTGGCAGGCCGTCGACGTCCTCGTCCAGCAGGGCAAGATCCTCTACGCAGGCTCGTCCAACCACGCCGGCTGGCACATCGCCCAGGCCAATGAGGCCGCGCGCCGCCGGGGCTCGTACGGGCTCGTCAGCGAGCAGTGTCTGTACAACCTCGCCGAGCGGCGCGCCGAGATGGAGGTCATTCCGGCGGCCGAGGCGTACGGGCTCGGGGTGATCCCCTGGTCGCCGCTGCAGGGCGGGCTGCTCGGCGGGGCGATCCGCAAGGAGCGCGAGGGCACGTCGGGGCGGTCGGTGGAGTCGCTCGCGAACACGAAGGTCCGCGAGCAGGTCCAGGCGTACGAGGACCTGCTCGACAAGCACGGTCTCGCACCCGGCGAGGTCGCGCTGGCCTGGCTGCTGACCCGGCCCGGGGTGACCGGGCCGATCGTCGGACCGCGCACCGCCGACCAGCTCGGATCCGCGCTCCGCGCCGTCGAGCTGAAGCTGTCCGACGAGGTGCTGGCCGGGCTCGAAGGGATCTTCCCCGGGCCGGGGCCGTCCCCCGAGGCGTTCGCCTGGTAGGCCGACGGGCCCACGCGTCAGGACGTCACTTCACCGCCGCGACGACAGCGATGACGACGAGCATGACGGCGAGCACACCGGACACGATCCGGTTTCTGGTCTTGGGGTCCACCCTTCGAGCGTAACCGGCCCCGAGGAGTGCGGACGCGACCGGATCAGTGGCCGAGGCCCCACGACCGGAGCACCTCGTACCGGGGGCGCTCCCCGGGGACGCCGGAGACCGGCGGGTGGCTGCGCATGAGCGCCAGCCGGTCCACCGTCCACGCCGTGCCGCGGAAGTCCGCGAGGGCCGCCGCGTACGGCTTGAGGTCCACCCCGCCCGTCCCCCGCGCGAGGGTGAGGTGGGCGTGGAAGGTGTGCGTACCGTCCACGTCCACCCCGGCCCTGCGGGCCCCGGCCGCCGTCGAGCGGGCGAGGTCACGCAGCGTCGTACGGTCGCCGTCGGCGCCCACCCACAGGATGCGGTCGCCGAAGCGTCCGCCGCCCGCGAGTCGCAGTTCGTGCGGCGGGTGACGGCGCGCGGCCCGCGCCAGCCGTTCGGACAGTTCGGGCAGCAGGTCCTCGTCGACCTCGCCGAGGAAGGCGAGGGTGAAGTGCCACCCCGCGTGCTCGGTCCAGCGGAGCAGGTCGGAACCCGGCAGGGGACGCAGGGCGCCGACCACGGCCGTGAGTTCGGCGAGGGCGGCTTCCGGCGGAATGATCGCGGCGAACAGGCGCATATGGCTAGTCTCACCCGGATGGAGACCAGCCGGTTGGAGATCAGGAAGGGCGGGGAGGACGACGTCCCCGCGATACTCGCCATGCTCGACGGCGCCGTCGAGTGGCTCGTCGCGCACGGGCGCACGGGACAGTGGGGCACCGAGCCGTGGTCGGCCCGGCCCAAGGCCGTCGAGCGGGTCGGGGAGATCGTCCGCTCGGGCACCCCGTGGCTCGCGATGGTCGACGGCGTCGTGGCGGGCGCGGTGACGCTGACGCCGGACCCCGCGCCGTATGTCGCGCGGGCCGACGAACCCGAGGTGTACGTCCACCTGCTGGTCACCGACCGCCGCTTCGCGGGCCGGGGCGTGGGCGCGGCCCTGCTGGCCCACGCGGTCGAGGAGACCCGACGGCAGGGCATCGCCCTGCTGCGCGTCGACTGCTACGCGGGCAGCGAGGGGCGGCTGGTGGACTACTACCGCCGTAACGGCTTCACGCCGACGGAAACGTTTCTGGCGGGGCCGGAGGGTGACTGGCCGGGGCAGGTGTTGGCACGGCGGGTCTGACACCCGCCCGGCCGTGTCCGGCGGATCGCCGCCCGGCTGCCGCCCGCCGCCTGCGGCGGGAGCGCCCTGCGGGCGCGTCCTCAAACGCCGGACGGGCTTGATCGGCGCGGCGCGCCACCCTGGCGGACGACGGCGGAGGCCCCGGCCCGCCGGCCTCAAGCCGTCGCCGCCAGCTCTTCCTTCCTCGTCGCAGACTCACGCGGAACGAACGCCACATGCCGCTGCCCGCGCCGCAGGTCTATCCGTAGGCGCAGGCCACCCACCCGGGCCAGCGTGAAGCCGATCGCCGACGCGGCGAGCAGCGACACCGCACCACCGGCGAGGAAGCCGACTCTCGCGCCGTAGACGTCCGTGACCCAGCCCACCAGCGGAGCGCCCAGCGGCGTGCCGCCCATGAAGACCATCATGAACAGGCTCATGACCCGGCCACGCATCGCCTGGTCCGTCGCCAGCTGCACACTCGAGTTGGCGGTCACATTGATCGTCAGGCCGAACATGCCGATCGGCACCAGCAGCGCCGCGAACACCCAGAACGTCGGGGCCAGCGCCGCCGTGATCTCCAGCACGCCGAACAGCGCGGCCGCGCCGACCAGCAGCCGCAGCCGGGATGTGCCCCGGCGGGCGGCGAGCAGGGCGCCGATCAGGGAACCGGCCGCCATCAGGGTGTTGAGCAGGCCGTACGTACCGGCGCCGGCGTGGAAGACGTCATTGACGAAGGCCGTCAGCCAGATGGGGAAGTTGAAGCCGAACGTGCCGATGAAGCCGACCAGCACGATCGGCCAGATCAGGTCCGGCCGCCCGGCCACATAGCGCAGGCCCTCGCGCAACTGGCCCTTGCCGCGCGGCGCCTGGTCGACCTTGTGCAGCTCACTCGTGCGCATCATCAACAGCCCCGCGAGCGGGGCCGCGTAGGAGAGGCCGTTGAGCAGGAACGCCCAGCCGCTGCCCACGGCAGTGATCAGCACGCCCGCGATGGCGGGGCCGACGAGCCGGGCGGACTGGAAGTTGGCGGAGTTGAGGCTGACGGCGTTGCGCAGGTCGGCCGGGCCGACCATCTCGACGACGAACGCCTGGCGGACGGGGTTGTCCACGACCGTGACGAGGCCGAGGGCGAAGGCGGTGAGGTAGACGTGCCAGACCTGGACGTGCCCGGAGAGGGTGAGGACGGCGAGCGCCAGGCCGGTGAGGCCCATGGCGATCTGGGTGATCAGGAGCAGCCGCCGCTTGGGGTAGCGGTCGGCGATGACGCCGCCGTACAGCCCGAAGAACAGCATGGGCAGGAACTGCAGCGCCGTCGTGATGCCGACGGCGGCGGAGGAGCCGGTCAGGCTGAGGACCAGCCAGTCCTGGGCGATGCGCTGCATCCAGGTGCCGGTGTTGGACACCACCTGTCCGGTGGCGAAGAGCCGGTAATTACGGACCTTCAGTGAGCTGAAGGTGCCTCCCTTGGGCTTCAGGGAGGTGGTGCGTGCGTCGTCGTGGGTGTTCGGTGCGGGTGCGGAGTCTGCTCCGGGTCCCGAACTCAAAGTGCGTTCGCCTCCTTCTGGGCGGGCTCAGGCCGTCCTTTTGGCACCCATGGGCGACTGCGTACGCGCGTACGCCTACAGGTGCGCGAGTTTCTCCAGTACGGGCGCGGCGGCGCGGAGCGTCGCCCACTCGTCCTCGTCGAGCTGTCCGACCAGCTCGGCGAGCCAGACATTGCGCTTGCGCCGGCTCTCCTCGAGCATGGCCTCGGCCCGCTCGGTCTGGGTGACCACCTTCTGGCGGCGGTCCTCCGGATGCGGCTCCAGCCGGACGAGGCCCTTGGCCTCCAACAGCGCGACGATGCGGGTCATCGACGGCGGCTGCACATGCTCCTTGCGAGCCAGCTCGCCGGGGGTGGCGGAGCCGCAGCGGGCGAGGGTGCCGAGCACCGACATCTCGGTCGGGCTGAGCGACTCGTCGACCCGCTGGTGCTTGAGCCGCCGTGACAGACGCATCACGCCGGACCGCAGAGAGTTCACGGCGGCTGTGTTGTCCGGGGTTTCCAGCATGTTAGTTAGTTTATCTTATTACCCGGGCTAAATAAAGTGGACGCCCGAGGCGCCCGCGCCACCCCTGCCGCTATGCCCGTTGCCTGACAGAAGTCATGCTCAGCCGCTGATCCCCGGCCCTGCCACCCACCCCGCACCGACCGCGAAGCTGTACGTACCGAGCACGGATACCGGGCGCGGAAGCGACACGAGAGGGGCCCGATCATGAGCAGCACCACCATCACCGGCACACCGACGACGGAGGCGCCGTCCACCGACAGCCGCGGGCAGGCGCTGCTGCGGAGCCTGTCTCCGCTGATCGTGGACGCCCTCGTCCCGATGGCCCTGTACTACGCGCTCAGCAAGGGCTTCGGCATGGGCACCGTGCCCGCACTGGCCTGGAGCAGCGTGGTGCCCGCCGCCCGTACCGTCTGGAGCCTGGTCGCGGACCGCCGGCTCAACGGCCTCGCCGCACTGATCCTGGTCGTCAATATCGCGGGGCTGGCGTTCAGCACCATGTCCGGGGACGCCCGGCTGATGCTCGCCAAGGACAGCGGCGTGAGCAGCGTGATCGGCATCGCGGTGCTGATCTCCGCCTACGCCGGGCGGCCGCTGATGTCGACGGGACTCAAGGCGTGGGTGACCAAGGGGCAGCCGGCGCGGGTCGCCGCCTGGGAGCGGCTGTCCGCCTCCTCCGAGCCGTTCCGCCGGGCGGAGGTCACATACTCCGCCGTCTGGGGCGGGGCGCTGCTGGCCGAGTGCGTCGCCCGGGTCATCGGGGCGTACGCCCTGCCGGTGGACACGATGGTGTGGCTGGGCAACGTGATCCTGGGGGTCGCGATCGTCTTCGCGATGCTGGTGGCGGGCGCCCTGGCCGCCCACCCGATGGAGAACATGGTCGACGCCGACGTCAAGGCGCGCGCGTCCCGGAACGACGAAACCGCCCACGCCGGGATGGCATGAGCGGCTCGCCGAAGGAACCAGGCCGTACTACTTCACACCCAGCGCCTGCTCGATCGGGTCGAGCAGGAAGTAGACGAGGAAGCACAGCCCGACCACGTTGAGCAGCCAGGGGATCTCCCGGCCCCGCTTGTCCGCGACGCGCAGCAGGATGAACGCGAGCACGCCGATGCCGATGCCGTTGGTGATGCTGTAGGTGAACGGCATCGAGACGATCGTCAGGAACGCCGGGATCGCGATCGTGAAGTCGCTCCAGTCGATCTCCTTGACGTTGGCCGCCATGATCAGGAAGCCGACGACGAGCAGGGCGGGGGTGGCCGCCTGCGAGGGGACGATCTTCGCGAGCGGGGTGAAGACGAGGGCCAGCAGGAAGAGGCCGCCGGTCATCAGGTTCGCGAGGCCCGTGCGGGCGCCCTCGCCGACACCGGCCGTGGACTCCACGAAGCAGGTGTTCGCGGAGGCCGAGCCGACGCCGCCCGCCGCGACGGCCACGCCGTCGACCATCAGGATCCGGCCCATGTTGGGCAGCTGGCCCTTGTCGTCCGTCAGCCCGGCCTCCTCGCCGACGCCGATGATCGTGCCCATCGCGTCGAAGAAGCCGGAGAGCAGCACGGTGAAGACGAAGAGGCAGCCGGTCAGCAGGCCGACCTCGTGGAAGCCGCCGAAGAGGCTGATGTCGCCGACGAGGCCGAAGTCGGGCGAGCCGACGACGCTGTCGGGCACCTGCGGGACGCTGAGGCCCCAGTTCGCGTCGGGGATGTCGGCGAGCGAGTTGATGAGGATCGCGACGAAGGTCATCACGACGATGCCGATGAGGATCGCGCCGCGCGTCTTGCGTACGAGCAGGATGAAGGTGAGCGCGAGGCCGATCACGAAGACCAGCACCGGCCAGCCCTGGAGCTGACCGCCCTGGCCGAGGCCGAGCGGGACGGTGGTGTGCGCGGCGTCGGGGTTGCGGGTGACGAAGCCGGAGTCGACCAGGCCGATCAGCGAGATGAACAGGCCGATGCCGATCGCGATGGCCCGGCGCAGTCCGCTCGGGATCGCGTCCATCACGCGCTGCCGCAGACCGGAGGCGACCAGCAGCATCAGCACCAGACCGGCGAGGACGACCATGCCCATCGCGTCCGGCCAGCTCATCTTGGGGGCGAGCTGGAGCGAGACGACGGCGTTGATGCCGAGGCCGGCGGCGCAGGCGATCGGCACATTGCCGATGACGCCCATGAGGACGGTGCTGAGGCCCGCCATCAGGGCGGTGGCCGTGACCAGCTGGGCGTTGTCCAGCTGGTGACCGAACTTGTCCTGGCCTGCGCCGAGGATGATCGGGTTCAGCACGATGATGTAGGCCATCGCAAAGAAGGTGGCCAGACCACCGCGCATCTCGCGGGAGACGGACGAGCCCCGCTCGGAGATCCGGAAGAACCGGTCGAGGGCGTTGCCGGGGGGCGGCGTGGGGGACGGCTGCTGGGCGTCGACCGGGGAGGTGGCCGAGGAGGGCATGCGGGACCTCAGTCGTACGGGCCTGCGGGAGGCGAGCGGGGGGTGCGGGGACGCTGCCCGCGAGGGGTTGTGCGGGTGATCGACGGTGATCGGCACACCTGGGACGCGGACGAACGGATCATGAATGGTGCATCGCTTTTAGATGATCAGACGAAACATCGCAGTCAGAACCGGTCGGTTTCAGTATGAATAAACAAGAGGTGAATTGCTATCTCCGCGCGTAGACCCTTATGGGACAAGGCCCTGACCGGGAAGGCCCCATGGGCTCGGGGTGGCTGAGCTCAGCCACGACCAGCCCGTCGGCGCCCGCCCGACGTGCTCCGCCGGACAGGCCCTAGGCTTACGACCATGACGAAGTGGACACCCAGACACGAGGCACCGGAGCCCCTGGAAGGCCCCGTCGTCGCCACCATCACCGGCGGCACGATCCTCTGGTTCGTCCTCTTCCTCGCGCAGCTCCCCTTCTACGGCTGGTTCGAGGACCACGGCCACGCGTGGTGGGTGTGGACCTGCCTGGCCGGGGCCGGTCTCGGTCTGATCGGTATCTGGTACGTCCGTGGGCGCGAAGCGGCCATCCGACGTCACGCGGCGAACGCGAGCAAGCGCGAAAGCGTCATTTCGGAAGGTGAACCGGGCTGACCGCCCGTACCGTCGGAGGCATGAGCGATCCGGCGCAGACCGCAGTCGAGGAGCCCGTACCGTCGGCCGCGCACCCCGGCCTCACCGCCCGCGAGGTCGCCGAGCGGGTGGCCCGCGGCGACGTCAACGACGTGCCCGCACGGTCCTCGCGCTCCACGGCGGAAATCGTCCAGGCCAACGTCTTCACCCGCTTCAACGCCATCATCGGCGTGCTGTTCCTCATCATCCTGGCCGTCGGACCCGTGCAGGACGGCCTCTTCGGCTTCGTCATCGTCGCCAACACGGCGATCGGCATCATCCAGGAACTGCGCGCCAAGAAGACCCTCGACTCCCTCGCCGTCATCGGCGAGGCCAAGCCGAACGTCCGGCGCGACGGCGTCTCCACCGCCCTCGCCACCGGCGAGATCGTCCTCGACGACGTCATCGAGCTCGGCCCCGGCGACAAATGCGTCGTCGACGGCGAGGTCCTGGAGGCCGACGGGCTGGAGATCGACGAATCGCTGCTCACCGGCGAGGCCGACCCCGTACTCAAACAGCCCGGCGACCCCGTCATGTCCGGCTCCTTCGTCGTCGCCGGCGGCGGCGCCTTCGCCGCGACCAAGGTGGGCCGCGAGGCCTACGCCGCCCAGCTCGCCGAGGAGGCGTCCCGCTTCACGCTCGTCCACTCCGAGCTGCGCAGCGGCATCAGCCAGATCCTCAAGTACGTGACCTGGATGATGATCCCGACCGCCCTCGGCCTGATCATCAGCCAGCTCGTCGTCGAGAAGGACGACTGGAAGGAAGCGGTCCGGCGGATGGTCGCCGGCATCGTCCCGATGGTGCCCGAAGGCCTGGTGCTGCTCACCTCCGTCGCCTTCGCCATCGGCGTCATCCGGCTCGGCCGCAAGCAGTGCCTCGTCCAGGAACTGCCCGCGATCGAGGGCCTGGCCCGCGTCGACGTGGTCTGTCTCGACAAGACCGGCACCCTCACCGAGGGCGGCATGGACGTCAAGGAACTGCGACTGCTGAACAGCGCGGACGAAAGCTACGTACGCCAGGTGCTCGGCGCCCTCGGCGAATCCGACCCCCGGCCCAACGCCAGCCTCCAGGCCGTCATCGCCGCCTACCCCGACAGCGCCGACTGGCGCTGCACGGAGTCGCTGCCCTTTTCCTCCGCCCGCAAATACAGCGGCGCCGCCCTCAACGGCCCCGACGCCGAGAGCAGCCGCTGGCTGCTGGGCGCCCCCGATGTGCTGCTGGCCGAGGGCGACGCGGCGCTCGCCGAGGTCGAGGACCTCAACACCCAGGGCCTGCGCGTCCTGCTCCTCGCCGGCGCCGACCGCGAGCTGGACGACCCGCGCGTCACGGACGGCGTCCGCCCCACGGCCCTCGTCGTCCTGGAACAGCGGCTGCGGGCGGATGCCGGTGACACCCTGCGCTACTTCGCCGAACAGAACGTCGCCGCGAAGGTCATCTCCGGCGACAACGCCGTCTCCGTCGGCGCGGTCGCCGGGAAACTCGGCCTGCCCGGCGCGGACGCCCCCGTCGACTCCCGCCGGCTGCCCACCGAGCGGGACGCGATGGCCGAGGCCCTCGACCGCGGCGCGGTCTTCGGGCGGGTCACCCCGCAGCAGAAGCGGGACATGGTCGGCGCGCTCCAGTCACGCGGCCACACCGTCGCGATGACCGGCGACGGCGTCAACGACGTCCTGGCCCTGAAGGACGCCGACATCGGCGTCTCCATGGGCTCCGGCTCCGAGGCCACCCGGGCCGTCGCCCAGATCGTGCTCCTGGACAACAGCTTCGCGTCGCTGCCGTCGGTCGTCGCGGAGGGCCGCCGCGTCATCGGCAACATCACGCGCGTCGCCACCCTGTTCCTGACGAAGACCGTCTACTCCGTCCTGCTCGCCGTCCTCGTCGTGTGCTCCCGGGTGCCGTATCCGTTCCTGCCCCGCCATCTGACGCTGCTGTCGACCCTGACGATCGGCGTCCCCGCCTTCTTCCTCGCCCTGGCACCGAACAAGGAACGCGCCCGTCCGCACTTCGTGCGCCGCGTCATGCGGTACGCCGTCCCGGCGGGGGTCATCGCGGGCCTCGCCACGTTCGCCGCGTATCTGCTGGCCCGGCAGCACTACACCGGGGCGGGCGCGCTCGCCGCGGAGACGAGCGCGGCGACGCTGACCCTGTTCCTGATCTCCATGTGGGTGCTCGCGATCACCGCCCGCCCGTACACGTGGTGGCGGATCGCCCTCGTGCTCGCGATGGCACTGGGCTTCGTGATCGTGCTGGTCATCCCCTGGCTCCAGCACTTCTTCGCCCTGAAACTCGTCGGGACGACGATGCCGTGGGCTGCCGTCGGCATCGCGGCGGCGGCCTCGGCCGCGCTGGAGCTGCTGTGGCGCTGGGTGGGCCGTCGGTTCCCTGCGTGACCCTTGGCCGGGGGCTGCTCAGGCGTTGGACTTCTCGTCCTCGAGGGTCTCGCGGATCTGCTCCCGCAGCGCCGGGCTGTCCTGGTGCTGGTGGACGGAGACGGCGTGCTCGGCGGCGGCGCGGATGACTTCGTCCTCTTCACCGGTGATGGTCAGGGAGCAGTCGGTTTCGCTGGGGAACCGGCGGCAGTCGGCGACTTTCCTGGTCATGACGGCCTCCTCACTCCCAGAATAAAACGGCCGGTTCCTCGCCGGGGGCTCCTACGACGGCCCCGGCCGGTAGGCACCGGCCTCAGGCACAAGGCGGCACCCCACACGGCAACGGAAGCGCGGCAGCGGCCCGTCTGGCGAAGAGCTAGTCGAACCAGCGGGCTCGCGCCAGCTCACCCGTGCGGGAGGGGTCCTCCAGGAGGGCCGCCGCCTCGAAGCGGCGGGACCAGTGGCCCGCCGCCCAGGCGAGGCCCGCCGCGACGCCCTCCAGCGTCGTCGCGTGCAGCACGCCGTCCGGCCCGTAGCGCCAGTCCAGCTCGATGCCGCCGACCACGAGCTCGCCGTGCTCGACGTACGACGACGGCGCCCCCGGCAGCAGCACCCGCACACCGTCCGGGACCTGCCGCACCTCGCCGTCACCGGCGGGCACGACCACCGGGAAGACCTCGCTGACCCGGCGGACCTGCAACAACTCCGCCAGCTCCGCCGCCCGCGCCGGCCGGACGGGCAGCACCGGGTGCCCCTCGGCCAGCGGCATCAGGTCCGGCGCGTCGGCGACGAGCGCCTCCGCCGCGTCCACGACCGTCACCTCGCCGTCGAGGACGGCACGCAGCTCGTCCGGGAGAGTGACCTGTTCCGGATCGAGGTCCGCCAGGGCGCCGTACAGGGCGTGCAGTTGCGCCTCGCCCACCGGCAGCCGGTCGTCGGCCAGCCGCGCGAGCAGCTCCGCCGCGCCGCCCGGCTCGTCCAGCAGGGCGGCCACGGACGTCCGTACGCCCAGCGCCCGCAGCACCTGCTCGTCCGCGAGCCCGGCCGCGTCGGCCGCCTCGTACAGGCCCGCCAGCAGCGGGTCCCCGCCCGCGGCGCGCAGCCCGGCGGGGCGGCGGCCGCCCAGGACGGGGTGGCCGCGCAGCCACCAGGCGGTGTAGGGGCGCACCGACTCCGTCGTGCCGTCCGGCAGCAGGATCCGTACGGGCGCGGTCAGCGCGTCGCGCAGCGGCGGGCGGGACAGCAGGGCGAGCGCCTGCGGCCAGGCGTCGTCGTCGACGAGGTCCAGGTCCCGTACGGCCACGATCTCGGTCGCGACCGGCGGCACGGGGGTGTCGGGCAGCTGGTCCAGCACGTCCTCGCACCACACGTCGACGGCGTCGAGCAGGCCGACGTCGTCGGGCTCGGCGTAGTCGCCCTCGCGCGGGTCGAGCTCCTCGGGGTCGAGGACGACGTCCGTGGCGCGGACGAGGGCGAAGTCGGCGAGGACACCGCAGGCGGTGAGGGGCTGCTCGCCCCAGTGGTCGGCGAGCGCGGCGTCGCAGGCGGCGAGTTCACCGGGGCGGATGACGCGCTCGAAGGGGCTGCCGGGCAGCACGAGTTCACCGGCGGGGGCGAGTTCGCCGTCCTCGTCGGGCAGCGCGAGCGCGCCGAGCCAGGGCTCGTCACCGGGCACCAGGCCGGCGTCCCGGACGAGCGTGAGGACGGTCTCGGCCAGGGCGTCCGCGTCGAGGGCGTCCTCGTCCCAGACGTCCTCGGCGTCGAGGGAGTTCGCGACGGCGGCCCGCACCTGGGGGGTCGTCAGGACGGCGCGGGGCGAGGCCGGGGTGGCTCCGAGCTTCTCCAGCAGGGGGTGGGCGGCGTCGGGGTGGGCCACCTTCAGCCCGAGGCGGGAGAGCCGCTCGGTCTGCTCGGGGTCCGTGCCGTCCGGCGACGGCAGCAGCACCTGCCGGGGGCCGATGGCCGTGCGCCCGTCCGCGAGCGGCACGGGCAGTCCGCTCAGCCGGTCCGGGTCGACGCCGGCGAGGCTGTCGTAGAGGCGGTGCCACCACGCGGCGGCCCGCTCGACGCCCGCCAGACGGTCGATGGCCTCGCCCAGCGACACGCGGGCCACGCCGAGCGCGCGCAGCTCCTGGCGGCGCTCCAGCCCGGCGGGCAGCAGGCTGGGGAACAGCTCGCCCAGCACGGCGACGGTCTCCGCGCCCGCGCCCTCCACGATCTCGGCCTCGACGGGCCGCAGGGCGTACGCCTCGCCGCCCGGGGCGGTCGCGAAGGCGTCGTCCCAGGTGTCGGCGGGGGCGCGAACGGTGGTCGGGGCGGGCTGCGGGGTCTGCGTGGAGGCGTCGGGGCCCTGGGTCCAGGGGATGCCCTCCACGCCACCACCGGTCGGCGGGGCCTCCTGGCCGTCACCGTGGTTCGAGGCCGCGGACGGGAGGAAGGGGACGCGGGGCAGCCGGTCGAGGACCAGCCGGCGGAGCTCCGCGTCCAGGGCGCCCTGCGCCAGCGGGGCCGGGACCAGGTCGAGGGTGCCCGTGCCGACGGGGTGCCAGTCGCGCAGCAGCGCGGTGTACGTCTCGGCCGCGCGCTCGACGAGGAAGTCCGTGAGGGGGCCGGGCGCGGCGTGCCGACGGGTGGGTTCCAGCGGGAACGTGGCGATGAGCAGGGCCGGCAGGCCCAGCGGCTCGTCGGTGGGGGTCGGGGCGTGCACGACCGGCGCGGTCCGGGGCCGCTCGGGCGCGCCGTCCGTACCCACCGGCACCGCCCACGTCACCGCCCACGCCGGGCGCAGCCGCTCCTCCACGGGCCGGTCGGCGAGCAGCGCGGCGTCCAGCCGGCCGCCCGCCCGCTCGACGCGCCAGCGGGTGGCCGCCTGGCGCG
The DNA here is from genome assembly GCF_055576875.1 of Streptomyces sp. NPDC033229. Lineage (NCBI taxonomy): Bacteria > Bacillati > Actinomycetota > Actinomycetes > Kitasatosporales > Streptomycetaceae > Streptomyces > Streptomyces sp. NPDC033229. The sequence goes on along the minus strand of NZ_JBVIQR010000016.1, from coordinate 16,577 downwards.
CGGAGTCGTCGATGAGGACGTACGGGCCTTCCTGGCGGCGCGTCAGGGTCCGTACGGTGCCGTCCGCCGTCTCGACGACGACCTCCGTCAGACCCGGCAGGGTCAGCAGCAACGCGTCGTCGATCGCGGCCAGCAGACGGGCGGTCAGGTCCTCGGCGGCGCCGTCGCGCAGCGGCAGCACGACGACGGTGTCGTAGCCGTCGGGTGCGCTGCCCTCGGCGGGCAGCGGGAGCCGCAGCAGCGGCACATGGCCCTCGCGGCGGCGGATCTCCTCGCCGAGGGCGGGGGTGCCTGCCGCCGCCTCTTCCGCGAGCGTCCGCGCCTCGGCGAGCGACCACCGGACGCCGCCGGTGCGGGCGATGACGGCGGGCTCGTCGCTCACCGCCAGCACGGCCGAGAAGCCGACGCCGAACCGGCCGACGGCACCGTCCGCGCCGCCCCCGCCGTCCGGGCCCGGCCGCGGCTCGTCGTCGCGCTTGGCGGAGGCACGCAGGGTGGCCAGGGACTCGACGCCCGCGGCGTCGAGCGGGGCGCCGGTGTTGGCGGCGGCCAGCACGGCGGGCTCACCGGCCCGCGCGGGGTGCAGGGCCAGCCGCAGCCGGCCGGGGACACCGGCGCGCGCGGCGGCGTCGGCGGCGTTCTGGGCCAGCTCGACGACGAGACGGTCGCGGTAGCCGCCGAGCGCGAGGTCCTCCTCGGCGTTGGCGTCCTCCCGGAACCGGGCGGGCGACGCCGCCCAGGCGTCCAGCACACCACGCCGCAACCGCGCGGTCCCGAACGGATCCGCCCCGTCGGCCGTGCCCCGCACCATTGCCGTGCCGCTCACGTGTGTCTCCCTGCGCTTTCGCTGACCGCGGTGGCTCGGCCGAACCGCTGCCGTCGCCTGTGGGCCGAACGTACCCCCCTGCGGGGGCGCGCCGTGCCAGGGGGTGTCCGCCGCCTTCCGCCGTGGGCGCCACATTGCCGCCTGCGGCGGCGAGCGCCCTGCGGGCGCGTCCGGGGTCGCCGGACGGGCTGGAATGAGCTGAGCTCAGCCCGGACACGACCCCGAAGGGTCAGGCGTGCCCGAGGTCCTCCGAGGACTCGTCCTCCGAGCCCGCCTCATGCCGCAGCGGCCACGGATCCACCAGCGTCTCGTCGACCACCGGCTCGGACGGCCGTGGCGGCTTCGGCATGACCGCGGCCTCGGAGTGGCCTCCGCAGCCGTAGGCGAGGGAGACGACGTGGCCGTCCGCCGGGCCGAATTCGTTGGCGCAGACGCCGAACGCCTGGCCCAGGGAGCCACCGATACGGGCCAGGAAGCCGCAGCTCTCGCAGGACGCGGGGGCCGCCTGGGCCATGGGGGTCTTGGCGCCGTGGGTCTCGTCCCAGCGGTCGGCCGCGGTGTGCAGGCCGTAGCGGGAGAGGACGCGGGCGCGGCGCAGGCCGAGCTCCTCGGCGACCGCCGCGATCGTGCCGCGCAGGGGCGTGGTGGGCTGCGCGGAGGGCGGGCCGGCCGTGATGTCGGCGTCCTCCGCCTCGGCGAGCTCGGCCATCTCCGCGGAGACGGCGGAGTTCGGCGGCGGGACGTCCTCACCGGTCCAGCCCGGCTCCAGGCGCAGATCGTCGGCCTCGGTGGGCAGCAGATCGCCGGGGCCCATGTCGCCGGGGCGCAGCCGCTCGCTCCAGGGCACCCATTCGGGTGCCAGGAGGGCGTCGGGACCCGGCAGCAGCACCGACTCGTCGAGGGTGACGACCTTGGCGCGGGAGGCCCGGGTGACGGTGACGGCCCAGCGCCAGCCGCGGTACGCGGGGTCCTCGCAGGCGAAGTAGTGGGTGACGACGCGGTCCCCGTCGACGGCGACCTCGATGTGCTCGCCGACCATCCCGGGCAGCGCGGCCTCTTCGGCCGCCGTACGGGCGAGTTCGACCGCCTCGGCGCACAGGCGGTCCGGGGTACGGCTTCGCATCGCAGCACTCACAAGAATCTTGTCTCTCTTCCACGCCGTCTCACGAGTGCGCCAGCCGAACGGCCGGGTCGGCGGACGGAGCGGACCGCAGGACCGCGTCGACGTCCGCGCCCGAACGGCCTCGGGCGCACCTAGTCACTCCCATTCTGCGGGATCGAGACTCGGGGCGCGGCCAAGAACGACCGCCGGTGGCGCGCTACGCACGCTACCCCGCGCGGCCGTGCGGGGGATAGCCGGGCTGCGGCGAGCCTCGTCGCGGTCTGCCCGGAGGCCGGGCCGCCGCGGCCCGGAGCCGAGCCGCCGATGCGCCGAAAGTGCCATCGTCGGTGTGAGTTGGGGCAGTATGGCGTGGTGGGAGCCATCCGGTCAGCCGAAGGCGGCCCGCTCCGCCGTGCCGGCCGGGGCGTCGGCCGGGTTCTGCGCAGCCCTTTCACGGGAGCGGCCCGGGGGGTCCGTAAAGCCACGCACGCGCACGGCGCGGGCGAGTCCGGGCTCGGCAAACTGATCGAGCTGCACGCGGTGAACTCCGCCGGCGACATGATGATCACGATCGCGCTGGCGTCCACGGTCTTCTTCTCCGTCCCCACCGACCAGGCGCGCGGGCGGGTGGCGCTGTACCTGGCGGTCACCATGGCACCGTTCGCGCTGCTCGCCCCGGTGATCGGGCCGCTGCTGGACCGCATCCCGCACGGCCGCCGGGCGGCGATGGCGGGCGCGATGCTGACCCGGGCGCTGCTCGCGCTGACTATGTCGGGCGCGGTGGCGACGGGCGGCCTGGAGCTGTATCCGGCGGCCCTCGGCGTGCTGGTGGCCTCGAAGGCGTACGGGGTGGTGCGCTCCGCCGTGGTGCCCCGGCTGCTGCCACCGCGCATTTCGCTGGTCAAGGCGAATTCCCGGGTGACGCTCGGGGGCCTGCTGGCCACGGGACTGGCGGCCCCGCTGGGCGCGGGGCTGCATCAGCTGGGGCCGGAGTATCCGCTGTACGGGGCGTGCGCGGTGTTCGCGCTCGGCACCTTCCTGTCCTTCTCGCTGCCGCACAAGGTCGACTCGGCGAAGGGGGAGGCCCGGGCGCGCCTGGTGTCGGGCGAGCACCGGCCGATCTCGATCCGCCACCCGCGGGCCGGGAAGCCCGAGAGGAACGGGAAGCCGGAGAAGAACGGGAAACAGGGGAACCAGACGAGGAAGGAGAGGAAACCCGGGCTGCGGACGGTGGGCAGCTCGGTGCTGCACGGCCTCCAGGCGAACAGCGCGATGCGCATGCTGTCGGGCTTCCTCACCTTCTTCCTGGCCTTCATGCTCCGGGTTCACCCGCTCGGGGGGCTGAGCCCGGCCATGTCGCTGGGTGTCGTCGCGGTCGCGGCGGGCGGCGGGAACGCGCTGGGCACGGCCATCGGCGCGCTGCTGCGCTCGCGCGGGCCGGAGGCGATGATCGCGCTGGTGCTGTCCGTGTCCCTGGCGATGGTGGTCACCGCGGCCGTCCTCTACAGCCCGGTCGCGATCGGTGCCGTGGCGGCCGTCGCGGGCATCTCGCAGGCGCTCGGCAAGCAGTCGCTGGACTCGCTGATCCAGCGGGACGTGCCGGAGGAGGTGCGGACGTCGGCGTTCGCCCGTTCCGAGACGCTGCTGCAGATGTCCTGGGTGGTCGGCGGGGCGATCGGCATCCTGCTGCCGCTCAACGGCACGCTGGGCATGTCGGTCGCGGCGGGGTTCCTCGCGCTCGGCGTGGCGACCGCCGTGCGGGGCCTGCTGACGGCCGCCCGGCGCGCCTCGCCGCACCCGCGCGTGGCGTGAGCGGACGGGCCCGATAGCCTGCCCGTATGACCGCTGCGTTTATCCGAGGCAAGCGCCGCCGTGCCGCTGCCGCCGTCGGTGCCGTGACCTTCGGGCTCGTCGCCCTCTCCGCCTGCGACAAGCCGACGCCGCTGGCGACCGTGACCGTGGGTACGAACACGGTGACCACCGAGGCCGTCTGCCTCGACGAGGGCACCAAGCTCGACGAGGCCGCGCTGACCAAGTGCCTGGCGAGCAAGGCACCCAAGACCATCAAGGTGAAGCCGGGCGACAAGGTGCGCGTCGGCGTCGAGCCGAAGATCGCCGACGAGGGCTGGATCGTGGCCACGGGCGGCCAGCAGAAGACCGCCCAGACGAAGCAGACCTACACGTCCCTGGACGGCCAGTCGCTCTTCGTCAACCGGCAGGCCCAGCGCATGGAGGAGACCACCGTCCTCTCCGTGGTCACGAGCGACGGCGTGTGGAACGTCAAGCTCGAACTCGACAGCGACTGAAGTCGCCGGGGCCCGCTGATGCGCGTACTCGTGGTGACGGCCGTACCCGCCGAGCGTGACGCGGTGACGGCCGCTTCGCCGCGCCACACCGAGGTCCCGCTGCCGGGCGGTGCGACGTTGCACCGCACGGCGCGCTTCGACGTGCTGGCCGCCGGTGTCGGCCCCGCCGCCGCGGCGGCGGGGGCCGCGACCGCGCTGACCGCCGCCGAGCTGGCCGGGGAGCGCTACGACCTGGTGGTCTCCGCGGGCATCGCGGGCGGTTTCCAGCCCGGCGCGCCCCTGGCCTCCCTCGTCGTGTCCGAGGCGATCGTCGCAGCCGATCTGGGCGCGCAGACGGCCGACGGCTTCCGGTCGACCGCCGAGCTGGGTTTCGGGGCTACCGGCCACCGGTCCCCCGACGCGCTCGTACGGGCCGTGGCCGAGGCGACCGGGGCGGCACGCGGTGAGGTGCTGACCGTCTCCACGGCGACGGGGACCGCCGAGCGGGCCGCGGAGCTGACGGCACGCCACCCTCAGGCGCTCGCCGAGGCCATGGAGGGGTTCGGGGTCGCCGAGGCCGCCGCCGCGCACGGGGTGCCGGCGCTGGAGCTGCGTGCCGTCTCCAACGCGGTCGGGCCGCGTGACCGGGCCGCCTGGCGGATCGGTGACGCGCTGGCCGCGCTCACGGACGCGTTCCGGCGGATCCCGTCCGCGCTGATCGTGCCACCCGCCGAGAAAGCCGAGGTCACCCGATGAGCGAGCCGCTGAAGATCGCGTATTCGCCCTGCCCGAACGACACCTTCGTCTTCGACGCCTGGGCGCACGGCCGGGTGCCGGGCGCGCCCGCCCTGGACGTCACGTTCGCGGACATCGACATCACCAACGGCATGGCCGAGCGCGGCGAGTTCGACGTCCTGAAGGTGTCGTACGCGGTGCTGCCGTGGGTGCTGGAGGAGTACGCGCTGCTGCCGTGCGGCGGTGCGCTCGGCCGGGGCTGCGGGCCGCTGGTGCTGACCACCGGCGGTGGCAGCGCCGCCGACCTGGCCGGGAAGACGGTCGCCGTGCCGAGCGAGCGCTCGACCGCGTATCTGCTCTTCCGACTGTGGGCCGCCACCGAGGTGCCCGGCGGCGTCGGCGAGGTCGTCGTGCTGCCGTTCCACGAGATCATGCCCGCGGTCCGGGACGGCAAGGTGGACGCGGGTCTGGTGATCCACGAGGCGCGGTTCACGTATCAGGACTACGGGCTGACCTGCCTCGCCGACATGGGTGAGCACTGGGAGTCCACCACCGGGCTGCCCATCCCGCTCGGCGCGATCATCGCCAAGCGCTCGCTGGGTGCCGCGCGACTGCGCGAACTGGCCGAGGCGGCGCGGACGTCGGTGCGCATGGCCTGGGACGACCCGCTGGCCTCACGGCCGTATGTGCTGGAGCACGCGCAGGAGATGGACCCGGCGGTCGCGGACCAGCACATCGGGCTGTACGTCAACGAATTCACCGCCGGCCTCGGCGAGGCCGGCTACGCGGCGGTGCGCGGCCTGCTCACGCGTGCCGCGGCCGAGGGGCTCGTACCGCCCCTCGGCCGTGACGCGCTCGCTTTTCCGTAGGCCGCCTTCCGTGCCGCTCAGACGTCCATCTGGTCGGCGACCGCGCGCAGCATGCCCGCGATCTTGGCGCCGTGCGCCTTGTCCGGGTAACGGCCGCGCTCCAGCTGCTGGGTGACGTTCTCCAGGAGTGTGGTGAGGTCCTGGACGATCGAGGCCAGTTCGTCGGGCTTGCGGCGCTGCGCGGCCGCTACCGACGGGGCGGGGTCGAGGAGCGTCACCGTGAGCGCCTGGTCGCCGCGCTGGCCGGCCACGACACCGAACTCCACCCGCTGGCCGGGCTTGAGGGTGTCGACCCCGGCCGGAAGCACCGAGGAGTGGACGAAGACGTCCTCGCCGTCGTCACGGGAGAGAAAGCCGAAGCCCTTCTCACTGTTGAACCACTTGACCTTGCCGGTAGGCACGTCTGTCCTCGTCCTCGTATCTCGTCGGGAAACGCCGGAAACTGCAAAAAACAACGGCAAAACAGCTCTGGATAGCACGACAGCGGGTCGCAAGACCCGCTACCCCCAAGGCTAATGGTCCCGGGCCCGGTGACAAGACGTCCCCGGGTGGTACCTCTGCGCATCTGGCGTCTGTCCGGTCGTACGGCGATGGAGTCCACGCCGACCGGTAGGGATCTACCCTGGTCGGGTGAGCAACGAAACGCCCCGAGCCGGGGATCTGCTGGTACGCGTCGGCGCCATCGTCTTCCTCGTGGGCGCGGTCGCCACCCTGGCGACGGTCGCGCCGCTCTTCCTGGGCGTCGATCCGCTGCCCCCGGCCGCGTACTTCGTGTGCATGCTGATGGGCGTCGGCTTCCTCGTCGCGGGGGCCGGGGTGCTGCGGTCGATCGCGGAGCAGCGCCGTCAGGCGCGGGAGGCCGCCGGGTCCGTCGCCGCCCGGTAGTCGCGCAGCCAGGCCGGGAAGGCCGTGAGGTCGGCGAGCAGCACATCGGCACCCGCCGCGCGCAGTTCGTCCACGTCGCACGGCCCGGTCGCGACCGCCACGGACAGCGCACCGGCCGTACGCGCGCCGCGCACATCGCCGACGTGGTCGCCGACGTAGACGCTCGCGCCGTGCTCGCGCAGCGCCAGCGCCTTGTCCTCGGCCCACAGGTCGCCGATGAGGACGTCGGGCGCGAGGCCGAGGTGGTCGAGGTGGAGACGGGCGTTGACCGGGTACTTGGCGGTGACGACGATCGTCCGCCCGCCCAGCTCCTGGACCGCGGCGATGGCCTCACGGGCGCCGGGCATGGCAGGTGACGGGGCGATCCCGAGCTTCGGGTACGCGGCCCGGTAGATGTCGGCGGCCCAGTCGACCTTCTCCGCGGGGAACCAGTTGAGCAGCTCGTGCTCGAGCGGCGGGCCGAGCCGGCCGCAGACGAGGTCGATGTCGATGGGCGTCCCGGTGGTGGCGACCAGGGACTCGTACGCGGCTCTGATGCCGGGCTTGGAGTCGACCAGCGTGAGATCGAGGTCGAAGCCGACCGTGAACCGGTGCGTGCGCGGGAGCGAGGTCATGCCCCACATTCTGCCGCCGGCCCCACCCGTAGACTAAGCCTCGCCTAAGTTGGGGCCTCGGTCCGCCCGCCCTCAGCGTTCTCGGCATGTACGACCGCGAATTTTTCGAGCGCGAAGTGGAAGCGATGTCAGCCGCCGTCCCGATCAGCAGCCCCGGGTCCCCCGTGATCCGCCGCCGCGTCGGCTGGACGGCGGCCGCGGCCGTCGCCCTGCTGGTCGCGGTGGCGCTCAGTCTCGCCGTGGGCGCCCGCCCGACCCCGCCGTCCGAGCTTTTCGACGCGCTGCTGCACGGCGGCACGGACACCACGGCCACCGTCGTGCGGGAGATGCGGCTGCCCCGCACCCTCATCGGCCTGATGGTCGGCGCCGCGCTGGCCGTGGCGGGCACGGCCATGCAGGGCCTCACCCGCAATCCGATCGCCGACCCCGGCATCCTCGGCATCAGCCAGGGTGCCTCGGTGGGTGTCGTCCTGGCCCTCTCCGTCGCCGGGGTGCACTCCCTGACGGGCTTCGTGTGGTGGGCCTTCGCGGGCGCGGGGATCGCGGGCGTCGCGGTGTACGCCATCGCCTCCCGTGGCCGCGGCGGCGCCTCGCCGGTCAAGCTCGCGCTCGCGGGCGCCGCGATCAACGCGCTGCTGGTCTCGGTCATCCACGCGATCCTCACCACCCACGCGCGCGTGCTGGACGATTTCCGCTTCTGGCAGGTCGGCTCGCTCGCCGGCCGTAAACCCGAGATCGTCGAGCAGATCTGGCCATTCCTGCTGGTGGGCATGGTGATGGTGGTGTCCGTGGCACGCGGGCTCGACGCCCTCGCGCTCGGCGAGGACGTCGCCAAGGGCCTCGGGCAGAACGTCGCGACCGTCCGGATCGTCGGCGGTCTCGGCGCCACCGTCCTCACCGGCGTGGGCGTCGCCGCCGCCGGGCCGATCGCCTTCATCGGACTCGCCGTGCCGCACATCGCCCGCGCGATCGTCGGTTCCGACCACCGCTGGGTGCTGCCCATGGCCGCGCTCATCGGCCCCGTCATGCTGCTCGTCGCCGACATCATCGGCCGCGTCCTCTTCCCGCCGAGCGAGGTCCCCTCGGGGGTCATGACGGCCCTGATCGGCGTGCCCTTCCTCGTCACGCTGGTGCGCCGCAAGGCGGTGGCGGCATGACGTACGCCGTCTCCCCGGCAGCGGCTCCGGCGAAGGCGCGGCAGCGGCCCGCCGGCTATCTGCTCGTGCGGGCCGGTCGTGGCTCGTTCCTCGTCCACCGGCGGGCCGCGGCCGTCGCGCTCGCTCTCGTGGCGCTGCTCGCCGCCGTGTGCGTCGCGTACCTCTGCGTCGGCAAGACCTTCGTCACGCCCTCCGAGGCCGTGAAGGTCGTCCTCGGGCTGCCGTCGTCCGACGAGCTGGTCGTGGGCACGCTGCGGCTGCCCCGGATGACCGTGGGGCTGCTGATCGGTGCGGCCTTCGGCGTCGCCGGGGCACTGATCCAGACCGTCTCCCGCAACCCCCTGGCCAGCCCCGACATCATCGGCGTCACCCAGGGCGCGAGCGCCCTGACCGTCGGCGCGATGACCTTCGGCGTCACCTCGTACGCCTTCCTGCCGTACCTGTCCGTCATCGGCGGACTGCTCGCCGCCGCCCTCGTCTACGCCTTCGCGTGGCGGCGCGGGCTGCACGCCGCGCGCTTCGTGCTCATCGGCATCGGCTTCGCGGTCGCGCTGCGCTCGGTCACCCATCTGTTCATGACCAAGGGCGACTACCTCGTCGCCCAGCAGGCCCAGGTGTGGATGACCGGTTCGCTCAACGGGCGCGGCTGGGACGAGGCGACACCGGTGTTCTGGGCGCTGCTCGCGCTCGCCCCCTTCGTCCTGTGGGCGGCGCGGGCGCAGCGCACGGTGGCCATGGACGACGACACGGCCACCGCCCTGGGCGTGCGGCTGGGCCGGGTGCGGTTCGGGCTGGTCCTGCTGGGCGTGGTGCTCGCCTCGATCGCCACGGGCGCGGCCGGTCCCGTGGACTTCGTGGCGCTGCTCGCCCCGCAGATCGCCCGCCGGATGACCCGAACCGCGCAGATCCCGCTGCTGTGCTCGGCGCTGCTGGGCGCGGTCATCGTGGTCCTCGCGGACCTGCTGGCCCGCAAGCTCTTCGAGCCCACCGAACTGCCCGTGGGCGTGCTGACCGCCGCCGTCGGCGCCCCGTATCTGATCTGGCTGATCATTCGCAGCCGCACCGGAGGCAAAGCGTGACCGAGAGCAGGAGCGTGACCGAGAGCAGGCTCACCGCCCGAGCCCTGACCCTTGCCTACGAGGACCGCACGGTCGTGGACGCCCTCGACCTCGACGTCCCCGACGGCGAGGTGACGGTGGTCGTCGGCCCCAACGCGTGCGGGAAGTCGACGCTCCTGCGGGCGCTCGGCCGGCTGCTGAAGCCGAAGGGCGGGGCGGTGCTGCTGGACGGCGAGGAGCTGGCCCGCATCCCCACCCGGCGGATCGCCCAGTCGCTCGGGCTGCTGCCGCAGACGCCCGTGGCCCCCGAGGCCATCACCGTCGCGGACCTCGTCGCACGCGGCCGGCAGCCGCACCAGCGCTGGTGGCAGCAGTGGTCGGAGACGGACGAGCGCGCGGTCACCGACGCCATGGCCCGCACGGATGTGTCGGCCCTCGCCGAGCGGGCCGTCGACGAGCTGTCGGGCGGCCAGCGGCAGCGGGTGTGGATCGCGATGGCCCTGGCACAGGAGACGGACCTGCTGCTGCTGGACGAGCCGACGACGTACCTCGACATCGCCCACCAGGTGGAGGTGCTGGACCTGGTCCGCCAGCTCAACCACGAACGCGGGCGCACGGTCGTCGCGGTGCTGCACGACCTGAACCAGGCGGCGCGCTACGCCGACCATCTGGTGGCGATGAAGGCGGGCCGCGTGATCGCGCGGGGCCGCCCGTCGGAGATCGTCACGGCGGAGCTGGTGCGGGAGGTCTTCGGCCTGGACTCGGTGGTCGTACCGGACCCGGTGACGGGCAGTCCGCTGGTGATACCGGGCACTCCGTGGGTTCCTGGGGGAGGCGAGCGCCCTGCGGGCGCGTCCTCAATCGCCGGACGGGCTTGACTTGGCTGGGCTCAGCCAATGCCAGCCCGTCCGGCGCTTGAGGACACCGCCGCGCAGCGGAGGTGCACCGCCACGGCCCGCGCAGCGGGGTGCGCACCCCGGCCGGAGGCCGTCACGCGGAGCGTCTGGCCCGCCACACCACGAACAGCGCCGAGGCGACGGCGGCGACGCGGACGACCACGGGCCAGGTGGCGGAGAGGGCGGTGCCCAGCTCGCCCGCCGGTATCGGGTCGCCCCAGCGGCCGTTGGCACGGCCCCAGAGCCAGGCGATGCCACCGGCGACGGTGAGGCCGGGGACGACCATGACGGCCATCTGCGACTCGGTGTGCGAGAGCCGACGGGTGACGTAGGCGAGCGCCCAGCCCGCGGCGAGCACCAGCCAGTTGCCGAGCACGGCGCCGACGAGCAGCAGCGCGGCGACGAGCATCAGGAACGGGCTCATGGGCGTGCCGCCCCCCGAGCGCCACAGCCCGGGGCGGCCCGTACCGGGCCCCTCGCCCCCGTCCCCGTCCCGCCCGACGCCTTCCGCGTCCTGTTCGGACCGCTCGACCGCCGGCCGGGCGGCGGCTTCGCGCCGCGCCAGTTCGGCCGGGGTCGGCGGCGGCCGCAGCATTTCGGGGATCTCGATGCCGCCGACGAAGCCGTGCACCCGGTCCCCGGCCGTGAAGGGCCCGGGCCCCGCCTGCTGCCAGCCGTCCACCTGGTCACCACCGGCGCTCCGGCCCAGCTCCTCCTCGGTCGCCAGGTGCGGGGGCGCCGCGGCAGGGAACCGGACGGGCTCGCCCTCGCGGCGCGGCATCGGGACCCGGCCCTTGTCACCGGCCCCGCCGCCGCCCGGGGCCTCCGCGTCGGCGACGGCCTCGTCCGGCGAGCCCAGGTCGTCGAGGATCCGGCGCACGGCGGCCGGGGAGTCGGCCCCCTCGGCGGATCTGCGCCGCTCGATCTCCGTGCGCAGCCGGGAGACCAGGCGCATGCGCTCGCCGGAGGTGAGCGGTCTGCGCTGAGCGAGGTCCCCGACCTGGCTCAAGTAGTCGTAAACAAGCTGATCACTCTCGATCCCCACCGAATCCCCTAAAACACCCAGCCAAGACCCACCAGCCGTTACCCCCCGAAGGTACCGGTTCCGCACCGGGCCGACGGAGGGAACGCGACGAGGCACCCGCGCGCGCCACGACCGACGGCGGAGCCCGGGGCCCACCCCTCGGAACCCGGTACCGTAAACAGAATGACCACTGCGCGGCGGGAGACAGGGAAGACGGGCAAAGCGCCCCGCGGAGGCGGCTCGCCCCGTAAGGGCGAAGCCGGCCGCGGAGCCCCCCGTACGCTCGCCGACGAGCTGCGCACCCGCCCCGACGCCGAGCTCGCCGCGCTGCTGCGTGCCCGCCCCGACCTGCTCAACCCGGTGCCCGGCGACCTCACCCAGCTCGCCACCCGGGCCGGCACCCGCGCCTCCGTGGTGCGGACGCTGGAGCGGTTGGACCGCTTCGCCCTCCAGGTCGCCGAGGCGCTCGCCGTGGCGCCCGACCCGTGCCCGTACGACACGCTCCGCGCCCTGATGACCGGCGACGCGGACGACGACCCGCGCATCGGGCGCGAGCTGCCGCGCGCGGTGGCGACGCTGCGCGAGCGGGCCCTCGTCTGGGGCGGCGAGGACCGGCTGCGGCTGGTGCGCACGGTCCGCGAGGTGCTGGCGCCCAGTGCCGCCCACCCCTCCCCCACCGGTCTGGGGCCGACGGTCGCCGAAGCAACCGCCGGGATGTCGCCGGGCCGTATCCAGCAGATCGTCGCCGCCGCGGGGCTGCCCGCCACCCACGACCCGGTGACGGCCGTCACCGCGCTCAGCGCGCTGTTCAACGACCGCAAGCGGATGGCGGCGCTGCTCGCCCAGGCGCCCTCCGAGGCCACTGCCGTGCTCGGCAAGCTGCTCTGGGGCCCGCCGCACGGCACCGTGACCGCCGACCCCGCCTCCCATCTGCGCTGGCTGCTCGACCGCGGGCTGCTGCTGTCCACCGGCCCCGGCGGGGTGGTGCTGCCCCGCGAGGTGGCCCTGCACCTGCGCGCCGGGCGCGCCCACCGCGCGCCGGAGCCCGTCGCCCCGGAGCTGGCGCCCGTGACCGAGCACTCCCCGCGGGTGGTGGACGCGACGGCCGCCGGGCAGGCGTACACGGCGCTGACGGTCGTCGAGGACCTCCTCAAGGAGTGGGAGAGCGGCAGTCCGCTGGTCCTGCGGGCGGGCGGGCTGAGCGTCCGCGACCTCAAGCGCACCGCGGCCGCCCTGGACACCACCGAGTCCGCCACCGCGTTCTGGGTCGAGCTGGCCTACGCGGCCGGGCTGCTGGCCTCCGACGGCGAGGTCGACGAGCGGTACGCCCCGACCCCCGCGTACGACGACTGGCTCCGGCTGCCCGCCGAGGAGCGCTGGACGCGGCTGGCCACGGCCTGGCTCGCGGCCACCCGCACCCCGGGTCTCGTCGGGGAGCGGGACGCCAAGGCCCGTACCCTCGCGGCCCTCGGCCCCGACCTGGACCGCGGCCCGGCCCCCGAGGTGCGCCGCCGGGTGCTCGCCCTGCTCGCCACCCTGCCCCCGGGCGCCTCCGTCACCCCCGCGACACTCCTGGACCGGCTGCACTGGGAACGCCCCCCGCGCACCTCCGCCGACCCGGGCACCGAGGACCTCCGCACCCGGCTCGCCCGCTGGACCCTGGCCGAGGCGGATCTGCTGGGCGTCACCAGCCGCGGCGCCCTCGCCGCCCACGGCCGCGCCCTGGCCGGCGCGGTACCGGACGCCGCCACGCCCGTCGAGACGGCCGCGGCCGCGCTCCTCGCGCCGCTGCTGCCCGAGCCGCTCGACCACGTGCTGCTCCAGGCCGACCTGACCGCCGTCGCACCCGGCCCGCTGGAGCGGCCTCTGGCGCAGACGCTGGGGGTGCTCGCGGACATCGAGTCCAAGGGCGGGGCGACCGTCTACCGCTTCACGCCCGGTTCGGTGCGCCGCGCGCTGGACGCCGGACAGACGGCGACGGACCTCAAGGCGTTCCTCACCACCCACTCGCGTACGCCCGTGCCGCAGCCGTTGGCGTATCTGATCGACGACGTGGCCCGCCGCCACGGCCATCTGCGGGTCGGCGCGGCCTCCTCCTACCTGCGCTGCGACGACGAGGCGGTCCTCGCGGAGATCCTCGCCGACCGCCGTTCCGCCCCCTTGCGGCTGCGCCGCCTCGCCCCGACGGTCCTGGCGGCGCAGATCGCCCCGGACGCCCTCCTCGACGGCCTGCGCGGCATGGGGTACGCGCCCGCCGCGGAGTCCGCCGAGGGCGATGTCGTCGTCACCCGCGCCGACGCCCGCCGCACCCCGCCCCGCACCGCCCCGGCCCCCGTCCAGGACGGCCCGCCCGCCCCCGGCCCCACGCTGCTGGACGCCGCGGTCCGGGCCATCCGCGCGGGCGACATGGCCGCCACGGCCGAGCGCAAGCCCGCCGCCGCCCCGGCCCCCGCCGACGGCGGTCTGCCGCGCACCTCCTCCGCCGACACCCTCGCCACCGTCCAGGCCGCCGTCATGACCGGCGCCGCCGTCTGGATCGGCTACGTCAACGCCGAAGGTGCCGCGAGCCAGCGGGTCATCGCCCCGATCCGGGTGGAGGGCGGCTTCGTCACGGCGTACGACCACACCGCCGACGAGGTCCGCACCTATCCCCTGCACCGCATCACCGGCGTGGCCGAACTCGTGGACGACTCGGTCTGATTCCTCACCCCTGCGGGTGATAAAGCGCATTGTCACGGCGCGACAGGGGCAGCTATCCGGCGCTTCGTTACGTCGCGCTGTCGGACAGCAACCAAAAGTAGGGGGCACATGCGTCGTCCCGCCACCGTCCTCTTCACCACCGTCGCCCTTCGCACCGCCGCCCTGGCGGCCCCGGCCGCCGCCCTCGGCATCGGTCTCGGCGGCGGCATCACCCTCTAGCCGCCCTCGGGCGGTCGGGGTCGGGCCGGTACCAGCCGCACCGGCCCGCCCCCGACCGCCGACCCGGTCGGCCCCCGCCCGCATTTCGCCGGATGCGGCACACTGGAGGTTTGGCCGTGCGGTTCCGACCGGACCCGCACCGGCCGACCGCTAGCGAAAGGGCCCAGCGCGTGACCGGACCTCTGATCGTCCAGAGCGACAAGACACTCCTGCTCGAGGTGGACCACGAGCAGGCGGACGCCTGCCGCCGCGCCATCGCCCCCTTCGCGGAGCTGGAGCGGGCTCCCGAGCACATCCACACCTACCGCATCACCCCCCTCGGCCTGTGGAACGCCCGGGCCGCGGGCCACGACGCCGAGCAGGTCGTCGACGCACTCGTCGCCCACTCCCGCTACCCCGTGCCGCACGCCCTGCTTGTCGACATCGCCGAGACCATGGCCCGCTACGGGCGGCTCAAGCTCGTCAAGCACCCCATCCACGGCCTCGTCCTGGAGAGCACCGACCGGCCGGTGCTGGAGGAGATCCTGCGGTCGAAGAAGGTGCAGCCGCTGGTCGGCGCCCGGCTCGACCCCGACACCGTCGCCGTCCACCCCTCCGAGCGCGGTCAGATCAAGCAGACCCTCCTCAAGCTCGGCTGGCCCGCCGAGGACCTCGCGGGCTACGTCGACGGCGAGGCGCACCCCATCGAGCTGGACGAGAGCGGCTGGTCGCTGCGGCCGTACCAGCGGCAGGCCGTCGAGGGCTTCTGGCACGGCGGCTCCGGCGTCGTGGTCCTGCCCTGCGGCGCGGGCAAGACCCTCGTCGGCGCGGGCGCCATGGCCGAGGCCAAGGCCACCACGCTGATCCTGGTGACCAACACCGTCTCGGCCCGCCAGTGGAAGCACGAGCTGGTCAAGCGCACCTCGCTCACCGAGGACGAGATCGGCGAGTACTCCGGCACCCGCAAGGAGATCCGGCCGGTCACCATCGCCACGTACCAGGTCCTGACGACGAAGCGGAAGGGCATCTACCCGCACCTGGAGCTGTTCGACTCCCGGGACTGGGGTCTGGTCGTCTACGACGAGGTACACCTGCTGCCCGCGCCGGTCTTCAAGTTCACCGCCGACCTCCAGGCCCGCCGCCGCCTCGGCCTGACCGCGACGCTCGTCCGCGAGGACGGCCGCGAGTCCGACGTCTTCTCCCTGATCGGGCCGAAGCGGTTCGACGCGCCGTGGAAGGAGATCGAGGCACAGGGCTATATCGCGCCCGCCGACTGTGTCGAGGTCCGCGTCAATCTGACCGACGCGGAGCGGCTCGCCTACGCGACGGCCGAGACGGAGGAGAAGTACCGCTACTGCGCGACGACCGCCACCAAGCGGAAGGTCACGGAGGCGCTGGTCGCCAAGCACCAGGGCGAGCAGACCCTGGTCATCGGCCAGTACATCGACCAGCTCGACGAGCTGGGCGAGCACCTCAACGCGCCCGTCATCAAGGGCGAGACGACCAACGCGCAGCGCGAGAAGCTCTTCGACGCGTTCCGCCAGGGCGAGATCTCGGTGCTGGTCGTCTCGAAGGTGGCGAACTTCTCCATCGACCTCCCCGAGGCCACGGTCGCCATCCAGGTCTCGGGCACGTTCGGCTCGCGCCAGGAGGAGGCCCAGCGTCTCGGCCGGGTCCTGCGCCCGAAGGCCGACGGCCACGAGGCGCGCTTCTACTCCGTCGTCGCGCGCGACACGGTCGACCAGGACTTCGCGGCACACCGCCAGCGGTTCCTGGCGGAGCAGGGGTACGCGTACCGGATCGTCGACGCGGACGCGCTGCTCACGGGCGAGGACGCGTAGGGGAAGCCCACGGCCCCGGCGGTGTCACCGCCTGCCGTTGTGCTCCCCGAGGAGGACGACGCTGACGGCCGCCCCCGCGAAGACCTTGATCGCGCGGATCGTGCTGCCCAGCGGATGACGCGGGTGGCCGGGCTCGGAGTGGGGGGCGGTGGCGCCAGGTCGGGCGCCCTCGGCGGTGGGGGTGAAGGTCGCGGTGGTCATGTGTCCATGATGGTTTTCCCGACCGGCCCGGACATCGTTCTGCCGGTGTAAACGCCCCTGCCCACGCGTAGGACTCCAGGCCCATGCCGTCCCCTAGACGAGTCATTCCGATGTGATCAGTGGTCATAAGCGATCAAGGAGCGTATGACGGGCTGGCCGGTCTTGTGGTTGTGCCAGATCGCGGCG
>NZ_JBVIQR010000015.1:126631-167634 GCF_055576875.1 Streptomyces sp. NPDC033229 | reverse complement strand
CCCCCCCCCCCCCCCCCCCCCCCCCCCCCCCCCCCCCCCCCCCCCCCCCCCCCCAACCACCCCCCCCCCCCCCCCCCCCCCCCCCCCCCTCTCTCCCCTCCCCCCCCCCCCCCCCCCCCCCCCCGGGCCTTTGCAGGTCATGTCCGGTCTCGAGGACGAGGGAGTCGGGAGGCTCACGATGCGGTGGTGCACGGGATGGGAGGGCGGCCCGGCCAGCCGGCAGCCCCGGGCAGGGCGGCCGGTGACTGCGCTGGGCGAGACGTGGACGGTCGGCTGGCCCGAGAGCCAGGTCCGTGCGGCCGGGTCGGGGGCGATGGTGCTGGCCGTGATCGGCGTGTGCGGGGCCAGCGCCCGGCAACTAGAGGAAGCCTTAACCATCGTGCGGGCGCAGCAGTGGCAGGCGCTTACACGGTGGCCTGGCTCCTACCTGGTGGCGGCCCGCAGCGGCCCGACGCTGGCGGTGATCGGGGACCTGTCGGGGCAGCATCCGGTCTACTACCGGCGGGAGGCGGCCGGGACCTGGTGGGCGACCTCCGCCACCGCCCTCGCGGCGCTGGACGGGGCACCGGCTGATCCCATCGCGCTCGCGGCGCACCTGGCCTTCGGCCAGCTCGATGTCCTGGCCTCCCGGAGCCTGTTCCGCGCCGTGAACCGGGTGCCCACCGGGCACCTGCTCCAGATCACCCCCGAAGGCGCTCGGACCGTTCGCTACGAGCCGGCCGAGTACGAGCCGGTGAACCTGCGAGAGGCGGCGCCGACCGTGCGGGCGGCCCTGGCCGAGGCGGTCGCAGTCCGCATGGACGGCCGCCCCGTGAGCGCGGACCTCGCGGGCCTGGACTCCACCACGTTGGCCTGCCTGGCAGCGCGGCACCGGCCGGTGACAGCGGTGACGTTCGCCGATGAGCGACTGCGGGACGACGATCTCGCCTACGCACAGCGGACGGCTGCCGTGGTGCCCCAGCTGCGCCACCACGAGGTTCCCGGGGCGCAGGAGACGGTCTACTACGCGGGGCTGAACGACGCGTCGGCCTTGCCGTTCACGGACACGCCGAACGCGTTCGCGGTCTCGGCGGCGGTCAAGCGAACCGTGCTGGACGCCGTGATCATCCACCAGGCGGCGCCGGGCGTGCATCTGACGGGCGTCGCCGGGGACGGGCTGCTGTCCGCCTCATCCTCGTACCTGGCTGATCTGCTGCGGGAGCGGCAGCGACCTCGGGCCTGGCAGCACGCCCAAGGCCACGCACGGCTGCGGCAGACCTCTGTGTGGTCAGTGCTCGGCCGAGCCCGGCCTGCGGCCCGCATCGGACTGGCGGACGGCTGGCGCCAGGCCGCAGCCGAACTGCGCGAGGCCCCGAGGCAGTGGGTTCCGCAAGCACGGCGTCCCATCGCGTGGACGCCGCTGCTGGCCACGGCCGACTGGATGAACACCGACGTGCGCCACCAGCTCGCTGACGCCTTCACCACAGCGGCCGACGAGCTGACGGAGCCGCCGGTGCGGCTGGCGACGTGGACAGACAGCCAGGACCTCGCCCGTATCGGAGCGGACACCAGCGGCTGGCGCACGCTCGCCCTCGACGAGCACGGCATCGCAGCGCCGTACCTGGACAACGAAGTCCGCCGGGCCTGCCTGGCCGTGCCGGCCGACCAGCGCGGGACGCCAGGACGGTACAAGCCGCTGTTGGCCGAAGCCTTCACGGGCACTGACATGCTGCCCGGCTTCGTCCTTGAGCGGGTTACCAAGGGTGGCTTCAACGCGCTCTCCTATGCCGGGCTCGTCCAGCACGCACCCGCCCTCCGCCGCCTGCTCGGCCCGTCCTCCCGCCTTGGCGCCATGGGCCTGGTGACCGACGGGCCGGTGGGAGCGATGCTCGCCCGCGCGGCGGCCGGGCAGGCCACCGCCCAAGGCGCCCTGCATGTGGCGGTCGTGACCGAGGTGTGGTTGCGGCAGCTCGAACAGGCCGGGGCCCGATGGGAGGTGAGCGGCCGTGTGGCAGCTCCGTGAAGGCGCTCACCCGATCCTCACAGACGAAGGCGGAGCCATCCTGAACGAGAGGACCGGCCGCTGGACCTACCTCACACCGACCGCCGCCGCAGCGGTGCTGTTCCTTGTGGCCAGCAGCAGCGAAGACCAGGCCGCCAATCAGTACGCCGCCGTCTACGGCCTGAGCCCCGAGCGGGCCGCTGCCGACGTCCGTACCGTCGCTGATGCCCTCACCGCGCAGGGCATCGCGGGGGAACCTGTGTCCCAGTCCCGCCGGTGGAGGTGGTGGCGATGACCACCATGGAGTCGTACTCCACCATCCGCACCGGCTCCTTCCGCGACCGCCTGGCGGCGGCCGTGGGCCTCGGCCTGGCCTTGGTGCTGCTGGGGCTGCCCTTCCGTTACACCGTCCGAGCTGCCCGCCTGGCTCGCCGTGCCGGGCGTCGTCCGATTGCGCCGCACCGGGCGGAGGCTCTGGTTGCCGCCGTCCGGCACACCGGCCGCCTCTGGCCGGTCCGGGTGGCGTGCGCGGAAATCTCGCTCGGGTCGGTCCTGGCCGCATCCCTCCTCGGCCGGCGCCTGGACTGGTGTCTGGGGGTGCGGTTCTCCCCGCCGCCCACCGAATACCACGCGTGGACAGCGATTCCCGGCGGCGGACCGGTTGGCGAATACACCGAGGCCGGATGGCACCACTACGCCGCTCTCGTCATCTGAGCGCGTCAACTTGGCGCCTCGTTGACGCGTATCCCTCACCCACTCGGATCAGTTGAGGCACGCGTCCCGACCTTCCACTAAGGAGTGAACGCCGATGACCCCCGTCGCTGCCGCCGCCGAGAGAGTCCCCGAGCAGCACTACACCCACCACGAAGCCCGGGGCGCGACGATCCACCGCACGAACCCCGTCTTCATCCACCGGGAGCTGGAAGCCCTCGACGTCCGCATGGGCATGAAGGTCGCCGAGATCGGCACCGGCTCCGGCCTCTCCGGGGGCCTGCTCGCCGAACTCGTCGGGCCGACCGGCATGGTCACCAGCCTGGACATCGACCCGTATCTGACGCGGTGGGCCAACCACATCCACGCCGAGCGCGGGGTGAACAACATCCGCTGCTTCGCCGTGGACGGCACCGCCGGCTACCCCGGCCGGGCCCCCTACGACCGCGTGGTGGGCTGGTGCACGCCGCCGCTGCTGCCCAAGGCGTGGGTGAACCAGGTCGTGGACGGTGGGCTGATCGTGGCCACGCTGCCGATCGCCGCCGTGCCGAATCTGGCGATCGGTGCCGTGATCCGCGTCAGCAACGGACAGCCGCGCGTCGAATCAATCTTCCCCGGCTCCTACATCGAGACCGGCTTCTCTCCCCGCAGCGATTTTTCCGTCCCGGCCCGGTGGGTCGACTGGGAGAGCCGCATCCCGGCCACGTCGTGGGTGTCGATCGCCTGGCGCGATCAGGATGACTGGCAGAACTCCGGGGCACGTGGGGTCCTCGACCGCCTGCGGGAGTCCGGCCACACCGAGCAGTACGAGGGAGAGGAGATCGACTGGTCCAGCCTGCGCGTGTGGCTGGCCACCACCGGCTCCCGGCTGACGATGACCGAGCTGAAGGCAGACGTCATCGGACTCGGGCACTCGACCCGCAACACGGCCGCCGTGATTCAGCAGGACGGCACCATCGCCGCCGACGCGGCCGACTCCGCCTCCTTGACCGTGTTGCGGGGCTGGCTCGCAGCATGGGAGGACGCCGACCGCCCTGCCCCCGAGACGTACACCGCGAGCCTGGTACCTGGCATCCACGGCGACCTCGGCTGGCATCTCCGGCTTGCCCGGTAGCGACCGGGACCGGCGGAGGTGACGGAGCAGTCACCTCCGCCGGCCGGCATTGGGATACAGCCGACGCCTGGCGCCTGGCGGTACGGCCGCACGCACATCATGCGATTCCGGTTCGGTACGCGTGGGTAGGCATGCCCGGACCCGAGGGAAGGGATGTCGATGACCACGTGGTGGATCACCCTGGAACAGCCAGTCGTCGTGGACGGGGTGGCGCAGCAGCAGATAACCGTCCTCCGCTCCCTGTCCAACAAGACGCGTGCGCAGGCGGTCACCGAGCTGCACAAAATCGTCAAGAAGTGCGAGCCCGAGTCGCTCAAGGGCGTCCCCCACGTGGCCGTGCACAACGACGACGGCTCCTTCTCGATCCTGCCCAAGAAGGCCAACAAGGGGTATCCCCCGTGCACGGTCAGGCTGCGCGAGCAGTTCGGCGGCTGAGCGGGGCCACCCCCTTCCGGCTCAGTCGCCCAGGGCGAGCTTGAGGCCGAAGCCCGCGATGACCGTGCCGGTGACGCGGTCGAGGGCCCTTCGCGCGGCGGGGCGTTGCAGCCAGCCGCGCAGGGCCTGGGCGAAGGCGATCAGCGCCATCGACCAGAGCAGGCCGAGCAGTATGTGCACGCAGGTCAGCAGCAGACCGGTCGCGAAGTGCGGGGCCCCGGCCGGGATGAACTGCGGCAGGACGGCGACGTAGAAGACGCCCACCTTGGGGTTGAGGAGATTGGTGAGCGCGCCCTGCCGCCACCCCTCGTACAGGGTCTCGGCCTCCTTCAAGGCCGGTGCCTCGTCCGCTCCGTCGGCCCGCATGCCGCGCCAGGCGTCGATCAGCATGCGCGCACCCATCCACAGCAGATACACCGCGCCCGCCCAGCGCAGGATCTCGTACGCCACCTGAGACGCCGTCAACAGCGCGGTCACCCCGAGCGATGTGAGCGCGCCCCAGACCAGGATGCCGGTCTGGATGCCGAGGACCACGCCCCAGGCCCGTCGGCGGCGGCCGAGTGCCGCCGTGCGCAGGACGAGGGCGGTGTCGAGGCCGGGGGTGAGGGTGAGGAGGCCCACGACCAGAGCGAAGGACCATAGCGTTGTGCTTATCGTCATGGATGTTCACCATAATCCTGCCCGAATTCGGGCACGATCACCGGGGTCGACCTCAGTCTCCTCGCTTCCTTGACCTCAAGCAAGGTCGATGTTGGAGAGTGATCACGCCGCCCCACCCCCGGGACGCACCGATCCAGGAGCGCACGACATGCACGCGATACGGCTGCACGCCTTCGGCCCCGCCGGGAACCTGAGCCACGAAGAGGTCCCCGCCCCCGTTCCGGCCGAGGGTCAGGTGCGGATCGATGTGCGGGCGAGCGGCGTCCACTGGATCGAGACCACCCTCCGGCGCGGTCTCCCCGTCGGCCCGCACCAGCCGCCGGAGCTGCCGGTCGTCCCCGGCGGGGAGGTCGCCGGCGTCGTGTCGGCGGTGGGGCCGGGCGTGGACGAACAGTGGCTGGGCCGGCGGGTCGTGGCGCAGCTGGGGGGGTACGGCGGGTACGCCGAGCAGGCCGTCGCCGACGTCGGCTCCCTCCACCACATCCCCGGTCACCTCGACGCCGAGACCGCCGTCGCGGCGATCACCACCGGCTCCACGGCCCAGGGCGTCCTGTCCGTCGCGGGCATCACCGCCGACGACACGGTGCTCGTGATGTCGGCGGCCGGCGGCCTCGGCAGCCTGTTCGTCCAGGCGGCGCGCCGGGCCGGAGCCACGGTCGTGGGAGTGGCGGGCGGCCCGGCGAAGGCGGCACGCGTACGGGAGCTCGGCGCCGATGTCGCGGTCGACTACCGGGACGCCGACTGGCCGGCGCACGTGCGCGAGGCCCTGGGCGGGCGTCAGGTGAGCGTGGTCCTCGACGGCGTGGGTGGCACGACCGGGCGCCAGGCCCTGGAACTGCTCGGCCCCGGCGGCCGCTTCCTGCTGCACGGCTGGGCCTCCGGGACGGCCACCGAGATCACCACACAGGACATCGTCGAACGCGCCCTCACCGTCACCTGGGCGATCGGCCCGGCCATGGTCCCCGCCGGGGGCATGCGCGAGCTCGCCACCCGCGCCCTGGCCGAGGCCGCCGCGGGCCGCCTCGTACCGCTGATCACCCGCTTCCCCCTCGCACGCGCCGCCGACGCGCACGCCGCGCTGGAAGCCCGCGAGGTCGAAGGCAAGGTGGTGCTGACCACCTGAGTTCTCCGCACCCGCACCCGGGCTTCAGCTGATCCGGTGCGTGGCCTGCCGTGCCACGTGGCGCAACCGCTTGCGGTAGGGGGAGTCGGGCAGCCGGTCCAGGTGGCTCTGGGCTCGCTCCGTGTACGCGACGGCCAAGTCCCTGGCCCGCGTCATCGCATCGGTGCTCCGGAGCAGTCGCTGCACGGCCGGCAGGGCCCGTTCGCAATCGGCGTCGTTCCACAAGGCCCGCAGCTCGGCTTGCTGAGGCGGCGAGGCGTGGGCGTGCGCGAGCAGGAGGGGCAGGGTAGGACGATGGTTGCGCAGGTCACTGGCAGCGTCCTTGCCCGCGGCCTGTGAGGTGCTGTCGTAGGGCAAGAGATCGTCACGGATCTGAAAGGCCATGCCGAGAGCCAGTCCGTACTCACTCAGTGCCTGGACCTGGTCGTCGCCGCCTTCGGCGAGATACGCACCGAGCCGACAGGCGTAGGCGAAGAGCACGGCGGTCTTGAGTCTGATCATCTCCAAGTAGGCGTCGACCCCGCAGGTGAGATCGTCCGAGATGTGCAGTTCGAGCGCCGCGCCGAGGGCCAGGTCCTCGCCCGTGCGTCCCGCCTCGGCGAAGGCCTGGGCGACGCGCTCCGCGCTGACTCCCTGCTCGCCGCAGCGGGAGAGCCCTTGGAGGGCCTTCATGACGAGGCCGTTGGCGGCGAGGAGGGCGAGGTCCGCGCCGAAGCGGAAGGGGGCCGAGTCCCGGCCCCGCCGCTGGTGGTCACCGTCGATGATGTCGTCGTGGATCAGGCTCGCGACATGGACGAGTTCGGTGCTGACCGCGGCGGACAGAACCGTGTCGGTGCGCCCGCCGACGGCTCCGGCGGCTTCCACGGTCAGCACCGGCCTGAGCAGCTTTCCGACCGGCAGGAGGGCGTGGCTCTGGATCGGCGCGAGAAGCGTGTCGTCCACCTCTTCGCAGCAACGCCTCAGTTCGGCACTGATCGCCCGGTGTGACGCCCAACTGCGTACGTCATGGAGTTGTTCCGGCACGATGGGCGCGGCGGCGGTCGGGCATACGGGAGCCATTTCGGCGCGGGGTGGCGGAACCGCGTCGAATACGGACCGCAGCGAGGAAACCGCCAGCCGTTTCAGGGAAGCCGGGCGCGGGTGCGGACGCCGGCGCAACGTAGCGGGCAGGTCCTCGGTCACGGTCCGCAGATGCAGCCGGTACAGGGACTGCATGGTGTCGATCGCGGCTTTGCCGTAGGGAGGCAGCGCGGCCGTCACGGTGTCGGCGGCGGACAGGAGAGCCGCGGCACGGTCGGCTTCCCAGCGCAGTGCCCGCAGCACCGCGGGGGTCGCCCTGCGGTTGAGGAAATCCGTCCGGTCCGCCGAGCACTTGTCCAGCGTCTCCGTCGAGATTCCCAGCCAGCCGCGCGCCACGTCCTCGGAGATGTCACGCAGGTTGTCCACCCTGTCCAGGCCCTCGCCAAAGGACAGCACCGCGTGGTCGAACGCGGGATCGTCGGCCGGTCCGCCCAGCAGCGGACAACCCAGCAGAACGGGCGCGCCTACGGCACTCCGGGCGAACTCCGACAGTTCCGCCTCGGTCGCGAACTCGGTTCTGCCGATGTCCCCTCGGGTCGTCGCGACGAACTTCTCCAGGGCCGGCACCGGCAATGCGAACGCGGCGATACTGTGCACGATCGCGGCACGCACGGGGTGCGCCGAATATCCCGAGCGTACTTCCGTCAGAAGTTCGTGGGTCTCCTCGGAGAAGCGCGCGACACTGCCCTTGCGGTGGTCCGCCAGGTCGTCCACCCAGCGCACCACGGCTCCCACAGCGGCCATTGCGGGCCGGTATTGCGGCGGCAGGAACGCCCCGGCCATGGCCATGGTCCAGTCCGTCTTCAACGCCAGCTTGAAGCACGTCCGATACGATTTCCGAAGTCTGGCGTCATCGATGCCTGCCAGATCGAGGCACTCGTCGAACTTGCCCAGTTCCCAACGCGCCAAGGCATGACCTTTCTTGGGAGGTGGTTCCTTACGATGCCTTGCTGCTACGCGGCTCGGGCGTCCAGGCCACGGTGATCGCTCCCCCGGATGCCAGCAAGAGGAATCCGAGGAACAAGCCGCCCATGTTCGCCGCGACAAGGCTGACCAGGGACAGCACGAGCGCGAGGACCCCCGGGAAAGTGCGCCTTTCGGGGGCTTGCCAGGTGGCGAGCCCGGACACGAGACACAGGCAGCCCAGCAGCCATGCGGAGGCGCCGGCGGTTCCCGAGAACGGCAGCATGTTCAGGCCGTCCCAGGTGGTCAGCACAATTTCGACGCCGCCCAGGCACATGAACAAGCCGCCCCAGAACGGGCGCGTGCGATACCAGGGCAGCCAACGGGAGCGAGTGTTCGGCCACAGATCGTTCATCGTCATTTCCCGGAACCCCGAAGAGGGCTGACTGGGCAGCCTTGGCGGCCGCGGACGAAGTCCGCGTGGAATCCCTTCGCGGTGAGGCTCGCAGCGGCGAAGGCACGTGGTTCGACGCGGACCTTGAATGCGTGAAAAGAGCCCGCGGTGAGCCGGAATGGAGTTGCCGGATCCCGCTCGGTTTCCAAGCCGGCCGAAGACAGGGACACGCGGGACGAAGTGAGGGAGGAAGTCTCGATGGTGAACTTCGAGGCGGACAGCGTGTCGGCATACAGGCGGGCCGTGGTGGCTCCGATAACCGGCAGCTCCACCACGGAGGTCACACAGACACGGTCGGCCTGAAAATCCTGGAAGAGCGACATGAGTGCCGCATCGGAATGATTTCCCGACGATAGTCCCGGAGTGATCGACAGCCCTGAAACGCTGATCTTCTCCGCGCTGATGAGCATCGGCACACGCCCCGCGAAGGCGAACTGGAGCGCGCTGGCACTATCGGTGGCCAGAAGGGCATAGGCCGCTCCGAGAACGACGGCCATGACCACTGCGCAGCGTCGGCGTCGAACATGCCCAGACGGCGCCGACGGGATTTCCTTCGGTGCGCTTGGCGCGTCGCGGCGCAAGGGCAACTCCCTTGTTTCCATGGTCACTCACCGGTTCCGCGGAGCCAGGAAGAAGAAGCGGAATCAATTCGTTCACCGAACAGCACTGAATGGCGGTCCATCTCTACACGCTGCGCCTATCGCACCCTGAAATGCACGGCGGGCAGGCAGCGTTTACACCCGAAGGGGTGAGCGTGGCTACAGCCGACCGGTCCCCTGTGGGGAGGCGTGGCCTGCGCCGATGCCACTGCTGGAGCCGATGCCACCACCGAGGCGGGCCGAAAGCGGGGACGCCCGCATCACGACCTGGGGTGTGTCCGCAAAGTCGCGGCGTACGCCCGAAGGGCGTGGCCCGCGGCGTCTGGTGCGTGCGATCGCAAGGCGGAGGGTCGCCCTCGTACCGGGCGTACTCGGGCGAGCCCGACAACGCAGCGAGCGTGCGTGCCAGGCGTCGCGGGCCAGGCGCGAATTTGCGGACACACCCTAGGGTCGACCCCGTGCTGAAACGTCCCGCCTTGCTCTGGCTGCTGGCCCCCTACGCGCTGTTCCTCGGCGCACTCCCCCTCGTCGACCGTGTCCATCCCACCGTGGTCGGCCTCCCCTTCCTCTTCTTCTGGCTGCTGCTGGCGACCCTGCTGACACCGGCCGCCGTCTTCCTCGCCTGGCGCGGGGACCGGAAGCGGGGCCGGGTGTGAACGCCACCGTCGCGACGTCGGTCTTCGGCGTCTTCATGGTCCTCACCGTCGCCCTCGGCCTCTTCGCCGTCCGGGGCCGGGGCTCGGGCGGCGGGCTCACCGAGTGGTCGGTGGGCGGCCGCAGCATGGGCACGGTCTTCATCTGGGTGCTGATGGCCGGCGAGGGCTACACGAGCTTCAGCTACCTCGGCGCGGCCGGCTGGGGCTACAACCACGGCGCGCCGGTCCTCTACGTCATCGCGTACATGTCCTGCGGCTACGCGATCGGCTACGTGGTCGGGCCGATGCTCTGGTCCTACGCCCGCGAGCACGGCCTCGTCTCCATCACCGATATGGTCGCGCACCGCTACGGGCGCCCGTGGCTCGGCACGGCCGTCGCGATCCTGGCGACGGTGTGCCTGCTGCCGTACATCCAATTGCAGATCACCGGCATGGGCGTGGTCGTCTCGACCATCTCCTACGGCGCGATCAGCCTGAACTGGGCCTACTTCATCGCCTTCGCCGTCACCACGGGCTTCGTGGTCGTCAGCGGGCTGCGCGGCAGCGCCTGGGTGTCGGTGCTCAAGGACGTGCTGGTCATCGGCACCCTGGGCTTCCTCGCGATCTACGTCCCGCTCCACTACTTCGACGGCTACGGGCCCTTCCTGGACCGCCTCGTGGCGGAGAAGCCGGACTGGCTGACCTTCACCGGGCACGGCGGCAGCGGCCTGGGCGGCAGCTGGTTCGTCACGACGAGCTTCCTGAACTCCCTGACCGTGGCCATCTTCCCGACGACCGTGGCGGGCTACCTCGGCGCGCGCAACGCCGACGGGCTGCGCCGCAACGCGATGCTGCTGCCGTTCTACAACGTGCTGCTGTTCGTGCCGATGCTGCTGGGAATGGCGGCGATCTTCGTGGTGCCGGGCCTGGCCGGCCCGGGGTCGAACCTGGCGCTGTTCAAGCTCGTGGTGGACTCCCTGCCCGCGTGGGCGGTCGGGGTGATCGGGGTCGCCGGGGCCCTGTCGTCGATCGTCCCGATGGCGGTGTTCATGCTGGTCATCGGGACGATGTGGGGCAAGAGCGTGCTGGGCGTCATGCCCGGGCTGGCGGGCCGCCCGGACCGGCAGAAGACCGGCGCGCAGGTGGTGGTCGTGGCGGCGGGCGGACTGGCCCTGCTGCTCACCTACACCGAGCCCAATACCTTGGTGCGGCTGTCGCTCATCTCGTACGAGGGCATGGCACAGCTCGTCCCCATGATTCTGCTGGGCCTGGTGTGGCGAAAGCTGACGCTGTGGGGTGCGGTGAGCGGTCTGGTGGCGGGCGGCGCCCTGGTGTGCGCGCTGGTCTTCACCGAGAACGACCCGCTGTGGGGAGTGAACGCGGGGGCGGTCGCCCTCGGGGTGAACCTGGCGGTCGCGCTGGCGGTCTCCTGGCTGGGGCCGAAGACGGCGGACGAACGGCCGGACTCCGAGGTGTTGGCGACGGATCCGGGCCCGGATGTGCCGGTTGTCAGTGGCACCGTCTAGCATCGGAACGAACGACTGAACGAACGGTCTGCGGGGATCTGCGGGGAGGGGGAACACATCATGCGTCATGTCCTGCGCGACACCCTGCGTACGCACATGAGCGTGCTCCTCTTCCTGCTGGCCGAACTGCTGCTCGCGCAGAGCGGCTTGGTGGGCGCCGTCGCGCTGGCCGCGACGACGGCCGTCGCGGCCGCGTTGCTGGCCTGCGCCGTTCTCGCCGCCCGCGTCACGGGCCCGCTCACACCGACCCGCATACGCACCGCGATACGGGACCGGGAGTTGCGTACGGCGTTCCTCGCCCAACGCGATCCCGATGCCCAGGGCCGCCCCCGGCCCCGAGCGCCCGGCCGTCCCCTCCCGACGGCCGCGTAGGCGCTCCGCTCCCGCCCTTTCACCGCACTTGAGCTGAGCCCGCGCGGCTCGTCACGCCGAAACCCCTTCTGTTTCCGGCACGACGAGACCCCGTGGAGGGCTCACCCATGTCCGTTTTCGCATTCCTCGGCACCCTGCTGTCCCACCTCACCGATGCCATCGACCCGCTCTTCGGCGCCTCGGCGACGGCCGCCGCGATCGTCCTGTTCACCCTGGGCGTCCGGCTCGCCCTGCACCCCCTGGCCAGGTCGGCCGCGCGCGGCGAGGGAGCCCGCGCCGAGCTCGCGCCCGAGCTGGAGAAGCTGCGCCGCAAGCACAAGAACCACCCGGAGAGGCTGCACAAGGCGGCGAGCGAGATGTACGCCAAGGCCGGCTCGTCGCCGATGGCGGGCTGCCTGCCGTCCATGGTGCAGTTGCCCGTGTTCTACGTGATGTACCACCTCTTCGCCACGGGCTCCGGCGGTGACGGCCTGCTCGACCACACCCTGCTGGGCGCCCCGCTCGGCGGCCGGTGGGCGGACGCGCTCGGCCACGGCGGGGTCTTCGGCCCGCAGGGTCTGGTCTACCTGGGCCTGTTCGCCCTCATCGCGGCTGTGGCGACGTGGACGTACACCCGCAGTCGCAAGGCTGCCGCCACGATGCCGGTCCCCGGGGCCGACCAGGTGCCGGGCATGACGGGCCTGACCAAGATCCTTCCGCTGCTCACCTTCGGCACCCTCGTCACCGCCGCGATCGTGCCCTTGGCGGCCGGCCTCTATCTGGCGACCACCACCGCCTGGACGGCGGCCGAACGGGCGTACCTGACGCCCCTTCGGACGCCGAAGTCGGCGCCCAAGGCGCGCGTATGAGGGTCCATGTGACGGTCCAACTGCCGGACGTGGACTTGCGGAGGGTGCCGCCGTTCTTGCACGATCGGCCAGTTCACCTGATGGCCGTCCCCCATCGGCCGGTCCGGACAAGACCGTCCGGGCCGTCCCTTCGACCGTGGGAGTCATACGGATGAAGCTGTTGCGTGTGGGACCGGCGGGTGCGGAACGCCCGGCGCTGCTGGACGAGGAAGGCACACTGCGCGACCTGTCGGCCCTGGTGCCCGACGTGGACGCCGGGCTGTTCGCGGACGAGTCGGCGCTGAAACACGTGCGGGCCGCCGTCGGCGCCCGCGTCCTGCCCACGCTCGACCCGACCGGCCTGCGGATCGGCCCGCCCGTCGGCCGCATCGGCAAGATCGTCTGCGTCGGCCTCAACTACCACGCCCACGCCGCCGAACTCAGGGTGAAGGTCCCCGCCGAGCCGGTCCTCTTCCTCAAGGCCCCGGACACGGTCGTCGGCCCGGACGACACGGTGCTCGTGCCGCGCGGCAGCGAGAAGACCGACTGGGAGGTCGAGCTCGCCGTCGTCATCGGCCGGACGGCCCGCTACCTGGAGACGGACGAGCAGGCCCTCGCCTCCATAGCCGGGTACGCGGTGGCAAACGATGTCTCGGAGCGGGCGTTCCAGATGGAGCGCGGCGGCCAGTGGGACAAGGGCAAGAACTGCGAGACGTTCAACCCGCTGGGCCCATGGCTGGTCACCGCCGACGAGATCCCGGACCCGCAGGACCTGCGGCTGCGCCTGTGGGTGAACGGGCAACTGCGGCAGGACGGCAGCACGGCGGACCAGATCTTCCCGGTCGCCCAGGTCGTGCGGTACGTCAGCCAGTACATGACCCTCCACCCCGGCGACGTCGTCAACACCGGCACCCCGGCGGGCGTGGCCATGGGCCAACCGGAACCCAAGCCGTATCTGCGGGCCGGGGACGTGGTGGAGCTGGAGATCGACGGCCTGGGGCGGCAGCGGCAGGTACTCAAGGAGGCGTAGCGGCGGGCGTACGTCCGGGGGACCCGGCGCGTGTGTTGCCGGGTCCCGCGTCCTTATCCATGCATATTTTCGTACATGCGCAAGGAACAGGGCGGAAGGTCCCGTACAGCCGGTCTGGCGGTCCTGGCGACCGCGCTCGGCGGCGTGCTGCTCGTGTGCGCCCTGGCCGCGCTGAGCGCGACCGCCGCGTCGCGTCCGGGCCCGTGGGCCCCGACGGCGGGCGCGGCGACGGGCGCGGTGACAGGCGTGGTGACGGGCGTGGTGACGGACAGCCCGTCGGCGTCGGCGGGGACCGCCGACCCCACGGCGGGGTCGAGGCCCCTGCCCCCCTTGCCCCGCCCGATGCCACCCCCGACCGTCCACCCGCACGCGGGCCCGGTGTCGGGCGACGGCCACGAACTGGCCCACAGCGGACCGCCGATGAGCGCGTCGATGGCGTTCGGCGGGGGGCTGGTCATGCTTGGTGCCGGGCTGGCGCTGGTGGTCTTGTACCGGTCGCGGTACGAGGGGTAGCCGTGGTGGCCGCACCAACGCTGGGGCCGTCTGGACGCCGACCGGCGGGGCTTCTCACCCCGCACCCTGATTGCCGAACGCATCGCGTCGGACGGCGCCGAGGAAGGACACCCACGCGGAGGGTGTGAAGGCGAAGGCGCCTCTGGCGCGGTCCTTGCTGTCGCCTATGGCTATGAGGCCGTCGTCGGTCAGCTGCGCTTCGACGCACCCGACCTGTTGGTTATCGCTGTAAGAGGACTTGCGCCACGCGTATGCGGGCAGATTGTGGCGTTTCACGCGTACCTCACTCAGATTCAAGTTCACGTGCGATCGATGCAATCAACTCGATGGACTGCTGCGCCGGGAGAGCCGCTGCCTGAAGCCGTGCCCACGCGCGCCCGTACTTTGCGACGGCTTCATCCTCCTCCAGGTACAGGGCGCCGTCGAGATACTCGACTTGAACCACCTCCAAGCCCATGGGTTCCGGGTAGGAGAAGACGTCGAACGAGCCACCTGTGCAGGTGAAGGCGGTCTGACACAGGGGGGTGACCTGGACCGTCATCTCAGGCGACTCGCTGAGACAGATCAACCGTCGCAGTTGCTCGGCCATCACCACCGGCCCGCCGATCTGCTGGCGAAGGACGCCTTCGGGCATGATGCACATGTAGCTTGGCGGCTTTTCTCGCCGGAGAACTTCCTGCCGTTCCATTCGCAGATCGAGATAGAACTCAAGCTCTTCGTCTGGCAGTGGATCCGAACCAGTCATTACTGCGGTTGCATACGGTCTGGTTTGAAGGAGTCCAGGAATCACTTGCGCTTGGAAGGCGCGGATCTTTGTCGCGTCGGATTCCAGGGACAGTCCTTCCTTGAAGCTCGGTCGCAGGGTTTCGCCGTACTGGCGCCACCAGCTCCTCTTGTGACCCTCGGACGCAAGGGCGACCAGACACTCCCGCGTCTTCTCATCCTTGACCTTGTAGAGGCTCAGCAGCACATCCAGCTCAAGGCGGGTGACACGGTGGCGCCCGGTCTCCTGCCGACTGATCTTCGACCTGTCACCGTGGATGGCGACCGCCGCCTCCTCCGGTGTGACCCTCGCCGCCTCCCGGAGCGCCCTCAGCTCCGCCCCGAGCCTGCGCCGCCTGGCGGTGCGCTGTGCCTGCTGTCCCACGCGTAGCTCCTCCGCTGTCCTGTGCCCCGACCCCTGCGGCCGGGACCCGAATGCTGACCAATGAAATCCCCAAGCACCAGTCCACGAAGTGTCGTTCTTCAATTTGTCGCTCCATCGATTGAAGTTTGTCGTGAGCGCCATGCGGATGCATTCTGGATACGCCGCGTCCGCCGCCGAAAATGTCCGGCGCAAGTTGCGCCTGCGGTGGACGAATTGGCGCGCATTCGAACCTTGGAAGGGTGTAGCGGATGACATACAGGGTCGGTGTGTTCGTGATGGACACCCGGGAGAATCGGCTCATGCAAGTGATCGGACACGCCGGTGACCGCGTACAGGTCAGAACGCCCGGCGGCGGCCTCGAGTGGGAAGTCCCGGCGGGAGCCCTACGGTTGGCGACGAGCGAGGAGCGGGCAGCGGCCCGCGCGGCAACCACGAGTCTGATGAACTGCGCCGAGTGCGCCGAACTCGAAAGCGCCCGGCGACGGGCCATCGCGGGCGGGGACGAGGAGAAGGCCGGCGACGCCCTGGTCGCCGTACGTTCGCACCGGCGAAGGGCGCACGCGCTGTGAAGGGCGAGACCGGCAGCCGGCCCGGGAGCTGCGGGCATCGGTCGGGCTGGACGCAAGCCCATGGTGAGGCGCGCTGCAACGACTGCGGTACCAGGCGGTTCACGGACTACGGGGCCCTGCGTCCGGCAGAGTTGCCCCAGACGATCACGCCTCCCCCACGCCGAGCCCGCAAGACGGACCGGGCGGCAGCCAGCCACGTGGCGCGCATCGTGCGGCGCGGCATCCGCTGGGGAACGAGCGGCATGAGGCCGACCCACTGGGCGGCACCCGCCTCAGCCGTCTGATCACTACGGACCCCGGCTTTCAATGGCGAGCGCAAGGGCCGAACGGTCTCGGCCATCACGGCAGCGGCCAAGCGCACATCTCCCGCCGTACCCCCCGCTCCCAACGCAGCTCCGGTGACAGCGCGGGCGGCACGCCCACCCGCTTCGGCTGGGACGAAACCACCGGACAGCCCCGTGCACGATCAGAGCCCAAACCGCCACCACACTGCCCCATTCGCAACCGACACCCCCGCGCACGCGTCGCACAACGCATGGAACGTGAATGGCTCTTCTCGCTCATCCCGCTGACGATCGGCGTGGGCTTCCTTGGCTTCGGCGTGTACGGACTCCGCCGTGCCAGCACTCTCCGTCGTAGAGGTGTCGCCGTAAAGGGCCGGATCGTTCGTCACGAAGTCAGCCGAAACGACGAAGGTGCCACGTTTCACTACCCGGTCGCAGCCTGGACGACCCGGGACGGCCGCGCGTGCGAGTACTCATCCAGGTTTGGGCGCGGAGCCATCGGAGGTCCCTTCGGCGTGGGGGCATTTGTCATGGTCCGATACGATCCGGAGGATCCCCGCCGGTTCGCGATCCAGGGGTGGGACGTAACGACTGTCGACCTGCTGTTCACGGTATTGGGGTCGGTGTTCACAGCGGGCACGCTGCTGGCGTTGCTCGTCCGACTGCTCGCTCTCTGACCGCGCAACCGACGGCGGCAGCACGTCCGCAGCGGGTGACTGGCCCCGAGCGGAAGCGAAAAGGAGGCGAGGGGGCCCGGAAGTTCCGGGCCCCCTCGCCTCCTTTTCGCTTCCGCCCCGCCCCGCCCCGCAAGTCCGCCGAAGGCCGGGCCCCTTGTCGGTCTCAGGCGGAGAACCCGGTGACCTTGTGCGGCGTCACCCGGACGACCAGCCGGACCACCTCGTCCGGCTCGGTCGGCGGATCCTCGCCCAGGTACTTCTGCGAGAGCCTGCGGGGGAGCTCCTTCTCCGGGTCCTCGATGAGCTCGGCGGTGCCCCGGATGTCCACGGAGTGGTACGGGTTCGCGGTGTCGAACACCGTGAGGCTGATCCGTGGCTCCCGGGCGAGGTTCCGGGCCTTCAGACGCCCCGCCGTGGTGGAGAACACCACCGTTTCCCCGTCTCTCGCTATCCAGACCACTGAGGTCTGTGGCCCGCCGTCCCGGTTGATTGTGGCTACAGTGGCGAAGTTCTTCCCGTCCAGCAGCTTCCGTGTCTCCTCGCTGAACTTCACGGACATCGTCGTCCCTTCACATAGGTTCCATGATCACTTCGTACACGGAACGTGAGCGAGACCCGATGTCTTCCCCACCGGCGGATGACTCGTTGCGGGGGGCGCGGATGCCGGGGAGGTGGCCCAAGGGCCGGGGCAGGTCGACCACCGGCCCAATCATCGGCACAGCGCCCACGCGTCACGGCATCGGACGCATCTCCAGCCCGTGCCGCTTGGCGGTCTCGATGAGGCCCTCGACGTCCGGCGACGTGTCCGACATGGGCGGGAGCTCGCGTCGCTGGGCCGGTTCGCCCGCCTCGGCGAAGAAGGCCTCGATGCCGCCCGGCGCGTAGGTGACCAGGAGCCGCACCGTGCTCGTGGGCTCGAACCGTTCCCAGGTGCCGGCGGGGATATGGAAGAAGGACCCGGGTCCGCCCTCGAACGTCTCGTCGGCGATGTGATAGCGCACCGTCCCCTCGATGACGTAGACACTCTCGGTCCCGGGGTGGGTGTGGGGCGGCGGGCCCATGCCCTCCGGGAGGGTCATCTCCACGACGGTCGCCGCGCCGTTGGTCTCGTCGCTCGACGCCTTGATCTCGTAGAGGCCGTTGAGCATCCAGAATGCCGTTCCGTCACCGCTGTGCCGCACGTGGGCGTTCTTCGCCATGGGGCCGCTTCCTTCCGTCGGGGGGCTCCCCATGGGTTCCCACCGATACCCCGGCCGAACGCCGCCATCCGGGTGCGGCGCCCGGACCCCTTGACCAGGTGGCCGCCGGCCATCACGCCCTGCGCAAGGTCTGGTCGACGACGGCTACGGCGCCGGACGGGCTGCTGTCAGCTGGGCTCAGCCCCTACCAGCCCGTCCGGCGTTTGAGGACGCGCCCGCGCGGCGCTCGCCGCCGCAGGCGGCACCGGCGGCACCGGCGGCACCAGCCGGCCCGCGCGGCCGCGACGCCGAAAGGTCAACCCGCCCGGCGGGCGTACGCGTCACGCCCCCAGCAGGCGCGACACCGAGAAGATGCCCAGGCCCGCCAGCGCGCCCACCACCGTGCCGTTGATCCTGATGAACTGGAGGTCCCTGCCGATGTGGGCCTCGATCTTGCGGGTGGTCTGTTCGGGGTCCCAGCTCGCCACCGTGTCCGTGATCAGCAGCGTGATCTCGTCCCGGTACGTCGTCACCACATAGACCGCCGCGTCCTCCAGCCAGCCGTCGATCTTCGCGCGGAGCCGGTCGTCGCTCGTCATGCGCGTGCCCAGGGAGAGGATCGACGCGCGGACCCGCATCCGCAGCTCGCTGCGCTCGTCCGCCGCCGCGACCATCATCGCCCGCACCGAACCCCACGCCGAGGCGATCAGGTCCTGTACCTCGGCGCGGCCCAGCACCTCGGACTTCAGCCGCTCGACCCGCTCGCGGGTGTCCGTGTCGGACTGGAGCTCCGTGGCGAAGTCCGCGAGGAAGCGGTCGATGGCGCCGCGCGCCGGGTGGTCCGGCATGTCGCGGGTCTCGGTCACGAAGCGCAGCAGCTCCTTGTAGACCCGCTCGCCGACCTTGCGGTCCACGAAGCGCGGCGTCCAGCCGGGCGCGCCGCCCGTGACGGCGTCCATCACCGAGTCGCTGTGCTCCACGAGCCAGTCGTGCGCGCGGACGCACAGCAGGTCCACGACCCGGTGGTGACCGCCGTCCGTGACGATCTTCTCCAGCATCGCGCCGAGGCCCGGGGCGATCTCCTGCGCGTCGGCCCGCCGGTTGATGGCCTCGCCGACGACCGCCTGGACGTCGGAGTCGCGCAGCACGGTCAGCGCGCCGCGCAGCGCGGTGGCCAGCTCGGCGGTGACCCGGTCGGCGTGGTCCGGATCGGCGAGCCAGGTGCCGAGGCGGGAGCCGATGCCGACCGCGCGCAGCCGGCCGCGCACGATGTCGCCGGAGAGGAAGTTCTCGCCGACGAATTCGCCGAGGGAGACGCCCAACTGGTCCTTCTTCGTCGGGATGATGGCGGTGTGCGGGATGGGCAGGCCCATCGGGCGCCGGAAGAGCGCGGTGACGGCGAACCAGTCGGCGAGCGCGCCGACCATGCCCGCCTCGGCGGCGGCGGCCACATAGGCCGCCCAGCCTCCCGCGCCCGCGGACTGCGCCCACTTCGCGAGGGCGTAGACCAGGGCGACGACGGCGAGCAGGCCGGTCGCCGTGGCCTTCATCCGGCGCACCCCGCGCCGTTTCTCCTCGTCCGCCGCGCTGTAGGTGAATCCGCCGGGCCGAGCGGGCATCACCCTTTCGGCGGCAGCCGACTCCTCCGAATTGGACTGAATCATCCGCACCACCCGTTCCGGCTGTCGTCATGTGCATTGTCCCTACCCGGGGTACTCGGGGAACGGACGTGGAGTTCCCGGCGTCTGACAAGTCGCATGTGACACGCCTCGGCGTGGGGCATGTCTCGTGACCGCGTCTGCCGACAGTCGTGACCGCGCCGTGGCCGTATCGGTGGCCACATCCGCGATCGCTCTCCCGACCGTTCTCCGATCGTTCCCGAGGCCTTCCCGTGACCTTTTGCCGCTCAGCACACCCGCGCTTCACCGTGGGATCATGGTGAGGCGATCGGACCGCGAGGGCGCTGTTGCTGATCAGTGCTAGTCCCGTCCCGTGGTTCCGACCCCTCGGAGCCGTCCGCTCCGCATTCCCTCCAGGAGAAATCCGCCCATGAACAGGCCTCCCCTGCCCCGCGGCACGGCCTATGCCGTGCTCGCCGCGCTGGCGGCCCTCGTGGTCGTCGTCTCGACCGCGATATTCCTCGGGGTCGGCGGCCCCGAGGGACGCTCCGCGACAAGCGTGCCCGAGCCCGGCCGCCCCGCCACGTCGGCCGCCTCGGGAGCGTGGATCGGCTCCTGGTCCACCTCACCGTCCGCCGCCGAGCCCAACACCCCGAACGGTTACGCCGGACAGTCGATCCGCAACGTCGTACACACCACCATCGGCGGCACCGGCGCGCGCATCCAGCTCTCCAACCTCTACGGCACCCGGCCGCTGGCCCTCACCCACGTCTCCCTCGCCCTCGCCGCCGGGCCCGGCACCGCCGACGCGGCGCCCGGCAGCATGCGCCGGCTGACCTTCGGCGCGCGGCCCACGGTGACGATCCCCGCCGGGCACTCCGTCATCAGCGACCCCGTCCGGCTCGTCGTCCCCCAGGCGACCGATCTGCTCGTCACCACGTACTCACCGACCCCCTCGGGCCCGGTCACCCACCACCCGCACGCCCGCCAGACCTCCTACCTCGCCCCCGGCGACCAGGTCGACGACCTCGACGGCGCGCTCTACCGGACGAAGACGAAGTACTGGCGCTACGTCACCGCCGTGGACGTCTGGACCAAGGACGCGAAGGGCGCCGTCGCCGTGATCGGCGACTCGATCACCGACGGCGTCACCTCCACCCCGAACGCCAACCGGCGCTGGACGGACTTCCTCGCGGCCCGGCTGCGCACCGAGCCGGGCGCGCCCGCCTACGGCGTCCTCAACCAGGGCATCAGCGGCAACCGCGTCCTGCTCGGCAGCTCGGCCACCGTGCCCGCGAACAACCCCAGTGCCCTCGACCGCTTCGACCGCGACGTGCTCACCCGCACGGGCGTACGGGCCGTGGTCATGGAGCTGGGCGTCAACGACATCCTCCGCCTCCCGCAGCAGACCGACCCCTCCCGCATCACCACGGGACTGCGGAAGCTGGTCGAGCGGGCGCACGCGCGCGGGCTGCGCGTCGTCGGCGCGACGCTGATGCCCTTCGGCGGCCACCGGGGCGGCAAGCCGGTCCAGGAGTCCGTGCGCCAGGCCGTCAACGAGCAGATCCGGTCCGGCCACGTCTTCGACGACGTCGTGGACCTCGACGCGGCCCTGCGCGACCCGGCGGACCCGGAGCGGCTGCTGCCGCTGTACGACTCCGGCGACCACCTCCACCCGAGCGACGCCGGCTACCGGGCGATGGCCGACGCCGTGGACCTCGAAACCCTCAAGGGCCAGGCCTCGGCCGCGCTGTAAGCACGGGGACGTACACGTACGGCCGGGTGGGAGTCTCCCCACCCGGCCGTACGCGCGTCAAAGCCCCGTCACTCCAGCCGCTTCCGCAGCCTGTCCCCGTCCAGACCGGCCGGCCCGTCCGAACGGTCCGTCCGCTCCGCACGTCGCCCCTCGCGCAGCCGATCGCGCTCGGCACGCATCGGCTTGCGCTCCACACCCACACCGCCCCAGATCGCCAAGCCGGTGATCCTCACCCGGGGGGAGCCGGGGGTGCCCGGGCCCGTGGCCCGGTCGCCGAAACCGCCCATGATGCCGAAGCCCGAGACCTCGACATCGAGCTCGGGCGGCACGATGACCTGCATCCCGCCCATGACGGCGAAGCAGCGGATGACCACCTCGCGGCCCTCGAAGCGCGCCTCGCGCAGATCGATCTGGCCGCCACCCCAGATGGACAGGGCCGTGAACGCGCGCGGCACGGTCCAGCCGCCCCGCCGCGCGAAGCCGCCCATGATGCCGATGGCCCCCTTGGACGTGCCCGGCCCGCCGACCCGCTCCCCCCAGCCGCCCCCGGACACCACCGGGGCGGGCGCGGCCGACACCTGCGCGGGGGTGGGGAGATCCCGTACCAGCGGCACCAGCTCACCGTGCGTACGGGCCTTGTACACGGCGTCCAGACGCTGCTCGAACTCCTCCATGTCCAACCGCCCCTCGGCGACGGCCTCGCGCAGGACCTCCGCGACCCGCTCGCGCTCGGCGTCGGAGGCCCTCATGTCAGGAAGCTCGCTCATCATGGCGAACAGCCTAACGAGCGTCTGCTAGATCCCCGATCGCTGCGCGTACATTTTCGCGATGACGGCCTCGATGTCCGGCTCCCGCACCGACAGGTCCACCAGCGGATACCGCTCGGCCACCGCCGCCACGATCGGCGCCGCGCTCTGACCCGCCGCGAACGCCAACCACTGGCGCGGCCCTTCGACCTTGACCGTACGCGCCCCGGGCACCCCCTCGATCGGCGGCAGCGCCCGCTCCAGGTCCACCACGAGCGTCCGCTCGCTCTCCCCGACCGCGTGCAGCCCGTCCAGCCCGCCGTCGTAGACCAGCCGCCCGTGGTCGATCACCATGACCCGCTTGCAGAGCTGCTCGATATCGGTCAGATCATGCGTCGTGAGCAGCACGGTCGTACCCCGCTCCGCGTTCACCTCCCGCAGGAACTCCCGCACCTTCGCCTTGCTCACCACGTCCAGACCGATGGTCGGCTCGTCGAGATAGAGCACCTCGGGGTCGTGCAGCAGGGCGGCGGCGATGTCACCGCGCATCCGCTGCCCGAGGGAGAGCTGCCGCACGGGCACCGCCAACAGCTCGCCCAGATCCAGGAGTTCGACACAGCGCTCCAGGTTCGCGCGGTAACGGGCCTCGGGAATGCGGTACATGCGGCGCACCAGCCCGTAGGAGTCGCGCAGCGGCAGGTCCCACCAGAGCGTGGTGCGCTGCCCGAAGACCACCCCGATGCGGCGGGCGAGCTTGGTGCGCTCGCGGGAGGGGTCGATGCCCGCCACGCGCAGCCGGCCGCCGCTGGGCACGAGGATGCCCGTCAGCATCTTGATCGTGGTGGACTTCCCGGCGCCGTTGGGCCCGATGTAGCCGACCATCTCCCCGCGCGGCACGGTGAAACCGATGCCGTCCACCGCCCGCACCTGATGCCGCTCCCGGCGCAGGAAGCCCGCCTTGCGGCGGACGTCGAAGACCTTCTCCACACCGTCCAGCTCGATGAATGTGTCATCGCGGTCACCGGCACCCGTCGCCACTGCTCAACTCCCCGTACTCCGATAGCTCCTGAGGCCCGCCCGCCAGGCCAGCCCCGAGAGCGCGATCATCACCAGCGCGACCGGCGGGCCGCAGAAGTCCACCCAGCCCGGCAGCCCCAGCGGGTCCTCGCGGTCCAGGATCCGCAGCGCGGGCAGCCAGTTGACGAAGGCGAGCGGGACGACGAAGGTCACCCCGCGCACCAGTTCCCGCGAGAACACCGTCGGCGGGTACTGCAGGAGGGTCGTGCCGCCATAGGTGAAGGAGTTCTGGGCCTGCGAGGCGTCACAGGCCCAGAACTGGAAGGCGGCACCCCCGACGAAGATCGCCGCGAAGATGCCCGCCCCGCTGATCAGCATCACCGGTACGAGCACCACGTCGACCGCTGTCCACGCGATGTCCGCCCGGGCGAGCCCCCAGACCAGCACCACCAGACCCTGGACGACCCGCCCGAGCCGGCGCAGCGCGAAACGGTCGGCGGCGATCTGCGCCAGCACCGGCACCGGACGGACCAGCAGCGTGTCGAGCGTGCCGTCCCGCACCCGTCGGCCGACGCGTTCGGCGTTGCCGAGGAAGAGGTCGACGAGACCGAACGACGTGCTGGTGGCCCCGTACAGCAGCGCGATCTCCGGGAGGGAGAAGCCGCCGAGGGCGTCGATGTGCGAGAACATCAGCAGGATGGCGACGAAGTCGAGCCCGGTGGTGAGGAAGTTCCCGACCGCCGTCAGCACGAAGGACGTGCGGTAGGCCATCGTCGAGCGCACCCACATCGCGACGATCAGCCCGTACGCCCGTATGCCGTGCAGCAGCCGCGGGAGGGGCCCCTCGGCCGCCCCGGCCTCGGCACCCCGCGCCGAAGCCTCAACCACCTTGCACCACCACCTTGGACGTGGCCAGCGACTGCAGCGCCCGGCCCGCGGCCAGCAGCGCCACCGCCCAGCCCGCCTGGAACGCCAGCACCCCGGCCAGACCGGGGCCGGTGTGCTGCCCGAGTACGACGTCGGCCGGCACCTGGAGCATCGCCGCCCAGGGCAGCAGCCGCACGGTCTCGCCGAAGACGCCCGGAAAGACGTTCAGCGGCAGCAGCATCCCGGTGCAGAAGATGCCGAGCAGCACGCTGATCATGTTGACCCCGGCGCCGTCGAGCAGCCAGAACGCGCACAGCGCCACCAGATAGCGCAGCGCGAAGCTGACGACGACGCCGAGGAACACCGAGAAGAGGAAGGCCACCCAGCGGGCGGGATCGGCGGGCAGGACCAGATCGAAGGCGAGCGCACCGACGGCCAGCGGCACGATCCCGCGACCGAGCAGATGGAAGGCCGCCCGGCCCAGATCGGCGGCGAGCCACCACAACTGGAGGTCGACGGGACGGTAGAGATCGACGGCGATGTCCCCGGACCGGATGCGCTCCTGCAGCTCGTCCTGGAAACCGCCGCCCATCAGCTCCACGGGGGCGAGCAGCGCCTGGGTGACCCAGACGAACGTCAGGGCCTGCGCCTGGTCGTAGCCCCCGAGGTGCGGGCGTTCGTCCCACAGGGCGATGAACGTATAGGCGATGATGAAGCCGAAGACCGTATTGGTGAACACCCCCGCCGCGGTGGCGACCCGATAGGTGGCGTGCCGGCGGAAACCGCTGACCGCCACCGCGGCGTACAGGCGCATCCCCGTGTCACCTCTTGTCGTTGAACCTCGTTAGTCCGTTGACCCCAAAGCGCAGGAGCCTAGCCGCACGGCTCCGGCCCGGACCACGCGTTTTTCACTCCTCGGAGTGAACGGCCTGACCCAAACGGCTCTTTACAGCTGCCGCAGGTGCGCCACGCCGCTTCGGCGCGGACCGCATGGTGCGAGAGTGTTTTCCGGGGCAGACGACTACATCGGAACGGCCCGACAACACCGTTCGCCGTGGCTGAACCCCCGACGACGGCCGAGGAGTCCCTACAGACATGAGCGACGAGCAGCCACACCAGCGGCCCCCGGGCGACGGTGACGCGTCGGCGAACCGGGCGGCCTGGGGCCAGGGCGCCCGGCCGGGACAGCCCGGCCGTCCGGGCGGCGGCAAGCCCCGCCGCCCCAAGCGCACCGGATGGCGCCGGGCCGTGCCCACCTGGCGCATGCTGTTCGGTGGCGTTCTGCTGATCATCCTGCTGGTCGCGGGCGGTGTGATCGCGGGATATCTGCTGGTCGACATCCCACCGGCCAACAAGGCCGCCGTCGCCGAGAGCAATGTCTTCCTCTATGCCGACGGCACCCAGCTCGCCCGCGACGGCGAGGTCAACCGGGAGAGCGTCGCACTGACCAAGGTGTCGAAGAACGTCCAGCACGCCGTGCTCGCGGCCGAGGACCGCGACTTCTACTCCGAATCGGCCGTCAACCCCGAGGCGATGATCCGCGCCGCCTGGAACACCGTCACCGGCAAGGGCAAGCAGTCCGGCTCCACCATCACCCAGCAGTACGTCAAGAACTATTACCTCGGCCAGGAACAGACCATCACCCGCAAGGTGAAGGAATTCTTCATCGCGATCAAACTCGACCGCGAAGTAACGAAGGACGACATCCTTGAGGGCTATCTGAACACCAGCTACTTCGGCCGGAACGCGTACGGCATCCAGGCCGCCTCCCAGGCCTACTACGGCAAGGACTCCGACAAGCTCGACACCGCCGAGGGCGCCTACCTCGCCACCCTCCTCAACGCCCCCAGCTCCTTCGACGTCGGCGCCCACCCCGAGAACAAGCAGCACGCCCTGAGCCGCTGGAACTACGTCCTCGACGGCATGGTCAAGAAGAAGTGGCTCACCCCGGCCGAGCGCGCCACGATGAAGTTCCCGCCGCCGGGCAAGTCCCGGGCGCGCAACGGCATGTCGGGCCAGCGCGGCTATCTCGTCGAAGCCGTCAAGGACTACCTCACCGGCAACAAGATCATCGACGAGCAGACCCTCGCCGCCGGCGGCTACCGCATCACCACCACCATCAACCGCAAGAAGCAGGACGCCTTCGTCAAGGCCGTACAGCGGCAACTGATGGACGAACTGAGCCCCGACCGCAAGGTCGACAGCTACGTACGCGCCGGCGGCGCCTCCATCGACCCCAGATCCGGCAAGGTCGTCGCCCTCTACGGCGGCGTCGACTACACCAAGCAGTACGTCAACAACGCCACCCGCCGCGACTACCAAGTCGGCTCCACCTTCAAGCCGTTCGTCTTCACCTCCGCCGTGCAGAACGACTCCACCACCCAGAGCGGCCGCCCCATCACCCCGAACACGCTCTACGACGGCACCGACGGCCGCCAGGTCCAGGGCCCCGGCGGACCCGTCGGCTACAGCCCGGAGAACGAGGACGGCAAGTCCTACGGCCGCGTCACCGTCACCAAGGCCACCGACCTGTCCGTCAACGCCGTCTACGCACAGATGGCCCAGGACGTCGGCCCCGCAAAGGTCAAGGACACGGCCGTCGCCCTCGGCATCCCCGCCGGCACCCCCGATCTGACCGGCACCCCCTCCATCGCCCTCGGCGTCGCCACCGCGAGCGTCCTGGACATGACCCAGGCCTACGCGACCCTCGCCAACCACGGCCGGCACGGCCCCTACTCGCTGGTCCAGAAGCTCGCCAAGGGCGGCGAGAACGTCAGGCTCCCCAGCAACGACACCAAACGGGCCGTCCCCCGCGAAGCCGCCGACACCACCACCTCCGTTCTCCAGAGCGTGGTCGACAACGGCACCGGCGCCGCGGCCCAGATGGCCGGACGACCCGCCGCCGGCAAGACCGGCACGGCGGAGGAGGACAAGGCCGCCTGGTTCGCCGGCTACACCCCCGACCTCGCCACCGTCGTCGCCGTCATGGGCCAGGACCCCGACAGCGCCGAACAGAAACCCCTCTACGGGGCGACGGGCCTGTCCCGCATCAACGGCGGTGGCTACCCCGCCCAGATCTGGGCCGCCTACACCGCCGACGCGCTGGAGGGCACCCCCGTCAAGGAATTCGACCTGGAGACGATGAGCGGCGGCGCCCCGCTCATGGAAACCCCCGAGTCCTCACCACCGCCGGCCACGTCCAGCGCCCCGCCGGCCTCGTCCGCCCCGCCGACCACCACCCGACCGACGCCCCCGGGCCCGCCGACCGACTTCCCGTCCCCGATCGTGCCGCCCGGCCCGCCGACGGACTTCCCGTCCCTGCCGGACATCCCCTTCGGCCCGAACGGCCCCAACGGACGGCAGGACGGGCGCGGCGGCGGAGACGACCGGGACTCACTGCTGGGCGACTTGTAGGGCGGCACGGCTAGTAGGGCGGCACGTGAAGGGGCCAGTGGCCGGAAGTCGCCCAGCCGACTCAGTGGCCCGAGGTCGCCTTCAACCCCACCACCGCCACCAGCAACAACACAATGAAGAAGATCCGCGCGGCGGTCGCCGGTTCACCCAGCACCACCATGCCCAGCACCGCCGCGCCGGCCGCCCCGATACCGACCCAGACGCCGTAGGCCGTACCGATGGGAAGCGTCTTCGCGGCCTGCGCGAGCAACAGCATGCTGGCCGCGATGCCCGCGACGGTGAACACACTCGGCCACAGCCGGGTGAAACCCTCGGTGAACTTCATACCGATCGACCAGCCGACCTCGAGCAGACCGGCGACGGCGAGCAGGATCCATGCCATGACGGCACCTCCGTGAAACGTGCTTCAACAGGGGTGCGTCGTCTTGTCATGACCCGGTACGGCGCGTCTCGTCGGGTGCTTTCGACCGTACCAAACCGGACGGATTCGCGGATTACAGGTACAGCCCCGTGGAGTCCTCGGACCCCTCCAGGCGCTCCGCCGCCACCGCGTGCAGATCCCGCTCGCGCATCAGGACGTACGCGACCCCGCGCACCTCCACCTCGGCGCGGTCCTCCGGGTCGTACAGCACCCGGTCCCCCGGCTCCACCGTACGGACGCTCTGCCCGACCGCCACCACCTCGGCCCACGCCAGCCGACGACCCACCGCCGCCGTCGCCGGAATGACGATGCCGCCGGTGGACCGGCGCTCGCCCTCGGGAATATCGGTCCG
Source organism: Streptomyces sp. NPDC033229 (assembly GCF_055576875.1). NCBI lineage: Bacteria > Bacillati > Actinomycetota > Actinomycetes > Kitasatosporales > Streptomycetaceae > Streptomyces > Streptomyces sp. NPDC033229. The sequence continues at coordinate 139,624 of NZ_JBVIQR010000015.1, read as the reverse complement.
GACCAGCACCCGGTCGTGGAGCATCCGGATGGGCAGCTTGTCGTGGGTGGTGTTCGCGCTCACGCCATGACCGTACCTGGCCGCGCGGGATGCCGAGGCCATAGGTCGCCGATCGGCCCGTACCGGATACGGCCGATCACCGACCGACTACTGATCCCTCACGCCTTGCGACGCCGCGAGGAGACCGTGAGCAGACCCACCACGCCCACGACGACCATCGCCACCGGCACGATCCGCTCCAGCCGCGGCGCGCCCTCCTCCGTCACGAACCGCTCCCGTACGTCCGAGACGATCCGGTTCGCCGCCACGTAGGCCCGCCCGGCGGTCTGGTCCACCTTCGAGGCCACCTTGGCCTTGGCGTCCCCGATGATCGTCTTGGGGTGCATCCGCACCCCGATCTCGTCGAGCGTCACGGCGAGCTCGCTCCGCCTGCGGGCGATGTCCGCCTCGATCTGCGCAGGGGTCCTGGCTTCCGGCACCGCGCGGCCTCCGTCGTCTCGATAAGAGTGATTAAGACTGATGATGGACAGTCTGTCAGCTCGGGCGGCCCCGTGCCCCGCGGCACCCCCGATCGGGGAGCTGGCTAGTCTCGGGAGTCGACACGACCTGGACACAGCGTACGAAAACCCTTGAGGAGAGCCATGAGCGAGCGACTGCAGCCCGGCGACACCGCCCCCGCCTTCACCCTGCCCGACGCGGACGGCAAGCAGGTCTCCCTCGCCGACCACAAGGGCCGCAAGGTCATCGTCTACTTCTACCCCGCCGCACTGACCCCCGGCTGCACCAAGCAGGCCTGCGACTTCACCGACAACCTGGAATTCCTGGCCGGCCACGGCTACGACGTCATCGGCGTCTCCCCCGACAAGCCGGAGAAGCTCGCCAAGTTCCGCGACGTGGAATCCCTGAAGGTCACCCTCGTCGGCGACCCGGAGAAGAAGGTCCTGGAGGCCTACGGCGCCTTCGGCGAGAAGAAGCTCTACGGGAAGACCGTCACGGGCGTCATCCGCTCCACCGTCATCGTGGACGAGGAGGGCAAGGTCGAGCGCGCCCTCTACAACGTGAAGGCCACCGGCCACGTCGCCAAGATCATCAAGGACCTGGGGCTGTAGACCACCGAACCGGGGCTCCGCCCCGAACCCCGGTCCTCAAACGCCGGACGGGCTGACTTTCCAGCCCGTCCGGCAGACCGGGAAGGCCCTCACCCCTCCGCCGGAGGCGGATCCGCCTCCGGCAGATCGAGGACGACCTGCGCCCCGCCGCCCTCCGCCGTACCGAACTCCAGCGAAGCCCCCAGCACCACCGCCTGACCCACCGCGATCGTCAGCCCCAGACCATGCCCGGTGCCCCGCTCCGGCGCCGCCGTACGGAACCGCCGCGGCCCCTGATCCACCAGCTCCGGCGGATAACCGTCCCCATGGTCCCGGACCACGATCCGCGTGCCCTCCACCCGGATCTCGATCGGCGGCTTCCCGTGCTTCGCCGCGTTCCCCAGCACGTTCACCAGGATCCGCTCCACCCGACGGGCGTCCGTCGCCACGATCCGGCCCTCGCCGACCACCTCGACCGCCACGTCCTCGACACCGCGCTGCCCACGCGCCCGCTTCACGATCCCGTGCACCAACGACGGCAGCTCCACCGCGTCCAACTGCGCCCGCTCCCGCCCCGCGTCCAGCCGGGACACCTCCAGCAGATCCTCCACCAGCACCCGCATCGTCTGCGCCCGCTCGCGCACCATCTCCACCGCCCGCGGATGCGGCAACAACTCCGCCGACGCCACCAGCCCCGCCACCGGCGTCCGCAGCTCATGCGCCACATCCGCCGTGAACTCCCGCTCAGCCTCCACCCGCGCCGCCAACGACGCCGCCATGTGATGCACCGAGCGACCCAACTCCGCCACCTCGTCACGACCGGCCGTCGCCAGCGCCTCCGCGTCCGGCGCCGCACCCGCGGCGATCCGCCGCGCCGCCGCCGCACTGCGCCGCAACCGCCGCGACAGGCTCTGCGCCACGAACCACGCCACCACCGCCATCAGCACGACCGTCGCCACACCGGCCACCACCAGGGCCCTGTCCAGCGCCGTCTGCAACGGATCCCGATCCGGGTACGAAGCCGACACCGACAACACCTTGTCGTCACCGACCCCGGTCGCCGCCCACACCCGCGGGTCACCACCGGTGCTGATGTACGTCCCCGACTCACCCCGCGCCACCGCCTGCGACAACGCGAACGGCAACGCCGAATCATCGAGCTGCGCGCCCAGCGCGAGCGTCCCGTCCCGCTGATACACCTGAAGCGCCGAACTCAGCAGCTCGTCCTGGAACGCCATCGCCTGCCGGCCGCGCTCCAACCCGGAGATGTGGTGCACGGCCACACCGAGGAACACGACCGCCAGCGCGGTGACGAAGGAGATCGCGAGGGCGATCCGGCCACGGATACCCATCACGTGATCGTGAAGATTTCCGTCTGGTCCCCGACCCGCGTGGCACCCGTGTACTCGACCTCGAGCCCCGTGAAGGCCCGCACCCCGTCCACGTTCTTCGCACCGTAGAGCCGGAACTTCGCCGGATACGACGCCGACGCCGCGCCGTTCGCACCACCGGACACCTGTACCACCCCCCGTCCGTCGGCGCCCGCCGCGTCATAGCTGAGCCACTTGATGCCGCTCGCCACCATGACCGCGTTCGAGCAGTTGAGGATGATGCTCTCCGGCCGCACGGTCGCCGTACGGAACCCGCACTCCCGCACCCCGGGCAGCTTCCGCGGTTCCGCCGCGGTGACCTCGGCCGAGTCCTCCCCGGACGCCCACGCCTTCTGTGCCGCCGCCGTCTTCGGCGCCTTGGCCACGGTGCTCGTCCGCTCCGTTGCCTCGCTGAACCACAGCCCGCCGCAGACCAGAACGGCCACCACCGCCAGGGTCGCGACAACGGTGCGCAAAGTCGCCCAGCGAGGCGCGGCGCGGTCGGTCATCGGGCTCTCTTCCTCGTTCACGGGGGATGAATCGTCCCCCGTGGTGAGTGACGGTGAAATCACGCCCCGCGTTCCCTTTGGCCACCATCGGGTTCTCCCACGAGGGGCTTCGGCGGGGTGACCTATCTCGCGATCGAGCAAGTGAACGGTTTGAGCCGTCGGCAATCGCGCAGAAGTGCTGTTCGTGTGTGTCCCGTACGAACAGCACTGCGCGGCAGCGCGGCCGACGGACGGAACCGACGCCGACGACCCGACCGAGAGGAAGCCGAGCCGTGCCCACCGGCAACAGCACCGAGGCCGACGCCGAAACCGACCGCGACCGCGACCCGCAGGCGGTCAGGCGCCACAGAAACCTCTTCCGGGCCGCCGCCCGCCGCAAGAACCCCCGCCTGCGCCGCACGGACATCACCGTCACGGACGAGAAGACCGTCAGACGCGCCGTGAAGGCGGCGGCCCTCGGCAACGCCATGGAGTGGTTCGACTTCGGCATCTACAGCTACCTCGCCGTCACCATCGGCGATGTCTTCTTCCCGTCCGGGAACGACACGGTCCGGCTGCTGTCCTCGCTCGCGACCTTCGCCGTCGCCTTCCTCGTGCGCCCCCTGGGCAGCCTCTTCTTCGGCCCCCTCGGCGACCGCATCGGCCGTAAGCGCGTCCTCGCGCTGACCATGGTCCTGATGGCGATCGGCACCTTCGCCATCGGCCTCATCCCCTCGTACGCGACGATCGGATTCTGGGCCCCGGTCCTGCTGATCTGCTTCCGGATGCTCCAGGGCTTCTCGACCGGCGGCGAGTACGGCGGCGCCGCCACGTTCATCGCCGAGTACGCGCCCGACAAGCGGCGCGGCTTCTTCGGCAGCTTCCTGGAATTCGGCACCCTGGCGGGCTACGTCGGCGCGGCCGGCCTCGTCACGGTCATGACCGCCACACTCGGCGGCGACACCATGGGCGACTGGGGCTGGCGCATCCCCTTCCTCGCCGCCGGCCCGCTCGGTCTCGTCGGCCTCTACCTGCGGCTGAAGCTGGAGGACACCCCGGCCTTCCAGAAACTGGAGGAGGAGAACGGCTCCGGCGAGCACGTCACCAGCGAGACCACCGAGCTGCGGCAGATCTTCGTCACCCACTGGTCGCGGCTGGCCCTGTGCGTCGTCCTGGCCGGGGCGTACGGCATCACCGACTACATGCTGCTGTCGTACATGCCGACGTACCTGACGGACCAGCTGGACTACGACGACACCCACGGCCTGCTGATCCTGATCGGCACGATGGCACTGCTCATGACCGTCATCACCTTCGTGGGCCGCCTCAACGACCGGATAGGCCGAAAGCCCCTGCTGATGGCGGGCATGGGCGGCTTCTTCGTCCTGTCGGTCCCGGCGTTCTGGCTCCTGAAGCAGGGCAGCGCGGCCGCGGTGGCGGGCGGCATGCTGATGCTCGGCCTCCCCCTGGTCTGCCTCCTGGGCACCATGTCCGCCGCCCTCCCCGCCCTCTTCCCCACCCACGTCCGCTACGGCTCGCTGTCCATCGGCTACAACCTCTCCACGTCGCTCTTCGGCGGCACGACGCCGCTGGTCATCACGGGCCTGATCAGCGCGACGGGCAGCGACATGGTGCCCGCGTTCTACACGATGGCGGCGGCGCTGGTGGGCATGGTGGCGGTGGCCTGCATGAAGGAGACAGCCCGCCAGCCGCTGGAGGGCTCGCCGCCGTCGGTGGCGACGAAGGAGGAAGCGGCGGAAATGGTCAACTCGGCGGCTCCGGAGCCGAAGTTCTGACATGTCGCACTGATGGCGTAACTGTCCGGTGATCCTCTCGTTGGTGAGTTCGAGGCCGCGAACGCTTGCGTGGCCTCGAACTCATCGGTCGTTCGGGAGGGACACCATGCCGGTCAAGTACACCTATGAGTTGCTCGTCGAGGCCGCACGTACCTCGACGACGTACGACGAGGCGGTGCGGTGGTGCGGCGGCACGTCGGCACCGGGCAGCCGGAGGTATATCCGCGCCAAGATGGCCGAGGCCGGGATAGACACCTCGCACCTCTCGACGGGCCGGGTCCGGCACACCGAGGAGACGCTGCGTGAGCTGGTCGCCATCTCACGCAGCGTGGCCGAGGTGGTCCGGCGCCTGGGCATCAGCCCGGTGGGTGGCAACCAGGCGCACATCGGCCGCCGGATCGCCGCACTGGGCCTGGACACCTCGCACTTCTCACAGGTCCGTCGAGGCCGTCCGGCCGGGACGCCGAGGAATCCACTCACCCTGGGGTCACCGGCGGACGGCCGCGTACCCGGCGATCGTCTGCGCCGGGCGCTACTGCGAACCGGGGTGGATGAGTCATGTGCCGCATGCGGCAACGGTACGGAGTGGAACGGCAGACCGCTCCGTCTGGAGGTCGACCACATCAACGGCGAGTGGTGGGACAACCGGCCGGAGAATCTTCGGTTCCTGTGTCCCAACTGCCATGCGGCGACCGACACATACCGCGGCCGCAAGCGCCGGGCGGCAGCATGACGAGGGCAATCCGGTACACCCGCGACCTGCTCCAGCGAACCGCCGCCGAATCCACCAGTCTCGTCGACATGATGCGCAGGCTCAATGCGCCCTTGAGCAGCGGACCCCGGAGATACCTTCGCAACCGCCTGGAGCACTACGGCATAGACACGGCTCACTTCACCGAAGAGCCGCTGCCCGAACGAGAGCGACAGTCGTACCCCAAGGAACTGCTCGAAGAGGCTGCCGCGCACAGCCACAGCATCCGGGAGATACTCGAGTACCTGGGCGTCCCACCCTATGACAGCGCGTACAGCCACATCGGAAAGAAGCTGGACCGCTACGGCATCGACACCACGCATTTCACCGGCAGACGGGGCAACGGTGTGCGACCGCTGATTCCGGAAAGTGAGCTGCGAAAGGCCGTCGCTGAGTCCTACAGCCTCGCCGATGTGATGCGGGCCCTGGGCCGCCCCAACGGTGGATCAGGCCGTCTTCTCGCGAAGCGAAGCATCGCCACACACGGCATATCCACATCCCACTTCGTCGGCCAGGGCCACCAACGAGGCCGTCCGTCACGCACGCGCAAGTCCGCCGCCGACATCCTTCGGGAGCTTGCCCCCGGCTCCCCACGCACAAGTACTGCCCTCCTCCGGCGGGCGCTCGACGAAGTGGGTGTGCCCCATACCTGTAGCGAGTGCGGCATCGGGGACATCTGGCAAGGCAAGCGGCTCGTGCTGGAGATCGACCACATCAACGGCGACCGACTGGACAACCGCGCCGGGAATCTGCGGTACTTGTGCCCGTCGTGCCACAGCCAGACGATAACCTTCTCCAAGCGGTCCGCCCGCACAACTGTCCCCTCGCAGCGAAGCAGCGCGACACAGTAGAGTGAGTGACCGATGTTGGCGCCTGTACTCCAACTGGCAGAGAGGCTAGTCCTAGGAACTAGTGGTTGTCGGTTCGAATCCGACCGGGCGCACTGAGGGAATTGAGCCCTTCGGTCATCGTTTCAATGGCCGAAGGGCTCTTCTCCGGCTTTGGGCCTCAGCCCAACAGCTCCCGAACCACCGGCACCAGCTCCCGGAACGCCTTCCCCCGGTGGCTGATTGCGTTCTTCTCGTCCGGGGTGAGCTCCGCGCAGGTGCGGGTCTCGCCGAGGGGCTGGAGGATCGGGTCGTAGCCGAAGCCGAAGCCGCCTGACGGCTCGTGGCGGAGGGTGCCCTCGAGGCGGCCTTCCACCACGCGTTCCGTGCCGTCCGGCAGGGCCAGGGCCGCCGCGCAGGCGAAGTGGGCGCCCCGGTGTTCGTCGGCGATGTCGCCCAGTTGGGAGAGCAGCAGTTCGAGGTTGGCCTTGTCGTTGCCATGAGCGCCGGCCCAGCGGGCGGAGAAGATGCCGGGGGCGCCGTTCAGGACGTCGACGCAGAGGCCGGAGTCGTCGGCGACGGCCGGGTGGCCGGTGGCGCGGGCCAGGGCGTGGGCCTTGAGGAGGGCGTTCTCGGCGAAGGTGACGCCGGTTTCCTTGACGTCGGGGATCTCGGGGTAGGCGTCGGCCCCGACGAGTTCGACGTCGAGGCCGGCGCCCTCGAGGATGGCGCGGAGTTCGGTGACCTTGTTGGCATTGCGGGTGGCGAGGATCAGGCGCTTCATGGTGCCGATTATCCGGGCCGGGCCGCCGCACCCCGGGACCGCCCGCGTCCTACTTCGACGTGCAGACCTTCGTCAGCTCGCCGGCGGCGTCCTTGACCGGGCCCAGGTCGGGTGTCTCGTTGCGCTCGACGGCCTTCCGGGCGTTGGTGACGGCGCTCTGGAAGTGGTCGACGACCTTGCTCAGATCCGGGTTGTCCGTCTTGTCCTTGAGTTTCTTCACGTCCGCGTCCAGCGTGTCCAGGGCGTCGTCGGCCTTGCCGGGGTCGTCGGTCGCGCTCCCCACCGCGCGCTGGAGGTCGTCGACGTCCTGGCTCACGTCGGTGACCAGCCGCGCGCAGTCGATGGCCTTCTCCGCCGCGCCGCACCCGGCGGCCAGCGGAACGGCCAGGGCGACGACGGCGAGAGCGGCGATGGCGGTGGTGCGGCGGTGGCGTACGGGCCTGGTGCGGCGCACGGACATGGAGCGGTTCCCTCCCCGTTGACGGGCTACGGGCGCATGGTCTTCGAGACCATACGCCCGTATCTCTGTACTGCTATGAACGCGCGCCCCGCGTCGGACGGTTGCTTCCCCGCGCGATCCCGGTCCCGGTCCCGGTCCCGGTCCTCGTGGGAGCTACAGCGTCGCGGCCAGCGCCTCGCGCTGCGCCGCGTCGAGGGCTCCGCAGCCGGCGACGGCGAGGTCGAGCAGGGCGTTGAGCTCCTCGCGGGCGAAGGGCTCGGCCTCGGCGGTGCCCTGGACCTCGACGAAGCGGCCGTCGCCGGTGCAGACGACGTTCATGTCGGTGTCGGCGCGGACGTCCTCCTCGTAGCAGAGGTCGAGCAGCGGGACGCCGCCGACGATGCCGACGCTGACGGCGGAGACGGTGCCGGTGAGGGGCTGGCGGCCGTGCTTGATGAGCTTCTTGCCCTGGGCCCAGGTGATGGCGTCGGCGAGGGCGACGTAGGCGCCGGTGATGGCGGCGGTGCGGGTGCCGCCGTCGGCCTGGAGGACGTCGCAGTCGAGGACGATGGTGTTCTCGCCGAGCGCCTTGTAGTCGATGACGGCGCGCAGCGAGCGGCCGATGAGGCGGGAGATCTCGTGGGTGCGGCCGCCGATCTTGCCGCGGACGGATTCGCGGTCGCCGCGGGTGTTGGTGGAGCGCGGCAGCATCGAGTACTCGGCGGTGACCCAGCCCTCGCCGCTGCCCTTGCGCCAGCGGGGTACGCCTTCGGTGACGCTGGCGGTGCAGAAGACCTTGGTGTCGCCGAAGGAGACGAGGACGGAGCCTTCGGCGTGCTTGCTCCAGCCACGCTGGATGGTCACGGGGCGGAGCTGTTCGGGGGTGCGGCCGTCGATGCGAGACATGGTGATGAGCCTATCGGCATCGCGAAGGGCCCCGTTCCGGTTCGGTGCGAACCGGTGCGGGGCCCTTGGCGGGAGCTCAGGGAGCCCAGGAGCTCAGTGGCTCACATCATGTCTTCGATCTCGCCGGCGATCGGGTCGGCGTCGGTGCCGATGACGACCTGGATGGCGGTGCCCATCTTCACGACGCCGTGCGCTCCGGCTGCCTTGAGGGCGGCCTCGTCGACGAGGTCGGGGTTCACGACCTCGGTGCGCAGTCGGGTGATGCAGCCCTCGACCTCTTCGATGTTGTCGAGCCCGCCGAGCCCGGCGACGATCTTCTCAGCCTTGGAAGCCATGTGCACTCCTGGTTGTCTCGGCCCTTCGGCGGTCTCGCCGACCGGCTTTCACACGGTAACCCACGTTCAGCCCAACTACGCGGGCATATGTCTGCCATCTAACGAAAGATGGCGACCACCCGGCGGTGCGTTCCGGGAGGCCCCGCATCGCGCCACGAGTGGTCTACACCAGTATGCGGCACACACCGAGGGAGCTGTCGCCCGGGCGGCGGCCTGGAGGACGCAGATGAGCTCGAACGCGGCGGCGGTGCCGGAGGGGTCGAAGGGGCGGGCGTCGGGGAAGAAGTGGACGCAGACGCTCTTCCAGAACCTCCAGAAGATGGGCCGCAGCCTTCAGCTGCCGATCGCCGTCCTGCCCGCCGCGGGCATTTTGAACCGGCTCGGTCAGCCCGATGTGTTCGGCAAGGACGGTCTGGGCTGGACCGACGTGGCCAAGGTGATGGCGGGCGCGGGCGGCGCGCTGCTGGATTCGTCGTTGGGGTTGCCGCTGCTGTTCGCGGTGGGTGTGGCGATCGGCATGGCGAAGAAGTCGGACGGTTCGACGGCGCTGGCGGCTGTCGCGGGGTTCCTCGTCTATTACGCGGTGCTGCACCAGTTCCCCGACGACTGCCCTGCCGGCTCCAAGCACACGCCCATCGGCCTGCTGAACGGGGTGTGTGTCACTCCGGGCGGGGATCCGGCCGCGGCGGGGTATCAGAATCCGGGGGTGTTCGGCGGCATCGTGATGGGTCTGCTGGCGGCCTGGTTCTGGCAGCGGTACCACCGCGTGCGGTTGGTCGACTGGCTCGGTTTCTTCAACGGCCGGCGGCTCGTGCCGATCATCATGGCGTTCGTGGCGATCGCCTTCGCGGCGCTGTGCCTGTGGATCTGGCCGCCGATCGGTGACGCGCTGACGAGCTTCAGCAAGTGGCTGGTCGATCTGAGTTCCACGGGCGCGGGCATCTTCGGTGTCGCGAACCGCGCGCTGCTGGTGATCGGTCTGCATCAGTTCCTGAACGTCTTCGTGTGGTTCCAGTTCGGCGACTACACCAAGCCGGACGGCACGGTCGTGCACGGTGACATCAACCGATTCCTGGCGGGTGATCCGACGGCGGGGCAGTTCACGTCCGGCTTCTTCCCGATCATGATGTTCGCGCTGCCCGCGGCGGCGCTGGCCATCACGCACTGCGCCAAGCCGCATCGCCGGAAGGTGGTGGGCGGCATGATGCTGTCGGTCGGCCTGACGTCGTTCGTCACGGGCATCACGGAGCCGATCGAGTACTCGTTCCTCTTCATCGCCCCGCTGCTGTACGTGGTGCACGCGCTGCTCACGGGCACGTCGATGGCGATCACGTGGGGGCTGGGCGTCCATGACGGCTTCAGTTTCTCGGCGGGGCTGATCGACTACGTCATCAACTGGGGCCTGGCGACGAAGCCGTGGTTGATCATTCCGATCGGGCTGTGTTTCGCCGTGGTCTATTACGCGATCTTCCGCTTCGCGATCACGAAGTTCGATCTGCCGACTCCGGGGCGGGAGCCGGAGGAGGTAGCGGAGGAAATCGAGGAGGAGAACGTCAAATAGCGGTACGCGAAGTGAGGGGAGCGTGACGCTGCGCCCACCCCTTGCCCCGTGAGGCGAACGGCCCCCGAGTCCTTGGACCCGGGGGCCGTTCGGCGTGTGGCTGAGGCCATGGAAGTATGGATTCCTTTATGCCCGCTTCACGTGCTACAACAGGTCTAAACCACTGAGTGGTGTAGACCATAAGCGGGCCGACCCTCTTCCCGAGTGCCCGCCTCACCTGGAGGAATCCGATGAGTACGGCCACCAAGGCGGCGCCCGAAGAGGCGCAACCGGAGAAGAAGAAGCGCGGCGCCGGCGCGATGGCGGTCGCCCAGCGCATCGGGCGCAGCCTCATGCTGCCGGTCGCGGTGCTGCCCGCCGCCGCCCTGATGGTCCGGCTCGGCCAGGGCGACATGCTCGGCAAGGAGTCGTTCCCGGCGTTCCTGAACATGATCGCCGAGTTCATGTCCGCCGGTGGTGGCGCGATCCTCGACAACATGGCGCTGCTGTTCGCCGTCGGTGTCGCGATCGGTTACGCCAAGAAGTCCGACGGTTCCACCGCGCTGGCCGCTGTGGCCGGTTACCTGGTCTTCCAGAAGGTGCTGGGCACCTTCACCGACGGCAGCCTCCCCAAGAAGGAGGCGGTGGTCGACCACAAGGTCGCCATGGTGGAGCAGGCGGTCGACGCCAAGGTCCTCGGCGGTGTGGTGATAGGCCTCGTCGTCGCGCTGATCTACCAGCGCTTCTACCGCACCAAGCTGCCCGACTGGGCGGGCTTCTTCGGTGGCCGTCGTCTGGTGCCGATCCTGTCGTCCTTCGCGGGTCTGTTCATCGGTGTGGCCTTCGGTTACATCTGGCCGGTGCTCGGCACGGGTCTGCACAACTTCGGTGAGTGGCTGGTCGGCTCCGGTGCCGTCGGCGCGGGCATCTTCGGTGTCGCCAACCGTGCGCTGATCCCGGTCGGCATGCACCACCTGCTCAACTCCTTCCCGTGGCTGCAGGCCGGTTCGTACGACGGTGCTAAGGGCACGGTCAACGGTGACATCGCCCGCTTCCTGGCCGGTGACCCGAACGCCGGCCAGTTCATGACCGGCTTCTTCCCGATCATGATGTTCGCCCTGCCGGCCGCCTGCCTCGCGATCGTGCACTGCGCCCGTCCGGAGCGCCGCAAGGTCGTCGGCGGCATGATGTTCTCCCTCGCGCTCACCGCGTTCGTCACGGGTGTGACCGAGCCGATCGAGTTCACGTTCATGTTCGTCGCGCCGGTGCTGTACGCGATCCACGCGGTGCTGACCGGTGTCTCGATGGCTCTGACCTGGGCACTCGGCATGAAGGACGGCTTCGGCTTCTCGGCCGGCGCGGTGGACTTCGTGCTGAACCTGGGCATCGCCACGAAGCCGTGGCTGCTGGTCGTGGTGGGTCTGTGCTTCGCGGCCCTCTACTACGTGGTCTTCCGCTTCGCGATCACCAAGTTCAACCTGCCGACGCCGGGCCGTGAGTCCGACGCCGAGCTGGCCGAGCTGGCGAAGGCCGAGGCCAAGTAGCCCTCCCGTCCTTCCCTGGACGACGAAGCCCCCGCAACGCGCACGGTTGTCGGGGGCTTCGTCATGCCCTGGGGGCGGGGCGCTCGCCGCCGCAGGCGGCGACGGCGGGCCCTACAGCTCGTACACCGCTCCGGCGCGGGCCAGCTCGGCCGGGCCGTCGTAGGCCGAACGGGCGTCGCGGAGGTTGGTGAGGGGGTCGGTCCACGGGGGGATGTGGGTGAGGACGAGCCGGGCGACGCGGGCGCGGGCGGCCTGTTCACCGGCTTCGAGGCCGGTGAGGTGGAGGTCCGGGATGTCCTCCTTGCCGTACGTGAAGGACGCCTCGCACAGCAGGAGGTCCGTGTCGAGGGCGAGGTCGTGCAGGGCCTCGCAGGGGCCGGTGTCGCCGGAGTAGACGAGGGAGCGGTCCCCGTTCTCGACCCGGAAGGCGAAGGCCTCGACGGGGTGGCGGACGCGGTCGGTGCGGATCGTGAAGGGTCCGAGGGTGAACTTGCCCGGGGTCAGCGTGCGGAAGTCGAAGACCTCGCGCATGGACGCGTCGTGCGGGACGTCGCCGTAGGCGGTACTGAGCCGCTCCTCCGTGCCCTCCGGCCCGTAGACGGGGATGGCCGCGGCGCGGCCGCCGTCGTGGCGGTAGTAGCGGGCGACGAAGTAGCCGCACATGTCGATGCAGTGGTCCGGGTGCAGATGGGACAGCAGCACGGCGTCGAGGTCGTAGAGGCCGATGTGGCGCTGCAGCTCGCCGAGGGCGCCATTGCCCATGTCGAGGAGCAGCCGGAAGCCGTCGGCCTCGACGAGGTAGCTCGAGCAGGCCGATTCCGTGGACGGGAACGACCCCGAGCATCCGACGACGGTGAGCTTCATGCGGGCCTGAACCTCCGTGGGCTCGTTACGGGGGGCCATGCGGTGCGTCGAGCGTAAAGCGCGGGACGGGTGGTCGCTCCTCCGTGGGGGGACGTTGTGGGCGAAGTCACCGGTAAGGACGCCGCTGCCCGTGTCGTACGGGTGGCTCCGCCTGCGGGCCGTCTTTGCCGCCTGCGGCGGCGGGCGCCCTGCGGGCGCGTCCTCAAACGCCGGACGGGCTGGTTGGCTGAGGTCGAACACCATACCCCTCCTGGACCAGGT
>NZ_JBVIQR010000015.1:103797-126621 GCF_055576875.1 Streptomyces sp. NPDC033229 | reverse complement strand
GTGGGTTGGGGCCCCCCTTCTGTTCCCCCCCCCAGCGGTGGGGTTTGTTTTCTTCCCCCCCCCCCCCCCCCCCCCCCCCCCCCGCCAGGCTCAGGCCCAGAGCTGCCCGTGCAGGGTCTCCACGGCCGCTTCCGTCGTGGCCGCGGTGTAGACGCCGGTCGAAAGGTACTTCCAGCCGCCGTCGGCGACGATGAAGACGATGTCGGCGCGCTCCCCCGCCCGGTCGGCCTTGCGGGCCACCCCGATGGCGGCGTGCAGGACCGCGCCGGTGGAGATGCCCGCGAAGATGCCCTCTTCGGCGAGGAGTTCGCGGGTGCGGCGGACGGCGTCCTCGGAACCCACGGAGTAGCGGGTGGTGAGGACGGTTTCGTCGTAGAGCTCGGGGACGAAGCCCTCGTCGAGGTTGCGCAGGCCGTAGACGACGTCGTCGTAGCGCGGCTCGGCGGCGACGATGCGGACGTCCGGTACCTGCTCGCGCAGGTAGCGGCCGACGCCCATCAGGGTGCCGGTCGTGCCGAGGCCGGCCACGAAGTGGGTGATCTCGGGGAGGTCCGCGAGGATCTCGGGGCCGGTGGTGGCGTAGTGGGCACCGGCGTTGTCGGGGTTGCCGTACTGGTAGAGCATCACCCAGTCGGGGTGCTGCCCGGCCAGTTCCTTGGCCATGCGTACGGCGGTGTTGGAGCCTCCGGCGGCGGGCGAGGGGATGATCTCCGCGCCCCACATGGCGAGCAGCTGGCGCCGCTCCTCGCTGGTGTTCTCGGGCATCACGCACACGATGCGGTAGCCCTTGAGGCGGGCGGCCATGGCGAGGGAGATGCCGGTGTTGCCGGAGGTGGGCTCCAGGATGGTGCAGCCCGGGGTCAGCCGGCCGTCCTTCTCCGCCTGCTCGATCATGTGCAGGGCGGGGCGGTCCTTGATGGAACCGGTGGGGTTGCGGTCCTCCAGCTTCGCCCAGATCCGGACGTCCGGGGACGGGGACAGGCGCGGCAGGCGGACGAGCGGGGTGTTGCCCACCGCGGCCAGGGGGCTGTCGTAGCGCACGGGTCAGTCCCGGCCGCCGGCGACCGCCGGGAGGATGGTGACGCTGTCGCCGTCGGTGAGTTCGGTGCTGATGCCGGCGAGGAAGCGGACGTCCTCGTCGTTGAGGTAGACGTTGACGAAGCGGCGCAGCTCGCCGCCGGCGGCCTCGTCGACCAGGCGCTCGCGGATGCCCGGGTGGCGGCTCTCGAGGTCCTTGAAGAGCTCGTCGATCGTGGCTCCGCTGCCCTCGACCGCCTTCCGGCCGTCGGTGTGGGTGCGGAGGATGGTCGGGATGCGGACCTCGATGGCCATGGTTGTGCTCCTGTCGGAGTGCGGGGAAGTGCGGGGATGCTCGTGGGTCGCGCGGGGCGCGGGCGAAGCGGGCGCCGCGGCTCTCACTCGGCGGCGCCGCGCGGACAGAGCGCGGCGGCGAGGCGGCACAGATCGACGTGCCGCCGCGCCACGAGCAGGGTGCCCGGCGCTTTCTGGATCACGTCGTGGAAAACCATGGGCACATGGTATCGATTCCCCCTGAGCGCACCGGAAGTTCGTCCCGCGATGCGGACCACCGCATCTTGTCGGCCGGGACGGGTGGGCGCGGCCGTCCGGGGGGGCCGCGGGTGTCAGTACGCCTCGACGACGTGTACGTCCTCCTCGGTCACCTGGCCGTCCACGATGCGGTACGAGCGGAACTGGAAGGGTCCGGCGTCGTCGGTGTCGGCGGTGGAGACGAGGACGTAGTGGGCGCCGGGTTCGCTCGCGAGGCCGATGTCGGTGCGGGAGGGGTAGGCCTCGGTGGCGGTGTGCGAGTGGTAGATGACGACGGGTTCCTCGTCGCGGTCGTCCATGTCGCGGTAGAGCTTGAAGAGGTCGGTGGAGTCGAACTCGTAGAACGTGGGCGAGCGGGCCGCGTTGAGCATCGGGACGAAGCGCTCGGGGCGGCCGCTGCCGGCCGGGCCGGCCACCACGCCGCACGCCTCGTCGGGGTGGTCGGCGCGGGCGTGCGCGACGATCTGGTCGTACAGGGCCTGGGTAATGGTCAGCATGTTCGTCAGGATAAGCAGACGGGCCCGTCCGTACCGAGAGTGGTACGGACGGGCCCGGATGCCGGACGGTTTCCCGTGTCAGAGGGTCTTCTGGCCCTCGTCGACGGTGGCCGCGGAGTAGTCCTTGCGGGCGAATGCCTGCGGGTTGCGGGCCTTGAGGATGTAGTACGAGCCCACCATGATCGCGGCCCAGATGGGCGCGCAGTACAGGGAGATCCGGGAGTCCTTGTCGATGCCCATCAGCACGATCACCATGAAGATGAAGGCGAGCGCGAAGAGGCTGGTCCACGGCGCGCCGGGGGCCTTGAACGCGGACTGCGGCAGCTCGCCGCGGTTGGCCTTGCGGCGGTAGATCAGCTGCGCCGCGAGGATCATGATCCACGCCCACATGCCCGAGATGGTCGCGAAGGAGACGACGTAGGTGAACGCCTCACCCGGCCACTGGTAGTTGATCCAGACGCCGACGAGCATCAGCGCGGCCGAGAAGGTCGTGCCGCGCAGCGGCAGGCCCTTCTTGGTGAGCTGGGCGAAGAACTTCGGGCCCTGGCCGTTGAGCGCGAGGTCGCGCAGCATGCGGCCGGTGGAGTACATGCCGGAGTTGCAGGAGGAGAGCGCCGCCGTCAGCACCACGAAGTTGACGATGCCGGCGCCGGCCGGCAGGCCGATCTTCGCGAAGGCCGCCACGAAGGGGCTGATGCCGGGCATGAACTCGGTCCACGGGACCACGGACAGGATGATGATCAGGGCGCCGATGTAGAAGACCGCGATCCGCCACGGGACGGTGTTGATCGCCTTGGGCAGGGTCTTCTTCGGGTCCTTGGCCTCGCCCGCGGTGACGCCGACGAGCTCGACGGCGAGGAAGGCGAACATCACGATCTGCAGCGTCATCAGCGTGGAGCGGATGCCGTGGGGGAAGAACCCGTGGTGCGACCAGAGGTTGGTGAAGGTGGCGGTGTCACCGGCGTCGGAGAAGCCGAGGGTGATCACGCCGAGGCCGATCAGGATCATGCCGATGATGGCGGTGACCTTGACCATGGAGAACCAGAACTCCAGCTCGCCGAAGAGCTTCACGGAGATCAGGTTGGCGAAGTAGAGGATGACCGTGAACCCGAGCGCGGACACCCATTGCGGGACGTCGCCGTGGGTCCAGTAGCTCATATAGGTCGCCGCGGCGGTGACCTCGACGATGCCGGTGACGACCCAGAAGAGCCAGTACGTCCAGCCGGTCACGTACCCCCAGAAGGGGCCGAGGAACTCACGGGCGTAGTCGGAGAAGGAGCCCGAGACCGGGCGGTACATGAGCAGCTCACCGAGCGCACGCATGATGAAGAAGATGACGAGGCCGGCTATCGCGTAGGCCAGGATCAGGCTGGGCCCCGCCTTGTGGATGGCCGTGCCCGCGCCGAGAAACAGGCCGGTGCCGATGGCACCGCCGATGGCGATCATCTGGATCTGTCGGTTGCCCAGACCACGCTGGTAACCCTCGGAAGCGTCCTGTCCGCTTCCGTCCTGCCCTGCGGTCCCCGCGTCTGCGGTACGGTCCGCGACCTGCTCAGAGGTCATGGTGGTGCGCCTTTCTCCATACCGACCCGGTGCGTCCGGATCGGGTCCCGATCCCCCCGGATGGAGTTCCTGAAAAACGCCGACGGTCGGCCGGCTAAGCGCTCCCGCCGTGACATGGGTGGCGTCACGGAGGCAGGTCGTGAAGATTTATCACACGCGGACAGGAGATCGTTCAACGATGTGTGATCGGCGCCACACGCAAAGTAGGACAAATGTAAATAGTGCCGCTAAAACCTGCCACTAGGGTGACGGGATCGTTATGCGGGGTGGAGTGTCCGATCATCGGACACCCTTTGCCGGGTGTCCGTATTCCGGACATCCGGGCCGTCCGAACCCGGGGGGACCGGGACATCCCGGGCCCGTCCGTTACCGGCCCCGAGCCATCGGCGGAGCGAGTCTGCGCTGCTCAGGGCGACGGGCGGCCCGGAATGGCACCGCGCGGCCGCGGCGCACCACGCCGCCATTAGGCCATCAGTGACTCGACGAGCGTCTCCTGCAGACCCCCGAGCCACAGGTACGCCATCACCATCGGCTTGCGCGGGTCCTCGTCCGGCAGCCGGAAGAGCTCGTCACTGTCGTCCTCGTCGCCGATCTCCAGCCGGGTCCCGATGGCGAGGCGCAGATCGTTGAGCGCGCCGAGCCACTGCCGGCACTCGTCGGCCGACAGCCGCAGCACGGCGTCGCTGTCGTCGTCGCCGGTCAGGGTCAGCGAGTCGAGCGAGTGCACGACTGCGAGGGCGTCGTCGCGCTTGCGGGCGCGCAGGTCGTTCTCGGTGTAGCGGCGGAATTCGGCGGCGTACGCGCGGGCCTGCGGATCCTGCTCGGAGCCGGGGGCGCCGTAGGCGTCGGGGAAGAGCCGGGCCAGCGCCGGATCGGCGGGCGGCTCGCTCGGGCCCTCGGCGAAGAGCCGGGCGAGCGGGTCGGCGTCCTCGGGGCCCTGGTCGGCGCCGGGCCCGATCAGCTCCAGGAGCTGCACGGCCAGGCTGCGCAGGATGGAGACCTCGACCTCGTCCAGGGCCACGGCGGCCCCGCCGCCGGGAAGCGGCTCGAAGTGCCCGGCCATCAGCGGTCCTGCGACAGGGTCGCCCAGAGGCCGTAACCGTGCATCGCCTGCACGTCGCGCTCCATCTCCTCGCGGCTGCCGCTGGAGACCGTGGCGCGGCCCTTGTGGTGCACGTCGAGCATCAGTCGGTGTGCCTTGTCCTTGGAATAGCCGAAGTACGCCTGGAAGACATACGTCACATAACTCATAAGATTGACGGGGTCGTTGTGGACCAACGTGACCCAGGGGACGTCCGGTTCGGCCACCGCATAAGGGGCCTCACTCGACTCGGGACGTTCGATCTCGACCGGTGCGACGCTCACCACTGCTCCATCGTTGCGTTCTCCGCCCACGAGGCCCACGCACGCGGCTGCGGCCGGGCGACAACGGCCCGAGGCGAGGCTGCGGACCGACCTCGTCTGCGGCCCGGCGGCCTCGTGTGCGTCGCTCACACCTGCTCCATCGTTCGCTTCTCCGCCCACGAGGCGACGCTGCGGACCGACCTCGTCTGCGGCCCGGCGGCCTCGTGTGCGTCGCTCACGTATCCATGCTGCCACTCCCCCCTGCCCGACGCACAAACGGGTCCGCGCACGGGCGGGTTCCGCCGGTGACCGGCCCTAGAAATCGTCACTCTGACGAGTAATCGGGGTAGCATCCGTGCCAGACGCCAGGATCGGAATTGCGAGGTAGGGCGAAGTGAACGCTGCGGACCTGGGGCTGCCGGTGGCTGTGCCGTCGACGGCTCTCTTCACCGACCGGTACGAACTCACGATGCTGCAAGCCGCGCTGCGGGCCGGCACCGCCGACCGGCGCTCGGTCTTCGAGGTCTTCACCCGGCGGCTGCCCGAGGGCCGCCGCTACGGCGTCGTCGGGGGCACCGGCCGGGTGCTGGACGCCATCGAGAACTTCCGTTTCGACGCCAATGTGCTGGCCTTCCTGACCGAACAGGGCATCGTGGACGAGCCGACGCGCGCGTGGCTCGCCGACTACCGCTTCCGCGGTGACGTCTGGGGCTACCCCGAGGGCGAGGTGTACTTCCCCGGCTCGCCGATCATGCGGGTCGAGGGCACCTTCGCCGAGGCGGTGCTGCTGGAGACCGTCATCCTCTCCATCCTCAACCACGACTCGGCGGTCGCCGCGGCGGCCTCCCGGATGTCGATCGCGGCGGGCGGGCGGCCGCTGATCGAGATGGGCGCGCGGCGCACCCACGAGCTGGCGGCCGTGGCCGCGGCGCGTGCCGCGTACGTGGGCGGCTTCGCCACCACCTCCGACCTCGCGGCCGGGTTCCGCTACAACATCCCGACCGTCGGCACCAGTGCGCATGCCTTCACCCTGTTGCACGACAGCGAGCGGGACGCCTTCACCGCCCAGGTCGACTCGCTCGGCAGTGGCACGACCCTCCTGGTGGACACCTTCGATGTCACCGAGGCCGTCCGGATGGCCGTGGACATCGCGGGACCCGGGCTGGGCGCGGTGCGCATCGACTCCGGCGACCTCCTGCTGCTCGCCCACCGGGTGCGGCAGCAGCTCGACGACCTGGGCGCGACCAAGACGAAGATCGTGGTCACCAGCGACCTGGACGAGTACGCGATCGCCTCGCTGGCCGCCGCGCCCGTCGACGCCTACGGAGTGGGCACCCAGCTGGTGACCGGCAGCGGCCACCCCACCTGCTCGATGGTCTACAAGCTCGTCGCCCGCGCGGACGGCGGCGGGGCCGACGCGCCGCTGCGGCCGGTGGCGAAGAAGTCGATGGGCGGCAAGTCCTCCGTGGGCGGCCGCAAGTGGGCCGCGCGCCGGCTGGACGCCTCGGGGATCGCCGAGGCGGAGGTCGTGGGCACCGGCCCGGTCCCGGACGATCTGGCCGACCGGCAGCTGCTCGTGGAGCTCGTACGGGGCGGGGAGGTCGTCGCCCGGGAGCCGCTGGACGCGGCCCGCGACCGGCACGCGGCAGCCCGCGCGGGGCTGCCCATGTCGGCCACCCAGCTCTCGCGCGGCGAGGCGGTCCTGCCGACGGAGTACGTCACCCACGACGCGTGAGGGCGCGGGGGCGCATCGGGCCGGTGCGACGAGCGCCCCGCCGGACACGCCCTCCCGCAACGCGCGGAGAGTCACTACCCTCGGTCACAGCGAGTTGATCCGCACAGTCGGCCGATAACTCCTTCGAAAAGGATCTGCACCATGCATCGTGCGCTGATCATCGTCGACGTGCAGAACGACTTCTGCGAGGGCGGCAGCCTCGCGGTGGCCGGCGGCGCCGACGTGGCCGCGGCCATAACCGACCTGGTCGGCGAGGCGACCGCCGGATACCGGCACGTCGTCGCCACCCGTGATCACCACATAGACCCCGGTGAGCACTTCTCCGAGCATCCCGATTTCGAACGCACCTGGCCGACGCACTGTGTGGCCGGCACGGAGGGCAGCGGATTCCATCCGAACTTCGCGCCCGTGATCGCCTCCGGGGCGATCGACGCCGTCTTCGACAAGGGCGCATACGCGGCCGCGTACAGCGGCTTCGAGGGCACCGACGAGAACGGCACGTCGCTCGGTGACTGGCTGCGCGAGCACGGGGTGAGCGAGGTGGACGTGGTCGGTCTCGCCACCGACCACTGCGTACGGGCCACGGCCCTGGACGCACGGCGCGAGGGGTTCACCACGCAGGTGCTGCTGGACCTGACCGCGGGCGTCGCCCCGCACACCACCCAGCGGGCGCTGGAGGAGCTGCGGGACGCGGGCGTGGAGCTGAGCGGCAAGCCGGTCGTCCAGGTCGGCTAGCGCCCTGTCCGGCTCCGCCTGCGGGCCGTCTTTGCCGCCTGCGGCGGCGGGCGCCCTGCGGGCGCGTCCTCAAGCGCCGGACGGGCTGGTTGTGGCTGAGCTCAGCCGAAACCAGCCCGTCCGGCGCTTGAGGACACAGCACTGCAGCCCGTCCGGCGCTTGAGGACACCGCCGCGCAGCGGAGGTGCACCCACCACGGCCTACGCCGCACCCGCAGGCCTGCGCCGCAGCAGCGTGGCGATCGGGTGCCAGGATTCCGTGTCGTCGTCCGGGACGGAGCGCCAGACGAGTCCGTCCGGGTGATGCAGGACGGCCGTGATCTCGTCCGGAGTAGGCGGCTCCGCGTTACCGCGCAGGTAGACCGCGCGCAGGCCGAGGTTCCGCAATCGGGTCAGGGCCCGCTGCCGGTTCGCCGCGTGGACCAGGACGCGTACCCGGGCGCCCGGTGTGCCACCGCCGCCGGGTGGGCTGGGCAGGGGCAGGGCGACGACCACGCTGCCGTCGGGAAGCTTGGCGAACCCACCACCTGCCACCCGCGTCACCCCTCTCCCGCACACCGTCGGAGCCGCGTTTTTGACAAGTGTGTCAATAACAAGGTCATGACAGGCATTCTCGGCACGATCGGCCGCCGCCCGCTAGGGGGCGACGGCCGATGCATGTCCGACCTGGGGTGATGCCGTTTCGACTACCGGCTACTCGCCGGTTACTTGCCGGACGGGGTCACCTGGACGGTCATGGTGGAACCGTTCAGAGCCTCGTGGAGGATCTTGATCCGGGTGTTGGTGTCAGTAACCTTCACACCACCGGTCGGGTTCGACTTGTCGTAGTACGTGCCCTTGCGGTCGTCGAAGACCGGCGAGCCGGCCTTGCCCTTGACGCGCTTGGCGACACCGTCGCTGTGGACCGTGTAGCCCTGCGCCGGGAACCAGCTGAACGTCGAGTCGTAGGCCTGGAAACGGTTGCGCATCAGCTCACCGTTCGTCCACTTCTCGGCCTTCGGGTGGGCGTCGATCGGGAGGATCCGGCCGGTGCCCGGGTGGGCGCTGATGTTGTTGTCCTTCTCCGAGGTGTCCCACTTCCAGATGAGCAGGCCCTTCTGGTACGGGTAGTGCTCGACCCAGCCCGGCTTGGTGGACTTCCAGCCGAAGTTGTACGGACCCGTCTTGAGGGTCTTGTCGTACGACACGTACTGGCGGTTCTCCGCGATGTAGTACTGCGGGTAGTCCTTGGTGAAGGAGGCGCCGATGCGCGAGAAGCCCTTCGTCGTCCAGCCGTTGTCGCCCGCCTCGGCGCCGTCCGTGACGATCGCCTTGCCGTCGGCGTTGACGGTGATGGCATCGGCCGTGAAGCCCTTGCCGCCGGCGCCGCCGTCGGTTGAGTAGCGGAAGCGCAGGTCGACCTTCTTGCCCGCGTAGGCGTCGAGCGGGTAGGAGAGCTTCTTGTACGCGCCGGAGACACCGGTCAGCGCGGGCTTGTCGCCGCCGTCACGGGTGATGGCCTTGCCGTCGGCGGTGCCGTCGAGCGGGGTCCAGTTGGCGCCGCCGTCCGTGGAGACCTCGGCGTAGAGGAAGTCGTAGTTCTCCTCGATGTCCCACCAGCCCGAAAGGTCCAGCGAGCCCTTGGACTTGCCCGTCAGGTCGACCGGCCGGGAGAGGGTGTTCTTCAGGTCGTCGCCCGCGCCGCTCCACCACTGCTGGGAGCCCTCGACGGGCTTGACGACGTCGGTCTTGACCTTCTTCGCGGGAAGGTCGACGACGAGCGCCTGCTTGTCCTTGGTGTTGTACTCCGCCACGCCCAGCTTGTGCGTCGACTTCGTCGCCGCCTTCGCCTTGCCGTAGTTGAGCCAGCCCAGCTGCAGCTTGTCCCAGGCGCTCATGTCGCCGGGCAGCTCGCCGATGGAGTCCTTGCCGTTGCCGAGCCAGGAGCCGGAGGACATCAGCGACCAGAAGGCGACCGAGGACTCGCCCTCGCCGCTGGTGTCGTACTCGTCCGGCAGGCCCAGGTCGTGGCCGTACTCGTGGGCGAAGACACCGAGGCCGCCGTTCTCCGGCTGCATGGTGTAGTCGCCGACCCAGATGCCGGTGTCGGCTATCTGGGTGCCGCCCGCCTTGTTGGTGGCCGGGCCGGTCTTGCCGGCGTCGGAGCCGTAGGCGTACCAGCGGTGCGCCCAGATCGCGTCCTTGCCCTGGGCGCCGCCGCCCGCGGACTCGTCCTCGCCGGCGTGCACGATCTGGAAGTGGTCGATGTAACCGTCGGGCTCGTTGAAGTTGCCGTCGCCGTCGAAGTCGTTACGGTCCCACTGGTCGTACTTGGCCAGCTCCGCCTTGATCGCCGCGTCGCTGCGGCCGGCGGCCTTCTGGTCCTTGACCCACTGGTTCACGCCGTCGCTGATCAGGTCCCAGGCGCTCGGGCAGTTGGTGGATCCGCAGTAGTTCGAGCCGTAACGGGCCTCGTTGTACGGGACCTTGACCCAGTCGGTGACCTGGCCCTCGACGGAGTAGCGGCCCGAGGACTGCTTCTCGTAGTACTTGGCCAGGGACTCCTTGCCCTTGTCGTGCGAGAAGTAGAGGTCCTGGAAGTACTTGCGGTTGAAGTCCTTCCGCCAGGCCGTGCTGTTGTCCTTCTTGCGGTCGGGCTGCTCTATCTCGTTGTGCGCGGGGCCGGGCGTGCCGCCGTACTTCTTCACCGGCGGCTTGGGGCCGTCGGGGCCGTCCGGGTCGTACATGGTGGTGTCGTCGACCTTGGCGCCGAAGTCGACGAGGATCGTGAAGATCTTGTCGGTCTTCTCCCGGGCCAGCTCGACGTACTTGCCCTTGCCGAGCTTGACGACCTTCGAGCCGCCGCGCTGCTCGGTCTCGGCGTCGCCGGATATGACCTGCTCGAGAGCGGCCTTCCGCTTCGCCTCGTTCTTCTTGGTGTACGGGCCCTTGAGGTCGTGCTCGACGGCGCGCTTGACCTGGTCAGGGTCTTGGCGCTGGATCGTCTGCCGCTCGGCCGGGCCGTCGGTCGCGCCCGCCGCCTGGGCGATACCGACCGCGAGGGTGCCGGTGCCGAGTGCGGTGACCACCGTGGCCACCGCGGCGGACCTGGCGATCCTCCGTTGTCTGCTCTTCACTTGTGCTGCCTCCCCAGTAACAACTGTGGAGGTATTTGACCGGACAGTAACAAGAAAAGACAGATCTTGACTGTTCCGGTTGGAGCAAGTACGTTACTCGGCCTTTAAGTTGCCGAAATCGGACATCAACGGGCGCGTCGATCTCACCTGTTGGACAGCCCGATGACCCCGTGCGCCCTTCATGCTCCCAACACCGTGGGTTAGGTCACGCTTACCGCAAGTTCCGCCCGGGCAGACAGGACCGTAGAGTCGGTTTGCGGTACGTACCAGCGCCGACTCATCTCCCCCATATCGAATGCTCCGAGGACGGATCCCGCCATGCCGCGTCCGACTCCCGCGCAGATCGCCTACGGTTCGGCCACCGTTGTCCTCTCGACCCTCGCCATGCTGCTGCTGTCGCAGACGCGCTCGGGTGCCGGGATCGCGGTCATCACCCTGTCCGCCCTGGTGTTGGGGCTGCTCGTCGCCCTGCGCGCGCCGCTGCCCCGCCGGGGGCGGCGCGAACATGCCCGGGGGCCCGCTCAGCGGACACCCGGGCACGCCGGTTCACGGATCAGTGAGCACTCACTGGGCGGCTGAGACCACCACGGTCTGCGCCGCCTTGTCGTGCAAACACTGCTGATACGGCTTGTCCCATGTACACCACAGGACGTTGACCAGCCAGAAGAGGAAGCCGCAGCACGGCACGACCTCCGGTAGGGAGTAGACAGCGGCACGCGTCCAACCCGCCCGGCCCGCCGGGATCGCGCCGTTGTCGAGCATCGCCACCCGGATCTTCATCGCCATCTTGCCGACCGTCTGCCCCCGGCTGGTCAGCATCATCCCCTCGTAGCAGAAGTACACGACGGCGATCACGATCGACAGACTGGTGGACTTGGCGTTGTCGTTCCAGGGGTCGTAGTCGCGCCAGGCCAGCGAGAAGATCAGGCTGATCGGCACGCTCACCAGTAGACCGTCGATGATCCGCGCGACCAGTCGGCGCAGCCGTGAGGCGAGCGGCGGCATGCCTGCGAGCGGGTCGCTCGCGCCGTACTGGTCCCCGTAGGGATTGCCCGGCCCGCCGCCCCCGGGGCCGCCGCCGTACGGGCCGCCACCATAGGGCCCGCCGCCGGGCGGGGGGCTCCCGTAGGGCCCGCCGTAGGGCGATCCGGCGGGAGGGGGCTCCGGCGGCCCCTTCTGGAACGGGTCGTCGTCGCGCGGCTGATCGGTGCTCATGGGCCAAGTGGAACCCAGGGTTCCGGTATGTGCATCCGCCCGCATGCCGTTCGAGTTGCCCCGGTCCGCGGGGCTTCGCCCGAGTGGGCGATCAGTCCCCGGCGGACGCGACGAACGTACGGGCCGCCTTGTCGTGCCAGCACTGCCGCCACGGCCGGTCGACCAGGCACCACAGCACGTTCACCACACCGATGACGAGCACGCCCAGCACCCCGTACACCAGCCAGCGGCGCAGCGCCGCCCCGAACGGGACCGTGTCGTGGGACTCGATGTCGAGGACGCGCACCCCGCACAGTTTCTTGCCGAGCGTGCGCCCCCACTTGGTGGTCGGCAGTGCCTCGTAGAGCACGCCGAACAGCAACAGCACGCCGAGGACGATGCCCAGGTAGGTGCCGGTGGTGCCGTCGAGCAGCCAGACCGTCACGGTCTGCCCGGACTGCTTCGCCTGCCGCACCTTCTCGTCGATGTGGTCGACGGACTTGCCCCACAGCGGCACGGCCACCGCACCCACGGCTCCGGCGAGGACGGCGGTGTCGACGAGCCGGGCGGCGAGCCGCCGGCCGAGCGCGGCGGGCCTGCCCTGCGCCTGGCTCATCCGCAGGAACGGGTCGTCCTTGGGCGGCTTCCACCCCGGGGCGTCGCCGGGCTGCGCCTGCG
Organism: Streptomyces sp. NPDC033229; assembly: GCF_055576875.1. Taxonomy (NCBI): domain Bacteria; kingdom Bacillati; phylum Actinomycetota; class Actinomycetes; order Kitasatosporales; family Streptomycetaceae; genus Streptomyces; species Streptomyces sp. NPDC033229. The sequence goes on along the minus strand of NZ_JBVIQR010000015.1, from coordinate 114,191 downwards.
CGAGCTGCTGCACCTGCTGCGCCCAGCCGACGGGGGCGGGGCGCTCCTGACGCTCCTCCTGCCGGTGTTCCTGGCGCTGTTCCTGCCGCTGTTCCTGCCGCTGTTCCTGCCGCTGTTCCTGGTGCCTTTCTTGCTGCTTTTCCTGCTGCTTTTCCTGGCGGGTGGGCGCAGGTCCTTCCGGGCGGCTCTCGTCGTGCCGGGGCCGGGGCTGGGGGGCGACGGTGGTGGCGGGCAGCACCGGGCGGCGCTGCGCCGGGCGGTCCCGCTCGGCGGGTGCCGCGGCCGGTGCGTCGAAGGCGGCCTCGGCGGCACGGGCGTCGGGCCACACCTGGGGGGCGGGCGAGAGGTCGGGGTCGGGCTGCGGCCGGGTCGGCGGGCGGAACTGCATCGTGCCGCCGGGCTTACCGGTCGCGGGGGCGGGGCCCGGGCCGGGGCGCTTGGCGCGGATGGTCAGCGTGCCGTCGCCGCGGGCGGGCCGGGCGTCACCGCCGCGCGCGCCGCCGGGGCGGCCGTCGGCGCCGGTGCGGCTCTCCGGCGCGGCGGACGAGGTGGGGTCGGTGGGCGCGGGCGCACCCGGCAGGCGGGGGTCGCGGGCGGCGGGGAGGGCCGCGCCCGGGGCACCGCTCCGGTCGGCCCGGGGGTCACGGGGATCACGCGGGTCGCGGGGATCACGCGTGTCGCGGGGGTCACGCGGGTCTGGGCCCGGGTCGTTCCGCCCGGCGCCGTCGTTGCGCCCGGCCGCCTCGGCACGGGCGTCGCGCAGCGCGGGCTCCTCGTCCAGGAACATGGGCCCGGTCTCCTCCGGCAGCGGTCCGGCGCTCTGCGCGGTGTCCACCTGACGGGGGGTCTGCCGAGGGTCCAGGGAGGCCGGCTGAGGGGTCGACGGCACGGGGGCGGCGAGCGCGGGGGCCGCGGCGGGGGCCACCCCGGCGGGCGGCGCGGGCATCGGCTCCCCCTCGGCGGGGGCGGGCCGACTCGTACCGGGCACCCAGGCCACCCCGCTCCAGAACCGGATATAGCGCGGAATGGAGGGATCTGGATACCACCCAAAAGCGGGGCTGCCGTCGGCGGATCCTGAGGTAGGGGCGCTCATGGTCTCCGATGTCCCGTATCTGTTCGGCCGTACTGGGGTGTCGTGGCTGGGTTCGTGACTGGGGTGTCGTGTCGGTGGGGCGGATGGCGGCAAACAGTCTGCCGCACGCGCGCGAGGTCGTGTATGCCGCTCCGGACCCGGATGACGGGACCTTGTGATCTCTATGCGCAAAAGGCAACCCGGAGCGCAACCAACAGGTCTACCAGACGGCCCAGTCGTCTGTGGCCGTCCTGCGGACGGGACCACTCACACGTGCGACCGGCCGACGCGGTGCGACCCGCCGTGTCGCCCCGCGAAAAAAATTCGGATGGATGTGGCGAAGTCGCGTAATGGTGTGGGGGTCGATGCGCTCTATCCGGTGCGGGCCCGTTCACGAGGGGTCACGCACCGAGAGAAGCAGAGCAGAGAGGGCGCAACTGATGCACACCGTGGTGGAACGAGAGCTGGAGCTCAGCCTGGTGCTGTCGCCGGAGCGCAGCATCCCTGTGCCGGCCAGGCTGACCTACCGTACGAGTGACCCGTACGCCGTCCACATCGCCTTTCACATCACTTCCGAGCTGCCCGTGCACTGGACGTTCGCCCGCGAGTTGCTGGTGGAGGGCGTCTTTCGGCCGTGCGGGATCGGTGACGTACGGGTGTGGCCGGCCAAGACCGGCCGACGGTCCTCGGTCTGCGTGGCCCTGACGTCGCCGGACGGCCGCGCGCTGCTGCGGGCGCCCGCGTCGGCGGTGGCGGCGTGGCTGGAGCGCACGCTGCGGGTCGTCCCGCCGGGCACGGAGTCCGAGCTGCTCGGCCTGGACGAGGCGGTGCGCGAGCTGCTGGCCCCGACGCCGGGCGACGACCCGTGGGGGCGTGATCCATGGTCGTCGGACGAGTCGCCGGAGCGGTAGGCCGTGTCCGGCGGATCAGGTGAGTGGGCGCCGCGGGCCCGTGGCGCCCGGGGCCCAGGCGCCGGCCGACACCACAGCTGCGCGGCGGTGTCCTAATCGCCGGACGGGCTTGCTTCAAGCCCGTCCGGAGGGCAGAGGTCCAGGACCTTGCCCGGGTTGAGCAGGCCGAGCGGGTCGAAGACGGCCTTGATGCCGCGCTGCATCTCCAGGCCGACCGGCCCGAGTTCCCGGGCCAGCCACTCCTTCTTCAGCACGCCCACACCGTGTTCGCCGGTGATCGTGCCGCCCAGTTCCAGGCCGAGGGCCATGATCTCGTCGAAGGACTCGCGGGCGCGGCGCGCCTCGTCGGCGTCGGCGGGGTCGAAGCAGACGACGGGGTGGGTGTTGCCGTCCCCGGCGTGGGCGCAGACGCCGATGGTGAGGGCGTACTTCTCGGCGATGGCGGCGGTGCCGTCGAGCATGTCGGCGAGCCGGGAGCGCGGCACGCAGACGTCGTCGATCATCGTGGCGGGCTTGAGGGTCTCCAGGGCGTTCAGGGTCATCCGGCGGGCCTGGAGGAGGAGGTCGGACTCGGCGGCGGAGTCGGCGGGGACGACCTCGGTGGCCCCGGCGGCGGTGCACAGTTCGGCTACGGCCGCGAGGTCCGGGGCCGGGTCGGGGGTGTCGAAGGCGGCGAGCAGCAGGGCTTCGGTGGCGTCGGGCAGGCCCATGCGCGTCATCGCGTTGACGGCGCGGACGGACGTGCGGTCCATCAGCTCCAGCAGTGAGGGGGCGTGGCCGCGGGCCATGATGGCGCAGACGGCCGCGCAGGCCGTGGCGGTGGAGGGGAACTCGGCGGCCAGCACCCGCTGTTCGGGCGGTGCGGGCTTGAGCGCCAGGGTCGCCCTGACGACGATGCCGAGGCTGCCCTCGGAGCCGACGAAGAGCCGGGTGAGGTCATAGCCCGCGACGCCCTTGGCGGTGCGGCGGCCGGTGCTCAGCAGCCGCCCGTCGGCGAGGACGACGTCGAGGCCGAGGACGTACTCGGCGGTGACCCCGTACTTGACGCAGCACAGGCCGCCGGACGCGGTGCCGATGTTGCCGCCGATGGTGCACTGTTCCCAACTGGAGGGGTCCGGCGGATAGTAGAGGCCCTGCTCGGCGACGGCACGGGAGAGGACGGCGTTGACGACCCCCGGCTCGACGACCGCGACCCGGTCGACCGGGTTGATCTCGATGATCCGGTCCATCTTGACGAGCGAGAGCACGATGCAGCCGTCGCTGGCGTTGGCCGCGCCGGACAGCCCCGTGCGGGCCCCCTGCGGGACGACGGGGACGCGCAGCGCGGTCGCGGTGCGCATGATGTGCCGCACCTGCTCGACGGTGCGCGGCAGCACGACCACGGCGGGGGTGCCGGCCTCGCAGAAGCTCGCCATGTCGTTGGCGTACGCGCGTATGACGTCGGGGTCGGTGAGCACGGCTTCCCCGGGGAGGCCTTCACGGAGCCGCTTGATCAGTTCGCCCATACCCTCACCCTGTCACCGGACGGGCCAAAAATCAGCCCGCCCGGCGATTGAGGGCATCGTTGAGGCCCACCCCCGCTCGGGGGCACCTAACCCTCCGGGAACCCCGAACCGGCTAGAGGTTCCCCCGCTTCTCCTGCTCCCGCTCGATCGCCTCGAAGAGCGCCTTGAAGTTGCCCTTGCCGAAGCCCATGGAGCCGTGTCGCTCGATCATCTCGAAGAAGACGGTGGGGCGGTCCTGGACCGGCTTGGTGAAGATCTGCAGCAGATAGCCGTCCTCGTCGCGGTCGACGAGGATCTTCAGTTCGCGCAGTGTCTCGACGGGGACGCGGGTCTCGCCGGCCCAGTCGCCGAGGGTGTCGTAGTACGAGTCGGGGGTGTCGAGGAACTGCACGCCGGCCGCGCGCATGGCCCGTACGGAGGCGACGATGTCGTTGGTGGCGAGGGCGATGTGCTGGACGCCGGGGCCGTTGTAGAACTCGAGGTACTCGTCGATCTGGGACTTCTTCTTGGCGATGGCCGGCTCGTTGAGCGGGAACTTCACCTTGCGGGTGCCGTCCGCGACGACCTTCGACATGAGCGCGGAGTACTCGGTGGCGATGTCGTCGCCCACGAACTCCTTCATGTTGGTGAAGGCCATGACGTTGTTGTAGAAGGCGACCCACTCGTCCATCTTGCCGAGCTCGACGTTGCCCACACAGTGGTCGATGGCCTGGAAGCGGCGCGGGCCGGGCTCCACGATGGGCTCGGCGGCGACGAAGCCGGGGAGGTAGGGGCCGGTGTAGCCGGCGCGCTCGACCAGGGTGTGGCGGGTCTTGCCGTAGGTGGCGATGGCCGCGACGACGACGGTGCCGTGCTCGTCGGTCAGCTCGTGCGGCTCCTCCAGGCCGGTGGCGCCGTGCTCGAGGGCGTAGGCGTAGGCGCGGCGGGCGTCCGGGACCTCGATGGCGAGGTCGACGACGCCGTCACCGTGCTCGGCGACGTGGTCGGCGAGGAAGCGGCCCCGGTCGGTGGTGGCCTTGATGACGGAGGTGAGGACGAAGCGGGCGCCGCCGGACTCCAGCACGTAGCTCGCCGTCTCACGGCTGCCGTTCTCCGGGCCGGAGTAGGCGACGCGTCGCATGCCGAAGGCGGTGGAGTAATAGTGGGCGGCCTGCTTGGCGTTGCCGACTGCGAAGACCACCGCGTCCATGCCCTTGACCGGGAACGGGTCGGCCTGCCGTGCGGTGTGAGGGGTGTGATCTGTGGTCTGAGTCATGGTCGCAGCGTCCCGCCGATCCACAAGGTGCGCAATAGTTTCTGTTTCCGCTGGGCATTCTGTACATAGTCCGGTCGGGGTTACCGGGCGTTCTGTACAGGATGACCACGAGAGGTGTCGCATGGCGATCGATCGTTTGGACGGCAGCCTGATCGAGCTGCTCGCCGAGGAGCCGCGCATCGGCGTTCTGGAGGCCTCGCGCCGCCTGGGCGTGGCGCGCGGCACCGTGCAGGCGCGGCTGGACAGGTTGCAGTCCCAGGGGGTGATCCGGGGGTTCGGCCCCGAGGTGGACCCGGCGGCGCTCGGCTATCCGGTGACGGCCTTCGCGACGCTGGAGATCAAGCAGGGCCAGGGCGCGGACGTGCGGACCCATCTGGCGACCGTCCCCGAGGTGCTGGAGCTGCACACCACCACCGGGCACGGGGACATGCTCTGCCGTCTGGTCGCCCGCTCGAACGCCGACCTCCAGCGGGTGATCGACCGGGTTGTGGGTTTTGATGGCATTGTGCGGGCCTCCACGGCGATCGTCATGGAGAACGCGGTGCCGTTGCGGATCATCCCGCTGGTCAAGCAGGCGTCGGAGGACTGAGGGCTCGGAGGGCTCTTCGGAGGATTTCGCAGGACTGAGGGCTCGAAGGACCGAGCCCGCGAACGGACGAGGACGAGGACGAGGGACCGGCTCGGCGACATTCGGCATTCGGCGAGGAGGAGCGGGTGGGCTTCTGGGAGTACGTCGGCAACCGCCACGCCCAGTTGCTGGCGGACACGTACCAGCACGCCAGCGCGGTGTTCCAGTGCATGGTCGTCGCCACCCTGCTCGGCGTGGCGATCGGCGTGGCCACGTACCGCAGCGAGTGGGCCGGCAATCTCGCCGTCACCTCGACCGCGACGATCCTGACCATCCCCTCCCTGGCGCTGATCGGTCTGCTCATCCCGATCACGGGCCTCGGGGTGGCCCCCACGGTCACGGCCCTGACGCTCTACGGGCTGCTGCCGATCGTCCGCAACGCGATTGTCGGCCTGCGCGGGGTGGACGCCTCGCTGGTGGACGCGGCGACCGGCATCGGCATGTCCCGGCCCGCCCGGCTGTTCCGGGTGGAGCTGCCGCTCGCCTGGCCGCCGATCCTCACCGGCATCCGGGTCTCCACGCAGATGCTGATGGGCATCGCCGCGATCGCCGCCTACGCCTCGGGGCCCGGCCTCGGCAACGAGATCTTCCGCGGCATCTCGTCGCTGGGCAGCGCCAACGCGCTCAACCAGGTGCTCGCCGGGACGCTCGGCATCATCGTCCTCGCGCTGCTCTTCGACGCCGCGTACGTCCTGATCGGCCGGCTGACCATCCCGAGGGGGATCCGTGCCTGAGTCGCCCGTGCCCGTGCCGCCCGCCGCACCGCCACCGGCCGAAGCGAAGCCGCCCCCCGCCGGCCGGAGGCCGTCCGGTGCCACCATCCAGCTGGAGAATCTCACCAAGCGCTATCCGGGCACCGCCACACCCGCCGTGGACTGCGTGAACATGGAGATCAAGGCGGGTGAGCTGGTGGTCTTCGTGGGTCCGTCCGGCTGTGGCAAGACCACCACGATGAAGATGATCAACCGGCTGATCGAGCCGACGTCGGGCCGGATCCGGATCGACGACGAGGACGTCACCGACATGGACCCGGTGAAGCTCCGCCGCAAGATCGGCTACGCCATCCAGTCCTCCGGGCTGTTCCCCCATATGACCGTCGCGCAGAACATCGCGCTCGTGCCGAGGATGACGGGCTGGTCGAAGGCACGGATCGGCGCCCGGGTGGAGGAGATGCTGGACCTGGTGGGGCTGGACGCGGGCGAGTTCCAGGGCCGCTACCCCCGGCAGCTCTCCGGTGGGCAGCAGCAGCGCGTCGGCGTCGCCCGCGCGCTGGCCGCCGACCCGCCCGTCCTCCTGATGGACGAGCCGTTCGGGGCGGTCGACCCGATCACCCGCGACCACCTCCAGGACGAGCTGATCCGGCTCCAGCACGAGCTGCACAAGACGATCGTCTTCGTCACCCACGACTTCGACGAGGCCATCAAGCTCGGCGACCGCATCGCGGTGCTGCGCGAACGCTCGCACATCGCCCAGTTCGACACCCCCGAGGCGATCCTCACCAACCCGGCCGACGACTTCGTCTCCGGCTTCGTCGGCGCCGGCGCGGCGCTCAAACGGCTCAACCTCACCCGCGTACGGGACGTGCCGGTGGTGGCCTTCCCGACCGCCACCATCGACGACCCGCTCCAGTCGATATTCGACAAGCTGCGCTCGGGCACGACCAACGAACTGCTGCTGCTGGACCGCCACCACCGCCCGTACAAGTGGCTGCGGCGCGGCGACCTGATGCGCGCCAAGGGCTCCCTGGCCCGGGCGGGCACGCTCGTGCACGACACGGTCACCCGGGACGCGACCTTGCGCGACGCGTTGGAGGCGGTGCTGACGGACAACACCGGGCGGGTGGCGGTGACCGGGCGGCGCGGGGTGTATGAGGGCGTGGTGGACATGGAGACGCTCATGAACTCCGTCCAGCAACTGCTGGAGGAGGACCGGCTCGACGCCGTGGAGCACCAGCACGAACTGGAGGAACGGCGCGCCCAGCAGACCCGGCAGGAGCAGGAGGGCACGACCGGCGGGCAGGGGGAACGGGCATGAGGCGACCCCGGGCGCACCCGCGGGTGGCGCCGTGACGCGCGGGGACGGGCCGCCGCCGGGGGATGAGCGGCACGCGGGCGAGCACGAGGTCCAAGGCATCGCCTTCCGCGACCCGGAGGAGAGCCGCGGCGCCGGGCCGCGACCGCACGGGCCGTCCGGCACCGGCCTCGACGGGCCCGGCCGGGACGGGCAGTCACCACCCGCCCCGGCATCGGCACCCGCACGCCGCCGCATCACTTGGCAGAAGCTGACCTTTCTGCCCGCCACCCTGGCCCTGGTGCTGCTCGGCACCTGGCTCTGGTTCCGCGGCGCCGATCTCGACTCCATCGCCCGCAACTCCATCGACAACGGCAATGTGTGGCTGCGCCTGCGCCAGCACATCTATTTGACCGTCGTCTCCACCTTCTTCGTGTTGATCATCGCCATCCCGCTGGGCATCCTGCTGACCCGCCGCCGGCTGCGGCCCGCCGCGCCCGTGGTGATGGGGGTCGCCAACATCGGCCAGGCCACGCCCGCGATCGGCCTGCTGGCGCTGCTGGTGATCTGGCTGGGCATCGGCACCCGGGCCGCGCTGATCGGGATCATCGCGTACGCGGTGCTGCCCGTGCTCGCCAACACCGTCGCAGGTCTGAAGGCCATCGACCCGACGCTGGTGGAGGCCGCGCGCGGCATCGGCATGTCCCCGATCGGGGTGCTGCGCAGGGTCGAACTGCCGCTGGCCGTACCGCTGATCCTCGCGGGGGTGCGTACCGCGCTCGTGCTGAACGTGGGCACGGCGACCCTCGCGTACTTCGGCGGGGGTGGCGGGCTGGGCGATCTGATCGCCTCCGGCATCACCAATCAGCGGATGTCGGTGCTGGTGCTGGGGTCGTTGCTGACGGTGGCGCTGGCGCTGCTGGTGGACTGGCTGGCATCCCTGGCGGAGCTGCTGCTGCGGCCGCGCGGACTGGAGGGCGGCAGGTGACGGCGGCGCGAGCGGTGCGCAGGGGCGGCGCGGCGCGCACGGTCTGGGCCACGGCCCTCGCGGGGGCACTGCTGGGCCCCTTCGTGCTCGGCGGGTGCGGTCTGACGAGCGGCTCGCCGATGGTGGACGACGTGGCGCCCGGTTCGGTCGGCCAGGGGCTGCCGCTCAAGGGCGCGGACCTGACCGTGACCTCGAAGAACTTCAGCGAGAACATCGTCCTCGGCCAGATCATGGGCCTCGCCTTCAAGGCGGCGGGCGCGAGCGTCCTGGACCGCACCAACATCCAGGGGTCGATCGGCGCCCGCGAGGCGGTCAAGACCGGTGGCGCGGACGGGATGTACGAATACACCGGCACCGCCTGGATCACCTACCTCGGCCACGACAGGCCGATCACGGACCCACGGGAGCAGTGGCGGGCGGTGGAGAAGGCCGACGCCCGCAACGGCATCGTCTGGCTCGCGCCCGCCGCGCTCAACAACACGTACGCGCTGGCGCTGAACCGGGCGAACGAGAAGAAGTACGGGCCGAAGACGCTCTCCGACGTCGCCGCGCTGTCGAAGTCGGACCCGTCGGCGGTGTCGCTGTGCGTGGAGAGCGAGTTCGCGGCCCGCAACGACGGTCTGCCGGGGATGGCGAAGACCTACGGCATGAACGTCCCGGCCTCCCGCATCCAGAAGATGGACGGCGGCATCATCTACACCCAGGTGTCGGGCGGCAGCTCGTGCACGTTCGGCGAGGTCTTCACCACCGACGGCCGCATCAAGGCCATGAACCTCGCGGTGATGCGGGACGACAAGCACTTCTTCCCCAACTACAACGCCGCCCCGGAGATCAACGGCAAGGCGATGCGGAAGTACCCGGCGATCAGGGACGTGCTCGACCCGATCACGGCGAAGCTGACGAACGACGTGGCGCGGGAGCTGAACGCGAAGGTCGACGTGGACGGGGAGGACCCGCACGAGGTGGCCAAGGACTGGCTGATCGCGGAGGGATTCATCAAGAAGGGCTGACGCCGAGCGGCGCGGGTCACCGTGCGACGGTCAGCGGCTGTCCTGTCAGCAGCTGGGGACCTGCTGTCCGGCGGCCAGGGCACGCAGCGAGGCCACCGCGTCCTTCAGCTCGGTCACCGGAATCAGCCGCAGACCGTCCGGGACCTGGCCGTCGGCGTCCGAGCACTCGTCCTTCGGGACGAGGAAGACGGTCGCCCCGTCCCGCTTGGCGGCCTGTGTCTTGAGCGCCACACCGCCGACCGCGCCCACCGTGCCGTCGGGCTCGATGGTGCCGGTGCCCGCGATCGTCCGGCCGCCGGTGAGGTCGCCGCCGCGGCCGTCGCCGTCGAGCTTGTCGACGATGCCGAGCGCGAAGAACAGCCCGGCGCTCGGCCCGCCGATGTTGGCGAGGCTGAGGTCGACCTTCACGTCCTTCGGGGAGCGCTTGAGATAGCGCAGCGCGGCCCGGGCGGCGTTGTCCTGCGACTTCGCCATCTCGGCGAAGTTGTGCTTCTCGGCGTCCTTGTCCGACTTGCCCGGCGGATAGACGGAGTCGCGCGGCATGACGGCGCGGTCGGAGCGGAACCAGCTGTCGAGGACGTCGCTCAGGCTCGCCTTCACCTGCGGGCCGGTGGCCACGATGGTGGTCATGCGCAGCTGCCCGCTGGTCCGACGGCTCGGCGCACCGCTGATGCTGATCACGGGCTTGCGATCCTCGGAACCGAGGACGTTCACGGTCGAGCCGGGTTGCGCGATCGCGAACGGCAGCGGCACGAACGCCGCGACGGCGAGCAGGGCGATGACGAGCGTCGCACAGGCCGCGAGGGTGCGGGCACGCGACCGAGCGAGGAGAGACACAGCTGGCATGCTGCGAATCTAGTTCACGCGTGATCCCCGTGTGCGCGGCGGGCCGCGGGCCGCGGGCCGCGGGCCGCGGGCCGCGGGCCGCCTACGGCGGCAAGCGCCCTGCGGGCGCGGGGGGGGGGGAGAGAGAGGGGGGGGGGGGGGGGGGGGGGGGGAAGAAAAAACCCCCAAC
>NZ_JBVIQR010000015.1:37920-103787 GCF_055576875.1 Streptomyces sp. NPDC033229 | reverse complement strand
GCTTGATGTGGCTGAGCTCAGCCACATCAAGCCCGTCCGGCGATTGAGGACACCGCCGCGCAGCGGTGGTGCGGCGGAAGCCGAACCACCCGCCCGGGCCCCCCGGGGGAACCCGAACAAGCCCAGCGCAGCGTCATGTCACCGCAACGCGTCCGCGACCTCCTTCGCCGCTTCCATCACCCGGGGGCCGACCCGGGCGGGCACGGAGTCGGCGAGCATGACGACGCCCACGCTGCCCTCGATGCCGGTCACCCCGAGCAGCGGCGCGGCCGCCCCGCTCGCGCCGGCCTCGAGTTCGCCGTGGGTGAGCATGTAGCCGGGACTGTCGACCTCGCCCCGGCGGGCGGCGAGTATCGCCCGGCCGGCCGCGCCCCGGTCCAGCGGATGCCGGAACCCGGCGCGGTAGGCCACGTGATAGTCCGTCCACGTCGGTTCGACGACGGCCACCGCGAGCGCCTCGGTGCCGTCGACGAGAGTGAGGTGGGCGGTGGCGCCTATGTCCTCGGCCAGGGAGCGCAGGGCGGGCAGGGCCGCCTCCCGGACGAGCGGATGCACCTGGCGGCCGAGCCGCAGCACACCGAGCCCGACTCTGGCCCGGCCGCCTATGTCCCGGCGGACGAGCGCGTGCATCTCCAACGTGGCGAGCAGACGGTAGACGACCGTGCGGTTGACGCCGAGCTTGATGGACAGCTCGGTGACCGTCAGGCCGTGGTCGGTATCGGCGAGCAGTTTGAGGACGCGCAGTCCCCGGTCGAGTGTCTGTGAGGTCTCCGCGGTCACGAGGCCCTCCTCCGATGAGTGGCGGGCTCTCGTCCCGGTGGGGGTTTCGCGCCACCGGTCCCGTCCGGCAGCGCGCGACAAGAGGCCGCCGGCCGCTTTGTCGCATGGCACCGGCTGCGCTCCGCGGCGGCGCTGCCACGGGGCGTGTGCGTGACCGGCACGGTAGCGAGCCGGTCCGCTCAGCGGAAGAGTCTGCTCACAATCCGGTCAGCGCGCGGCTGATTCACGAATATCGAGCACGGGTTCCCAGCATGCGGACAGCTGAACGACATCGCCGGACGGGCTGATCCAGCCCGTCCGGCGATGAGGGACGCGTTCTACTTCATGCGGGTGGCCCACTCGCGGACCTTGTTGATCCGCTCGTTCAGCTGCCCCGCCGTGGCCTCCGCGCTCGGCGGCCCGCCGCAGACCCGGCGCAGCTCGGTGTGGATCACGCCGTGCGGCTTGCCGCTCTGGTGCACATACGCGCCGACCAGGGTGTTGAGCTGCTTGCGCAGCTCCAGCAGCTCCTTGTGGGTGACCACCGGCCGCCGTTCGGCGGGCAGTTCGAGCAGGTCGGCCTCCGCGTCGGGCCGCTTGCGGCTGTGCGCGATCTGCCGTGCCTGCCGCTTCTGGAGCAGCATCTGCACCTGGTCCGGCTCCAGCAGGCCCGGGATGCCGAGGTAGTCCTGCTCCTCCGGGCTGCCCGCGTGCGCCTGCATGCCGAACTCGGCACCGTCGTAGAGCACCCGGTCGAAGACCGCGTCGGACTCCAGCGCCTCGAAGGAGAGCTGGTCGTCCTCGCCGGTGTCCTCGTCCTGCTGGCGCTCGGCCTCGGCGAGGAGCTTGTCCTCCTCGGCGTAGGGGTCCTCCTCGCCGTCCTTCTTCGGCTTGTCGAGGACGTGGTCCCGCTCGACCTCCATCTCGTTGGCGAAGGTCAGCAGGGTGGGGATGGTGGGCACGAAGACGGACGCGGTCTCGCCACGGCGGCGCGAGCGCACGAAGCGCCCGACGGCCTGGGCGAAGAACAGCGGCGTGGAGATCGTCGTCGCGTAGACGCCGACGGCCAGCCGGGGCACGTCCACGCCCTCGGACACCATGCGCACGGCGACCATCCAGCGGGCGTCGGAGGCCGCGAAGTCGTCGATGCGCTGGGAGGCGCCGGTGTCGTCGGACAGGACCACCGTCGCCGCCTCGCCGGTGATCTCCCGGATCAGCTTGGCGTAGGCGCGGGCCGAGTCCTGGTCGGCGGCGATGACGAGGGCACCGGCGTCCGGGATGCCCTTGCGGACCTCCGTCAGCCGCTGGTCGGCGGCGCGCAGCACGTTCGGCATCCAGTCGCCGCGCGGGTCCAGGGCGGTGCGCCAGGCCTGCGAGACGGCGTCCTTGGTCATGGGCTCGCCGAGCCGGGCCTCCAGCTCGTCGCCCGCCTTGGTGCGCCAGCGCATGTTGCCGCTGTAGGAGAGGAAGATGACCGGCCGCACGACGCCGTCGGCGAGCGCGTTGCCGTAGCCGTAGGTGTAGTCGGCGGACGAGCGGCGGATGCCGTCGTTGCCCTCCTCGTACGTGACGAAGGGGATGGGGTTGGTGTCGGAGCGGAAGGGCGTGCCGGTCAGGCACAGCCGGCGGGTGGCCGGCTCGAACGCCTCCAGGCATGCCTCGCCCCAGGACCGGGAGTCGCCGGCGTGGTGGATCTCGTCGAGGATGACGAGCGTCTTGCGCTGCTCGCAGCGGTTGCGGTGGAGCATGGGCCGCACACCGACACCGGCGTAGGTGACGGCGACGCCGTGGTACTCGCGGCCGAGGGGGCCGGCGCTGTACTCCGGGTCGAGCTTGATGCCTATCCGGGCGGCGGCCTCGGCCCACTGCTTCTTGAGGTGCTCGGTGGGCGCGACCACGGTCACCTGCTGGACGACGTGGTGGTGCAGCAACCAGGACGCGAGGGTGAGGGCGAAGGTGGTCTTGCCCGCGCCCGGGGTGGCGACGGCGAGAAAGTCGCGCGGCTGTTCCTGTACGTACTTCCCCATCGCGCCTTCCTGCCAGGCGCGCAGCTTGTTGGCGGTACCCCAAGGGGCCCTGCCGGGGAAGGCGGGCGAAAGGTGGTGATTGGCGGTGGTGGTAGTCACGGTCTCCGTCGGCTGGGTCGGCGATCGGCAACCGCGTCAGCCTACCCGCGTCGGCGGTGCGTCCCGGGTGCTACGCCCCGGGCTCACCCGGGTGTGGGACAGAGGTCACACCGTTCAAGCCCGTCCGACGATTGAGCACCGAGAGCCCGGGGCGGAGCCCCCGACAACTCCGCCCGTCCGGCGATTGAGGACCGGGGGCCCGGAGGCGGAGCCCCGACAACTCCAGCCCATCCGGCGCTTGAGGACCGGGGGCCCGGGGGCGGAGCCCCCGGTTACGGGAAGGGGCGGGACCGGGGAAGGACCTACCCCCGCGGCTTCAACCGCGCACCCACACACGCCCCCACCCCCGCACACACCACCCCCAACAAGAACACCGCCACAAACGCCCCACCCGGCGCCCCCGCACCCGCACCCGCATGCGCCGTCACCGCCCCACCCCCGCAAGAGACGAACAGCACACCCGCCACCCCCACCAGCGCCACACTGCCGAGCGCGTCCGACACCTGGAGCGAAGCGGAGTTCGTCCCCTCCTCCCCGGGCCGGGAGAGCTTGAGCAGCAGCACCGCCCCACCGGAGATCGTGAGCCCCATGCCGTAGCCGCCGATGACCCAGGAGACGGCGACCACCCACACCGGCACCCCGTCGATCAGCACGGTCGGCAGCAACGCGACGGCCAGCGCCAGCAGCGCCATGCCGAGGCTCATCAGCCGCTCGCGGTGCGGCTCGGCGCGGCCGCGGCTCTGGGTGAACGAGGCGAGCGCCCAGCTCAGCCCGCCGCCGGTGAGCGACAGCCCGGCCATGGTCGCGGACAGCCCGCGCTCGGTCACCAGCATCAGCGGGACGAAGGTCTCGGCGGCCAGGAAGGAGCCCTGTGCGATGCCGCGCAGCAGCACGACCGACGGCAGACCGCGCGCGGCGCGGAAGGTGCCCGGGGGCAGCAGGCGCAGGACGCACGGGACGAGGAGGGCGAGCCCGGCCGCGGCGGGCAGCAGGGACCAGGCCTTGAGGTCCTGGCCCGCGTACTGCAGCAGTCCCGCGCCGACGGCCACGGCGAGGGCGAGCCCGACGCGGCTGCGGCCGGGGGCGGCTTCGCGGGCGGCGGCGGGGAGGGCGCGCAGCGCCGGGAGCATCACGGCGAGGGGCAGCAGGATCAGCACCGGGATGGCCAGGAACACCCAGCGCCAGCCGAGCTGCTCGGTGACCGTGCCCGCGACGAGGGGACCGACGATCACCGGCACGACCCAGGCCGCCGAGAACGAGGCCATGACGGCCGGCCGGAGCCGCTCGGGGTAGGCCCGGCCGACCACCACGTACAGCGCGACGATCACCAGCCCGGCGCCGATGCCCTGCACTCCGCGCCCGGCCACGAACATCCACATCCGCCCGGCCGAGCCCGCTATCACCAGGCCCGTGCCGAAGGCGGCGATGCCGGTGAAGAGGGGCACCAGCGGCCCGGTGCGGTCGCACCACTCCCCCGACAGGGTCATCGCGAAGAGGCTCGCCGTGAAGAAGGCGGAGAAGGCGAAGGCGTAGAGCTCGATCCCGTCGAGCGCCTCGGCCGCGACGGGCATGGCGGTGTTGACCGCGCTCGCCTCGAAGGCGATGAGCGAGACGACGGAGACGATGCCGAGGGTGAGGGCCCGGTAGCGCCGCCCGAGGACGCCGCCGTCACCGCTGTCGGTGTCGTGTCCGGTGTCGCGATCGGGTGGGGATATGGCGGGGACGTCGGCACCCACGGCCGGGGAATCGGAGGCGGTCATGGGCGTCAGCGTAGGAGCGGGGAAGCCGGTCGACACCTGTCGTGCGACGGGAGTCGACTCGGCAATCCGTCGTAGGCCGAAGGGCCTGCGGAGCCGCGGGAGGCGGAGGGGACGCGCGTCATGTGGTGAGCAGCACGCCCACGTACGACGCTCCGGCGATCACGACCCACGACGACAGCCCGAGCGCCGCGACCCGGCCCCCGGTCCGGACGAGCGAGGGCAGGTGCACCGCGCTGCCGAGCCCGAAGAGGGCGGCGGCGAGCAGCAGCTCCTGCGCGTGCTGGGCGACGTCGAGCACCCCGCCGGGCACCAGGCCGGTGCTGCGGACGGCGACCATGGCGAGGAAGCCGAGGACGAAGAGGGGGACGAGCGCGGGCCGCTTGCCCGTCGAGGCACCGGCCGGGGCGGCGCGGCGGGCCCGTACGGACATGGCGACGGCGGCGACGAGCGGCGCGAGCATGGCCACCCGCATGAGCTTGACGAGGACGGCGTCGGTCAGGGCGTCCGGCCCGGCGGTCTGGGCGGTGGCCACGACCTGTCCGACGTCGTGCACGCCCGCGCCGACCCAGCGTCCGAACTGCGCGTCGTCGAGGCCGAGCGGGTGGTGCAGCAGCGGCAGTACGGCGATGGCGAGCGTGCCGCAGAGCGTCACGAGGGCCACGGACGTCGCGACGTCCTCCTCGTCGCTGCCCGTCACCTCGCTGACCGCGCCGATCGCGGAGGCGCCGCAGATGGAGTAGCCGGTGGCGATCAGCAGCGGCTGGTCGCCGCGCAGTCCGAGCTTGCGCCCGAGCCAGAGCGTCCCGCCGAACGTGGCGGCGACGACGGCGAGCACCATCACGACGGTGGCCCAGCCGAGCCCGAGGACGTCGTGGAGGCTGAGCTTGAGGCCGAGCAGCACGATGCCGATCCGCATGAGCCGCTTGCCGGCCATGGTCAGCCCGGCCCGGCCGGTGCCGCGTATGCGGGCGCGCAGGCCGGGGGTGTGCGCGGCGGCGATGCCGAGCACGACGGCGGCGGTGAGCATGGGGACGGCGGGTACGAGCAGGTGGACCGCCCAGGCGAGCGCGACGCCCGCGGCGGCCATGGCGAGCCCGGGGAGGGGGGCGGGGACCTTGCGCGGCGGCTTGGGCGCGCCGGGAGCGCCGCCGTCGCCGACCGCGTGGTCCCGTACGCGCGAGCTGATCAGTGCCACGACGGCACTCCTCGCGGGGAGGGAACTCGGGGGACCTGCAAGGTCATCACAGTTCGCCGACCGGCAGGTCGTAGACGCGCCGGACGCTGGAGCCGAGACGGGCGACGTCGGCGCCGTAGATGTGAATGGAGATCGCCTTGGACGAACAGGAGTTGCGCACGCGGTGGATGTCACCGGGCGGGGCGAAGCCGCAGACGTCGCCCTGGCCGTTGATCACATCCTCCGTGGCGACGAGGCGGGCCGTCGTGCCGTCGGGGACGAGCCGGTAGCGGCGCTCGCTCTCCTGGCCCTCGTGGACGCCGGTGACGCACCACGAGACGTGGTCGTGGACGGCGGTCTGCTGACCGGGCAGCCAGACGAGCGCGACGACGGAGAAGCTGCCGTCGGATTCGGCGTGCAGGATGTGCTGGCGGTAGCGGTCCAGGTCGCCCTCGCGCTGTTCGGCGGTGAGCAGGTCGGGGGCGCCGAGGTGGCCCGCGAGCCGCTCGCCGACGAGGTACGCCGTCGTGTCGGGCGGCAGGCCACGGCCTACGGCCACCCGGACGTCGTCGACGAGCTGATCGAGTCGAGCGGTCGTCAAGGCTGCGGTGGGTGTGGTCATACGTGCAGAGTCGAGCCGTCGGAACCATCACGTCCAACGACAGTTTCTTGGCAGGGTGCCAACACAGGCTTATGGATGTGTGTCGCGCGCGGAACGCCCGTCGCTGTCGCTCAACATCCGACGCGGCGGGCGGCGACCGCTTTCAGCCCGTCCATGACGAGTGCGGTGGCGGGGATGCGGAGGTGGTCGCGGAGGACGTAGGCGGAGACCTGGCGGCGGCAGGCGGGGTCCAGCGCCCGCCCGGTGATCTTGTCGTGGCGAAGGAAGGACAGGACGAGCCCGGGCATCATCGCGACGCCGAGCCCCTCCGCGACGAGCGACTGGACGACGAGATTGTCGTCGGTCGTGAACGCGATGTCGGGCGCGAAGCCCTGCTCGGCGCACTCGTGCAGGAAGTTGGTGCGGCAGCGCAGACAGCCCGCGATCCAGCGCTCCTCCGCGAGATCGGCGAGTTTGACGGCACGCCGGCGGGCGAGCGGATGCCCTATCGGCAGCAGGACGGTGAGCTGGTCCTCCATGAGCGGTATCTCGACGAGCTCGTCGGGGACCTGTTCCCGCAGGCCGGGATAGGTGAAGGCGAGCGTGATGTCGCACTCGCCGCGCACGAGACGGTGGAGTGAGTCGGGGGGTTCGCTCTCCTGGAGCTCGACCCGGACACCGGGATGGTCGATGGCGAGGCGGGCCACCGTCTCGGGTATGAGGGTGGCGCTGGCACTGGGGAAGGCGCAGACCCTCACGCGTCCGGAGCGCAGCCGGGTGAGGGAACTCATCTGCGCCTGGGCTGCGGTGAGGCTGTCGAGGATGGTCTCGGCGTGCCGGGAGAGGGCCTCACCGGCCTCGGTGAGCCGCATCCGGCGGCCGACACGGATGAAGAGCGGCGTCCCGACGGAACGTTCGAGGGCCTTCATCTGCTGCGTGATCGCGGGCTGCGTATAGCCCAGCGAGCGAGCGGCCGCCGAGTAGGAACCGGCCTTGACCACTTCGTGGAACGTCCTGATGTGCCGGGAGTCGAACACCGCTGAATCATAAGCGGAGGTTGGGATAACCGGGCAAGTGGCCGATGGCTGCTTTTGGATCACGAATGGGCTTGCGCAAATCGGGCAGAGAAGAGGCCATGCCTCCCTACGTTTCGCATTTCACGTCCTTCGACGGCGCGGACCTGGCCTACACCGTGCGGGAAGCACGTGATGGCTCGACGGCCCCGCCGCTGGTCTGCCTGGCCGGCGGGCCGGGCCGCGACGCCGCATATCTGGACGATCTGGGCGGCCTCGACGCGCACCGCACCCTGATCGTCCCCGACAGCCGCGGCACGGGCGCCTCCCCGACGGCCGCGGACCCCGCCGCGTACGCCTTCCCCTCCCTGGCCCAGGACCTGGAGGCGCTCCGCGCCCATCTGGACGTCCCGCGCTTCGCGCTGCTCGCCCACGACGCGGCATGCGCGACGGCCCAGGCGTACGCGGCCTCCCACGGGCACCACCTGACCCACCTGGTCCTGGTCACCCCCGGCTCGCGGCTCCAGGGCGAACTCCCCGACGACGCCGAGCAGATCTTCGAGTCCCGCGCCACGGAACCCTGGTGGAAGGACGCGTACGTGGCCGTCCACATGCTGGCCCAGGCGACGGACATGGCGGAGGTCCGCTCCCTCCTCCTCCGCGCGGCCCCCCTGGCCTACGGCCGCTGGGACACCCCCCAACGCACCCACGCGGCCACCGAGGGCGACCAGCTGAACCCGGTCCCCCGCGCCGGCTTCTGGCAGGGCGTCGACGAACACGCCCGCCTGGCCCTCCTCGCGGCCCTGCGCGAGCTGGAGTGCCCGACGCTGGTGGTGACCGGCGACCGTGACGGCGTGACGGGCATGCGGGCGGGGGAACTGGTCGCGGAGTCCATCCCGAACGCCAGGCTGAGGCCGCTGCACGGGGTGGGCCACTACCCGTGGGTGGACGAGCCGGAGATGTTCGGCCCGGTGGTGGAGGAGTTCCTGGGATCCTCGGCGAACGACGATGAACCTCGATGAACGCGGCATGTCAGCCATATGGCAACTTGCGCCAACCCCGACGGGGCCATTGAGCTCTGACCATCACGCACCTATGGTCATGCGGGAAGGCACAACACGGCCGTGTGCCCGAGTGGTTGAGGGGCTCGCCTGCAAAGCGAGTTACGCGGGTTCGATTCCCGCCACGGCCTCTGAATGAGTACCCGGGCAGCCGGTGGATGAGTACCAGTCCCGATGCCCGCCGGGGTGAGGCGTCCATACGGTCGGGGCATGACACAACGAGCCACGTTGCCGCCGTCCGACAGCCTGCCGACGCCGGACGACCGAGACGGCGCGGGAGTGGCGGCGCTGGTGCTCAGCATGGTGGCTGTCGGGCTCGTAGCCACGCTCTGGGGGATCCTCCTCACGATCCCGGTCGGCATCGCGGCGATCATCTTTGGCACGGTCGGTGTCCGCAGGGCGAGGCGCGGCGAGGCGAGCAATGGCCGCATGGCTCTCATAGGGCTCTTTATCGGCTCCGCCGTCACGCTCACGGTGGTGGGCGGCATGGTGTGGCTTATGCACCAGCTGTCTCAGTCGTTCCCGTGACATCGCTGGTGGGTGCGGGTCGGATTCCGGCCACGGGAGGGCGCTGGGCCGGTTCCGGGATTTTTCGCGAGCGGTGACGTCATGTCACAGTCACGCCCATGACTGAAGAAAACCAGCGCAAGATCGGCCTGCTGGCGGGCATTGCGCTGTCCGCGGGCCTCCTTCCCGGAGTAACCCTCGGCGGCGACGGCCTGCCGGACAGACTCCTGACGGCGGCCTTGACCGCCCTCCTCTTCATGATCCTGACCACCGTGGTGGACACCACCCCGGTCTTCACCCGCCCCAAGGTCCCGGCGGTCCTCCTCATCCTCGGAGCGGCGGGCTGGCTCCAGGACACCCTGATATGGCTCCTGGCCGCCTGGCTCTTCGCCCTGGCGGGCGGTGACCTCCACGTGAACGGCATCGCGGCGGCGGCCTTGGCGGGCCTGGTGACACGAACGGTGCTGTGGGCCGCGCTGTGGGTACTCCCCCTGAAGGGGGCGGAGGCGGAGCGGGAACGGGTGGCGAGCTAACGACTATCTCGGCGGCCGGTCGCACAGCGCTTCGACAAGCCCCCGCACCACGTCCGGACGTGCGCCACCGAGTTGGATGAGCTCTTCCTCGATGGCGGCACGCTCCACCCGCAGTGAGGGAAGCTTGAGGCTGTGGCGTTCCAATGCTTCACGGCCAGCCCGCAGATCCCGCCGCAGAGAGATCAGGGCTGGCTACCACTTCCTACGCGTAAACATCTCAATGTCATCCATCGCGTCCTCAGCAGACCCGACCATCGCAGGGTCGGCTACTAGAGCCCGAAGAGTGGCCAGGGCTTCCGGGCCAACCACGCCACGAACTCTCGCCGAGTGCCCAAGTGAAACTGCAGCACACCTTCTCAATATTGCATCATCGTGCCGCAAGTAGGTAACAATCCGCGCCTCCACCCATTCTCGGTCGGGGTCGTTAAGTGCCACTGAAATCAGCACCGGGCAGATTTCATCCACACTCCCACTCAAAAAAGCTTCCTCGGCTTCTTCTCGCGAGACAGGAATCGGCGATCTATATTCCATTAACCTCTCACATTCATTCACCCCGTCATCTTCCTTTACTATTCTGGAGCGATAATCTTACCCTTCCCATTCACCAGCCCCGCCTTCCGCAACGCACTCTGCATCTTGGGGTTCAATTCACCCCAGGACCGGGCATGACCATGATAGATGTCCTTGCCGGGATGAGTTTGATCGAACACGGAGAATTCGCCCGATTCACGGTCAACACTCACCCTGCGCGTCGTATTGGGACCCAAAGATACTGACCTGTCCAAGGCTGCCTGAGGGTTGGCGGGCTCGGGGGCCGCATCCCCTCGCTGCGTTTTTCCATGTTTCGGAGAAGGCTCAAATTTCAGGTTCGAGCAACCTTGCAACCCCAGCGAATCTATCCAACTCAAGGGATTGAGAACATAGGCGTGCTGATTGGGTGCGGGATCAAGCCCAAGCGGGTCAGGGCTTACATAACTCGCGATCCCCGGATCGTAATAGCGGAAGTAGTTGTAGTTCAGGCCCGTTTCGGCATCGTGGTACTGCCCCGGGAAACGAAGAGGGCAGTCGACAGCACCCTCCGGCGGAGCCGGCAAGCGGGCTCCCCAGAGCGTGGTGCGGACGCCTCGGCGGTAAGGCCGGCGGTGAAGGCCGCCAGGCCGAAACCAGCGGCGATGACCACGGCATTGATGGCGAGGGCTTCCTGCAGCTTGTCGACGGCATCCTCGATGACCTTCGCCAGATTCTTGAGCCCCGTGGCCATCTCCCGGGCAGCCTTCGCGATATCGCTCAGCCAGCCCTTGCCCCCGTCACCCGCGTAACGGCCCCAGAAGGTCTCGAAGGCGTCGATCGCCTCGCCCTTGTTATTGCGTATGAGCGCACCGGCGGTGTTGTTCACGGGGGTGCGCACCGCGTCGACGCTGTCGGCGAACGTCTCCCAAGCGGCGGCGGCCTTGCGCAGCTTGCCCGGATCGCCGTCCGGCCAGTGCAGGCCTATCGCCTTGAGGGCGTTCTTCGCCTCGTCCGCAACACTCACTTGGCGCCGCCGTGCCCGGGCTTGGCCTTGGCGAACATCCCTGCGATCAGATCGTCGTTCTCGACGTGGCCGTCCGCCATGTCGTTCATCGCCTCATGGACGCTGACAAGGCCCAGGACAAGGGTGGCCGTGGCACGCTCGATGGCCTTCTGCTGCTTGAGATAGGAGGCCACGAACTTCTTGACCCCGTCGTCATCACCCCACGGTTCGCCGAGGCCGTCCAAGGTCTGCACAAGCTTGGTGAGTGCATCGCTCAGCTTCTGGCTCTGCTCGTGAAAGACCGGTGCGGACGACTTGATGTCCTCGGTCTTGATGTCCAGAACCTTGCCGCTGTCGCTCACGACGCGTCTCCCCCACGGAGTTCCTTCCCGGAACCCTCACGACTAGTGCTTTGCTGTCTGATCGGTGTGCGCGATGCCCTGTGATCGCGCGGATGCCTGCGGCACGCTACATCCGGCGTGACCTGCGACGCCTATTGAGCCCCACCGGAATGGCGACGGCTGCCGCTACTGCGGCAGCGACGCCTACCGCGAGGACGTTGCGCGTCGAGAGCAGGCCGTCGCCGTTGTCATTGGCGGCGGAGCGCGGGGGCATGCCGCCGGTGGCGCGCGATGCGGTTGCCTGCGGCGCGGGTGCGTTGGGGCCCGGGAGGGGGTTCACGTCGGCGGGACCCGGGTCGCCGGGGTTCTTGAGGGCGATGCGGGGGCGGACTACTCCGTAGCCGATCGAGTCGCTGCGCTTGTCGCCGTTCTGGGGGCCGCCGGCGGTGTTGATGAGGACGCGGGTGATTTGGTTGGCGGTCCAGTCGGGGTGCACGGACCAGAGGAGGGCGGCGGAGGCCGATGCTAGGGCGGTGGCGCCGCTGGTCCCGTGGCTCCGGCAGACTCCGGTGCCGCCCTTGCAGGTGATGACCAAGTTGTCGCCCGGGGCTGCCAGGTCGACTTGCGGACCGCGCTCCGACTCCGCCGTCGCTTCGATCTCCTGGTCCACTCCGGCTACGCCCACCACTCCAGGGAACGCCGCTGGGTAAACGACAGGGTTAGCTTTATTGCCCCAGTTGCCGACACCAGCAAATACCAGCTTGCCCTTAGAGATGGCGTACTCAATGGCATCCGCCTCCAGCGAGCTCCTTTCTGGCCTTCCCATCGAAATATTGATGATCTTCGCCTCAGAATCCGCCGCATACCGGATCGCCGCACTCATGGCAGTGCCTGGTGCTGTCTGAGTTACTGGGGCCTTGTCGTTGACAACACGCAAGGGAAGAATCTTGGCTCCGGGCGCCAGTCCCATGGCACCTGCCCCTGCGCTACCCTTTCCAGTTCCTGCAATTAGCGCAGCCATCCTGGTTCCATGGCCGTCATAGTCAGAGTCAGCCCCTCCGGCGATTCCTGAAAAGTCTCTGCCCGGAAGAAGCCGACCACGTAGGTCAGGTAGCTCGGAGTCCACGCCGCTGTCGACGACTGCCACCGTCACACCGTCACCTGTACTGGCTTTCCACATCTCCTCAGCCCGCATGGCATCCAGGTGCCACTGCTGCGAACGAACTGCGTCCGCACGAGCGGACTGAGCGGAGATCGCAAGAACCACGAGTGCGGCGACACCACATACCAAGCCCCTCCGCCTGCCGGTCCCGGAACCTGCGCTGCGATGCATGTGTCTGCCTCTGCCTGAGATCAGTCGATGACGGGTGGGACGATACGTCGGTCGCTCTGCGGCCAGGGCTCTTCGTCCTCGACCAGGTAGTCGGGACGTTGCCGGGACCTGGAGGCGCTCCGATTGAGCGACCGATTCGCCTCTCCCGGGCCTCGAACAAGCCCCGTTCCACCTGGTGTGAACGGTCGATCCATTGCCCCCGCAAGACGACCGCCTACAACTCCGCCACTTTCGGTTGCCAGGCGTCGACCGCCGCCTTGGCCTCCGCCCATCCGGCCCGACGGAGCTCCCGGAATGGCCGCGCCGATACCGTGGCCCACCGGGGGGCGGCCTGAACCAGACTCAGTGCCGCCGATGACAGTTCCTCGGGCGGCCTGGGTCGGTGACGGCCCCGTCGCGCGTGGCATCGGCCGACCGCCGACGATGCCGTCGTTGGGTACGCCTATCCGGGGCATATTGACCCGCCCGCCACCGATGCCCTGACCAGGGCCTGCCCCGCCTCCAACACCCTGCCCAGGCATTCCAGGGACCATCCGTTGCCGTACTTCGCCGATCGGCGCTCCCCTCACGACACCCGTCTTCGTATGACCGATATCCCCCAATGGAGGCAGGCTCTGGGGCAGGGACGGCAAGGCCCGGTCGGGCGCGCCACCCTCGTGGGAAGGGACCACTGGCCCCTTAGAGGGGAGGGCTGGAGCTTGTGTTGTCGCCACTCCACCATCGATTTCCACAGCAGCGGAGCCGGTTTCCTGACGAGGGCCGGACACCGCACCCTCGCTTGCGCCTGCAACTGCGGCTACATCGACCCGGCCCTCATGTTCTGAGGGCACAGCCGTGTCGGCGGCACGGGCTGGTCCTCCCTCGTATGCCTGCGGGCCTGTCACCCCAGGTTCGGTGGCCTGACCAGGACGTACAGCAGCGCCTGGGGCCGGGACGTAATCCGCGCCGTCAATTCCGGGCGTCGGCATGAACTTTTCCTTCACCGGCTGAAACTGCGGCCTCTCCACCTGCCCCATGTTGTGCGCCGACCACACATACGACCCCGCGAGCTTCCGCATCAGGCTCACCGCCTCCGCGTGGTCCTCGTCGAGGCGCTTCTGGGCCGCCGTAGCCGCCTCCGGGGTGGGGCCCGCCAGGACGCCGCCGCCCGGCTTGGGGGCGTCGGAGGACGTCGGGGGCTTGAGGAGGAAGCCTCCCGGGTGCTGGGACAGGTAGGAGTTCAGGGTCGTCTTCGACGACGCCGAGTACTCCGGCATCGACGACTTGACCGAGCTCAGCGTCTCCGCCGCGTGGCCCATCCACGTGCCCGCCTTGTCGCTGAACTCCCCCAGCCGCGTTGTGGCGTTGACCATGTTCGCGCCCCACGTGCGGAAGGCGTCGCCGGCCTCGCCCTCCCAGTTGACGTGGGACATGTACGTCCGGAGGTCTTCGCCGATCTTGCCGATGGCGACACCGGCGGTCTTGAGCCTGTCGCCGAGTGCCCGGGTGGCAGCCGGATCCGCGCTCTCGATCATCGCGCGCAACTGCTCGTGGGTCTGGGACTCGAAGTCGGTCGTGATCATGGCGGGGTTGACGGTTCGCCGGATGACCGGGCCTACGCCGCCCGGAGGTGGGGTGGTCATCAGATGCTGCCCTTCTGGCTGCCCGGCGTCGGGGGCGGCGTCGGCTTCGCACTCGGCTCCGACGGGACGTCCTTCGCGGGGTGCGGGTCCCGGTCGCGGTTGTAGTGCTCCTTGGCCCTCTCCTGGATGGCCCACATGCGTTCGCGCGCTTCCTGGTCGATGTTGGCGTAGCCGACCCGGGAGGCGTGGATGGCCGTGCCCAGCGCCTCGATCTGGTCGAACAGGAGCTGGGAGAGGGTCGCCAGCTGGGTGTGGACGTCGTCGTACGCGGAGTACAGGGCGTCGGCCTCGCCGAACGACTTACCCAGCACCGCCTGCGCGAGGCGGTTGCCCGTGAGGCGGTCCGGGCCGCCCTCGGAGCCCGTGAGGTCGGTCAGGAGGGCGTCCACCCGTCCCTGGAAAGACTTGAGTTGTTCCAGGTCGGCTTCCAACCTCGCCGTCTGGCCGCTCGCCCCCGCCGCCCCACCGGCACCGTCCACCACGTCTACTGCCCGCCCCTCACGTCTTCCCCGTCAGCCAATGCATCACCATGCGTCCCCAGCCTACTGACAGGCAGTGACAGCGACATGAGTACGAGTACTCATGTGTTCGAAATCGTGCGTCAGAACACCGGCAGCGCCGTCAGTTCCGCGTCCCCAATGACGGGCCCCGGGCAGCGACCCGAACCTGTCGCCGCCGTCCGGCCGAGTGATGACCGTGTACGGGCCGATGCGTCGCGAAACGGCCGTACGTGGCGCTGACAGCGCTGACGTGTGTGAACGATCCCCCCGAGCCGTGTGCACAGCATTCGGGAGCCTACTAGGGGCGGCCTTTCGACTATGGGGCCGTCTTGTTGCCTGTCGGCGGGCGCCCTGCGGGCGCGTCCTCAAACGCCGGACGGGCTTGAAGTGGCTGGGCTCAGCCCAACCAGCTCAGCCCAACCAGCCGTCCGGCGACGTCCTACGCCTGCGCCCCCACCGCCGACTGCGGCCGGATCGGCAGTCGGTTGACCGGGCGGCCCGTCGCCGCCCGTACCGCCGCGGCCACCGCCGCCGGGGAGGTGACGACCGGGACCGCGCTGATGGCCTTCGCGCCGAAGGGGGCGACCACGTCGCGCTCCTCGACCAGCTTCACGATGCGGATGTCGGGGGTGTCGAGCGACGTGGGCAGGGAGTAACCCGTGAGGTCGGGGCGGCGGACGAGGCCGCCGGTGGTGCGGAGGTTCTCGGTGAGGGCCGCGCCGACGCCCTGGGTGATGCCCGCCTCGATCCGGGCGTGGGCCTGGCGGGGGTTGAGGACCCGGCCGACGTCCTGGGCGACGGCCATCTCCACCACGCGCACCGAGCCCAGCTCGACGTCGACGTCCACGACCGCGCGCACGGCACAGAAGGCGAGGCCGACGAACGCGTCACCCTGGCCCGTGTCGTCCAGCGGCTCGGTCGGGTGGGGGCGGCACTGGGCGGTCGCCCAGAGTTCCTTGCCGTCCAGGGCCTCCGCGACGGTCGTGCTGAGCACCCCGTCGTACGACGTGATCTTGCCGTCGGCGATCGTCAACAGCTCGTGGGACATGCCGAACTGGTGGGCCAGCGGCTGGAGGAGCTGCGTGCGCACCATCCGCGCGGCCCGCTCGACCGCGCCGCCGGAGACCCAGGTGTGGCGGCCGTGCGCGGCCGGGCCGCAGGGCGGCTGGTCGGTGTCGACGGGTGCGACGTAGACCTCTTCGAGCCCGAGGACCTCCTGGACGATCTGACGGGCGAGGGTGCTGAAGCCCTGGCCCGTCTCGACCGCGGCGCAGATGACCGTGGCCACCGAACCGGTGACCTTGACCGTGGCCGTGGAGACCTCGTCCGCGCCTTCCGCGCCGAGCATGTGGACCATGCCGACGCCGTAGCCGACGCCGCGCCGCACCGCGCCGGGCTCGCCGGCGCCCTCGGGGCCGCCGGGCAGCAGCCAGTCCGCCTCGGGGTCGTCCAGCGGCAGGGCGGGCAGCGGGAAGTCCCGTACCGCGCGCAGGAGTTCGGCCACGGGGGCCGGGCAGGTCACGGTCTGGCCGGTGGGCAGCAGATCGCCGGTGGCCATGATGTTGCGCAGCCGGATCTCGGCGGGGTCGATGCCGAGCCGGGCCGCCAGCTTGTCCATCTGGCCCTCGTACGCGGCGCACACCTGCATGGCGCCTTCGCCGCGGACGTGGCCGGAGGGCGGGTTGTTGGTCCGTACCGCCCAGCCCTCGACGAAGGCGTGCGGGACGACGTACGGGCCGCAGGCGAAGGAGACGGCGGCGGCGAGGGCCTCGGCGGAGGAGTCGGCGTAGGCGCCCGCGTCCAGCAGGATCTGCGCCTCGACCTTCACCAACTTGCCCTCGGCATCGGCGTGGTGACGGTACCTCAGCAGCGTGGGGTGGCGGTGCGGGTGGGCGAGGAAGGACTCCTCGCGGGTCGCCGCGAGCTTGACGGGGTGGCCCGTGCGCAGCGCCAGCAGGCCGAGCGGCAGCTGGATGCCCGGGTCCTCGCGGTCGCCCATCGCGCCCGGCACGCCCGTGACGACGATCTTCACCCGTTCCGGCGCCAGCCCGAAGCAGGCGGCGGCCAGGTCGCGGTCGGCGTGCGGGTCGGTGGAGGCGGTGTAGATCTCGACGCCGCCGTCCGGGCGCGGCACGGCGAGTGCGGCCTCGGCACCGATGGGCGCCGGGTCCTGGCGCCCGATCCGGTACAGGCCCTCGACGATGACCTCGCCGGTCGCCTCCGGGTCGCCGAAGCGGAGCGGGATGTGCCGGATCAGATTGCCGTCGGGGTGCAGCGGCTCGGCCGCGAAGGCCTGCTCGGGGTCGGTGACCGGCTCCAGCAGCTCGTACTCGACGGCGATGGCCGCCGCGGCGAGCCGGGCCGTGTCGGGGTGGTCGGCGGCGACGGCGGCGATGGGCTCGCCGTGGTGGCGCACCAGCTCCGACGCGAACACCGGCCGGTCGGCGACACCGCGGCCGTGGGCCGCGTCGCCGGGGACGTCCGCGTGCGTGATCACGGCCCGGACGCCCGTCATCGCGGCGGCGGCCGACGTGTCGATCGACACGATCCGGGCGTGCGGGTGCGGTGAGCGCAGCAGGGCGGCCCACAGCAGACCCTCGGCCCACAGGTCGGCGGCGTACGGGAAGACGCCCTGGGTCTTGGCGGCCGCGTCGGCGGCCGGCAGCGAGACACCGAGGCCGTGGGTCGGGGGCTCGGTGGGAGTGGCGGGTGCGGAAGGGGCCATCCCCGGGAGATCGGGGATTCCGGCCGCTCCGGCCGAGCCGCCCATTCCAGTCATGCCGTTGCCCTTCCGCTGCCACCGTCGTGCGGGCCCGCCTGGTGCGGGATGCGTGCCGAGTCCGCTCCCGGCCACGCCTGTTCCTGGCCGATGCCGGGACCGGCCCCGGGGCCGGCTCCGTACGCCGTCTCCTGCGCCGTGCCGTCGGCCGCCTCGTGCATCGTCTGGTGCATCGGCTCATGCATCGGCTCGTGCACCGCTTCGTTGGCCGCTTCCTGCGCCGCGGCCGACTCGGCGCGCTCGTCCGCGACCTGGCGGACCGCGTCGAGGACGCCCCGGTAGCCGGAGCAGCGGCAGAGGTTGCCGCAGAGCGCCTGGCGGGTCTCCAGCTCGGTCGGGGCGTGGTTGCCCTCGAGCAGATCGTGCATGGTCATGGCCATTCCGGGCACGCAGAAACCGCACTGCACGGCCCCGCACTCGGCGAGCGCACGCTGGACGTCCGACGGCCGGCCGTCGACGGCCAGGCCCTCGACGGTGCGGACCTCCGCGCCCGCGGCGGTCGCGGCGGGCACGAGGCAGGACGCCACGAGCCGCCCGTCGACCTGCACGGAACAGGCCCCGCACTCACCCTGCGAGCACCCGTCCTTGGCACCGGCGAGGCCGAGGCGCTCGCGCAGCACGTAGAGCAGCGACTCCCCGATCCAGGCGTCGGTCACGGGCCGGTCGGTGCCGTTGACGCGCAGGACGTACGAGGCGTGGGGGTGCTCGGTGTGCGGGTTGTCGACCGGAGGCGCCTGGTCGGCTTCGGACTGCGGGGCATCCGGCCTCGGGTCCTCGGTCCGCAGGTCTTCGGTCCGCAGGTCCTCGGTTCGAACGCCTTCGGTTCGCAGGTCTTCGGCTTGCGGGTCGGCTTCCGGGGCTGCCGCCTCGTCCACCTCGCGGCCGACCGGGTGCAGATCCGCCGCTACCTGCGGATATTCGGACGACTCGGGCTCAGCCACAGGCTGCGACTGCTGCTCGATCGGCGCGTGGTCCGCCGGAGCCTGTTCGAACGGCTCAGGCTGAGGGAGCTGCTCCACGTGCGGGTACGCGTCCTGATGCGCGGCGTCGGGAGCCGTCTCGGCGTCCGGGACGGCGTCCACCGCTGCCGGTGCCTGCTCGTGCTCGGCTCCGCCTTCCGGCGCCGCGGGGGCCACCGGGGCCGCCGGCGTCTCCGGGAGGGCCTGGCCCTCCGCGTGCGACTGCCCGGCGTGGGAGCCGTCCGGGCCCGCGGCGGGCTGCGTCCACGGTGCGGCCTGATGATCGCCCGTACCGGTGACGTGGCTGTCGTGCGTGTCGTGCTGCGCAGCGGTGAACGCACCGTGTCCGTCGGCGCCGGGGACGGCTCCGGGGAACGCGGAGGCGACCGGCGCCGGGACCCCGCCCGTGAAGCCGCCCAAGGCGTACTCCCCGGACTCCTCCGCCGTGTCGTCCTGCGCGACCGGGATCGACCACTGGCCCGTCGATCCGGTCTCCGCGCCCACGGCCGCCATCGGCTGGTGCCAGGCGTCGGGGCTCACGGCCTCGTCGGGCCCGGTGTGCGGTACCGGCCACTGCGCCGTGTCGTGCGGGTCGGCGGCGTTGCTGAGGGCGTACTCGCCGGACTCGTCGACCGGGTCGTCCCCGGCGGCCGGGACCGTCCACTGACCGGTCGGCCCGCCCTGCTGGTGCGTCGCGTGGGCGCCCTCCCCGGCGCCGGCGTGCTCGCCGGACCCGCCCGGGGTGAACGGCATGGGCCACTGCTCCGTCGGGTGCGGGTCACCGCCGCCGCCATCACCCGCCGGAATGTGCCCGTAGTCCTGCGGCTGGCCGTGGCTCTGCTCGTGGATGGGGGCGTGCCCCTGCTGCTGCACCTGCGCGTAGTCGTACGAACCGGCCGGAACGGGCCATTCCGACGCGCTCGGAACGCCCGGCACCGACCCCGGAACCGAGCCGGGGAACGCTCCTTGGCCCGAACCCGGCACCGCGTCCCGGTCCGACATCGCGCCCGCCCCGGCCGCCGCCACCGGCACCGGCTCCTGCGCGGCGTGCTGCGCGGCGGGGTTCGCAGCCTGATGCGCGGCGTGCTGCACGGCATGGTTCGCGGCGTGGTTCGCGGCATGGTTCACCGCGTGATTCACCGCATGGTCCGCGGCATGCGCGGAGGCGTGGGGCGTGGCCCACTGGTCCGGCGCCTGCGCGGGCGTGCCGTGCGCGGGCGTGCCGTGCACCGACTCCTGGACGGGCGCCGGTTGTGACGGAGGCGCCGACTGCTGCCAGGCCGCGGCCGGCGGCGGGGTGTAGCCGCCCGTGCCGGGGGCGGCCAGGGGGTCCCAGGAGCCGCCCTGGGTCGCCGCGCCCGGGTGGGCGAGAAGCTCGGGCGGAAGCTGCACGAACGTCGTGCCTTCCGCGTCCAGTTCCGCGCCGCGGGGGATCGGCTGCCAGCCGCTCTCCCCGGTCGGCGAGGCGTGTCGCTGCTGTTCGTCACTCACGCGAGTGCCCTCCCCAGTGCTCGGCGGGCCAGAGTCGCCACCGTACGACGCAGGTGCAGGACGGCGGGCGGCAGGGTGGCGCCCGGCTCACCGTGCTGCGGGGACTGTGCGGCCTCCAGGACCGGCTCGGCGGGTGCGGGGTCGGGGATGCACGCGGCCGCGACGTACTCGCCGAAGGCGGCGCACGCCTCGGGCGCGAGCGTGCGCTCGCCGTCCCAGTCGATGAGCGAGGAGACCCAGCGCTCGGCGTCCAGCGGGCGCAGCGGCATGGGCGCGACCGCGCCCACCGCGCACCGCACATGGCGCCGGGCCGGGTCCAGGACGACGGCCACCGACGCGGTGGCCCGGCTCGGGCCCGTACGGCCGGTGGCCTTGAGGAAGGTCTGGGGGGCGTGCAGCAGCGGCACCCGGACGTAGCCGATCAGCTCGCCCGGTGCCAGCATCTCGAAGCCGGCCAGCAGGTGGCCGACGGGGATCTCGCGCCGCGAGCCGCCGGGGCCCGCCACGATGAGGGTGGCTTCCAGGGCGGCGAGCACGGGCAGCGCGTCGCCGGTCGGGGCGGCGGAGGCGATGTTGCCGCCGAGGGTGCCGGCGTTGCGGATCTGGGGCGGCCCGGCGGCGCGCGCGGCGGCGGCCAGCGCCGGGATCAGGGCGGCGAAGTCGGGACGGCCCATCCGGGCGTGGGTGAGGCCCGCGCCGAGCAGCGCGTGGCCGTCCTGGTACTGCCAGCCGCGGATCTCGCTGATGCGGCCGAGGCCGACGAGCGCGGCGGGCCGCAGCAGTCCGGAGTTGACGGCAGCCATCAGATCGGTGCCGCCCGCGACGGGCACGGCGGCGGGCATGGCGGCGAGGGCCTCGACGGCCTCATCGAGCGAGCCCGGCAACGTCACCGTGTTCGCCGCTTGCGGTGCGTGCGTGGTCAACCCAGCTGCCCCTTCCCCGGTGCTCCCGGCTGTTGCCCGTCTGATCCCGCCGTACGGTACGTGCTGACAGCCCGGACGTGGCAACTCTGGCACATCTTCCGAGTCCGTCGTCGCGAGGGTCCGCGAACCGCCGTTCCGTACCGGGCCAGGAGGATGGTCCGTTTTTCGGCTATGTCTCCGCTGTAGGCGGATTGCCACCATTGGGAACCCTTGCGTGACTTACGGCAGTCTGTGGAGGACATGAGGGGGACCACCGTGCCAGGGGCGAACCGCGCGGGCGGTCACCTTCCGCCATGGCTCACACGATTGGGGGCGCGCCCTCGATCGGGCGTCCGAGCACGCCGGGCCGTCGCTGCCAGGGCCGTGGGCCGCCGGGCGGTCGGTAGTCGACGCCGAGGGCGTCGAGACGGGCGTAGTGGCCGGTCATCCGGTGTTCGAAGGCCGCGAAGTCACGGGCTTCGGGGGCGGGCAGATGGGACCAGGCGACCTCGGCGAAGGCGGCCAGGCGCGGGAAGGTCTGATAGTCGACGCGCTGCCGGCTCTCCATGACCTCGGTCCAGATGTTGGCCTGGGTCCCGATGACGCGCTCGGCCTCGGCGGCGTCGAGTTCGGGCGGTACGGGCTCGAAGCGGTAGACATCCTCCAGGGTGCGGACGAAGCCGATGGGGACGGGTTCGTCGGCTCCGGCGGCCTGCCGGTGGTCGAGGTAGACCTGCTGCTCGGGACACATCACGACGTCATGCCCGGCGCGGGCGGCGGCGATCCCGCCCCCGTAGCCCCGCCAGGAGGAAACCGTGGCGCCCTCCGCCAGGCCCCCTTCGAGGATCTCGTCCCAGCCGACGAGGCGCCGGCCGCGCTCGGTGAGCCAGCGGTCGAAGTGGCGGATGAACCAGCTCTGCAACTCGTCCTCGTCCGCCAGCCCTTGTTCCGCGATCCGCGCCTGGGCGGTCGGCGAGGCCCGCCACTGGTCCTTGGGGCACTCGTCGCCGCCGATGTGGACGAACGGCGAGGGGAAGATGTCGAGAACCTCCGTCAGGACGTCCTCGTAGAAGGCGAGGGTGGTGTCGGTGGGGGCGAGTACGTTCGGATTGACGCCCCAGGTGTCCCAGACGGAGAGCGAGGTGGTGTCGATGACGTCGGTGTTGCCCAGTTCGGGGTACGCGGCGATGGCGGCCTGCGAGTGGCCGGGAATGTCGATCTCGGGGACGACGGTGATGTGCCGTTCGGCCGCGTAGGCGACGATCTCGCGCATGTCGTCCTGCGTGTAGTAACCGCCGTGCGGCCGCTCGTCCCAGAGGGGGGACGCCCGGTGGCCGACCTTGGTCCGTGCGCGCCACGCGCCGACCTCGGTGAGCCTCGGGTGGCGCTTGATCTCCAGCCGCCAGCCCTGGTCGTCGGTGAGGTGCAGGTGCAGGACGTTGAGCTTGTGCGCGGCGAGCAGGTCCACATAGGCGAGGACGTCGCCCTTGGGCAGGAAGTGCCGGGCGACGTCGAGCAGCACGCCGCGCCAGGCGAAGCGCGGGGCGTCCTCGATGCGGACGGCGGGCAGCTGCCATCCCGTCCTCGCCGTGACCGGTGCCCGCCGGAAGGCCGCCGGGCCGAGCAGCTGACGGAGGGTCTGGGCGCCCCAGAACAGACCGGTCTCGCTCGCCCCGTCGATGACGACGAGGTAGCCGTCGACAACGATCCGGTACGCCTCGTGGCTGCCGTGCTCCTCGGCGAGCTCGGGCAGGATCCGCAGCATGATGCGGTTGGCGTCGTCCCCGTGCGGGGCGAGCGGCAGCCCGGTCGCCGCGCCCACCGTGGCGCGCAGCCACCGCGCCACGCGCTCGGTGCCGGGTCCCGCGTCGATCTCGGTGTCCTCGTCGATCACATGGACCGCACCGCCCCCGGGGAACGCGTCGCGGATGCGGCGGGGTGCGGGGATCAGATCCGTACCGGTGTCATTCATGGCGTCAATCCTTTACCGCGCCGCCGAGGCCCGAGACCAGTCGGCGCTGTACGAGTACGAAGAAGAGCAGCACGGGGAGGGTCATGACGGTCGAGGCGGCCATGATGCCGCCCCAGTCATTGCCCTCGTCCTTGAAGAAGACCAGGAGGGCCATCGGCAGCGTGGAGTTCTCTGTGGCGCTGACGATGAAGGACCGGGCGAAGAGGAAGTCGTTCCAGGTGGAGATGAAGGAGAAGACGCTCGTCGCCACCAGGCCGGGGAAGACCAGGGGGAAGAGGATCTGCCACAGGAATCGCGTGCGGCTCGCGCCGTCGAGGTAGGCGGCCTCCTCCAGCGCCTCCGGCACCGCTTTGACGAACCCGCGCAGCATCCAGACGGCGAACGGCAGGGAGAACGCGAGGTGCGGCAGGATCAGCGAGCCGAGCGTGTTCAGTCCGATGGCCGGCACCACCTCGCCCGCGTCCCTCATGAGGAAGAACAAAGGGATCGTCAGGGCCTCCACCGGGACCATCTGCGCGACGAGGAACATGACGAGCAGCGTGGTCCGGAAGCGGAACCGGAAGCGGGTCACGGCTGTCGCCGCGAGGAAGGCGACGATCGCCGAGGCGAGGACGACGACCGCCGCGACCAGCAGGCTGTTGAGGAAGTACCGACCGAAGTCCTGCTGTCCGAAGACCCGCCGGAAGGCGTCCAGGGTCGGGTGGAGCGTCCACGGGCGCGGCCGGTCGCTCTGCACCTCGCCCTCCGGTTTGAAGGCCGACAGCACCATCCAGTACAGCGGGAAGGCGACCACGGCCGCCGTCAGCAGCGCCACCGCCTCCGCCGCGAACCGCCGGGGCCGGGTCATATCTCCTCCCCCTGCCGCCGCAGCAGCCTCAGATAGCCGACCGTGACGGTCAGCAGGATCAGCAGCATCACCACTCCGATCGCCGAGCCGAGGCTGTACTGCGAGGAGGCGAAGGCCTTCTGGTAGGCGTAGACGTTCAGCGTCATGTTCTGCCCGGCGATGCCTCCGCCGTTGGTCATCACGTAGATCTGGGTGAAGACCTTGAAGTCCCAGATCACCGACTGGATGGTGACCACCGTCAGGATCGGCCGGAGCATCGGCGCCATGACGTCGCGCCAGATCCGCCACTGCGACGCCCCGTCCAGCGCGGCCGCCTCCAGCACCTCGCCTGGTATCGCGCGGATGCCGGCGTAGACGGTGACCATGACGAACGGGAACGAGCACCACACGATTTCGAGCAGGACGAGCGCGAAGGCGCTGTAGCGGTCGTAGGTCCACGCGTAGCCGTCGAAGCCGGTCAGGCCCGCCCAGGTGAGGGCCTTGTCGACCGGGCCGAGGTCGGGGTCGAAGAGGAAGAGCCACACCGTCGAGCCGGTGACGGCGGGCGTGGCCCACGCCCCGAGCGCGGCGAGCATCAGCGCCAGGCGCGGCACGGCGCGCACCTTGGTGAGGAGGACGGCCAGGGCGCAGCCGACGGCCAGGGTGGCCGCGACGCAGGCGGCCGCGAAGACGACGGTGGCGGCGAGGACCTGCCGGAACTGGCCGTCGGCGAAGAGTTCGCGGTAGTTGGCCAGGCCCCGGAAGCTGGTGGGCTCGCCTCCGCTGACCTGGGCCTGGGTGTATTCGAGGAAGGAGATGAGGCCCAGCTGGTAGATGGGGTAGAGGAGCAGCCCGCCGAGGACGAGGAGGGCGGGGGCGAGGTAGAGCCAGGGCGTCCAGCGTCCGGCGTGCTGTCGGGCGCTCACTTCGCGAACGCCTCGTTCATCTTCCGGGCCGCCCGTTCGGCCGCCGCGTCGACGCTTCTACGGCCGCTCACGATCTCCTGGAACATGGTCGGCAGCACCTGTCCGGCGTCGACGGCCGCCCAGCCCGGTGAGGCGGGCACCGACTTCGCGCCCGCCGCGAGGGTGCGCACGAAGGGTTCGACGAAGGGCTGTCGGCGTGCGGCCTCCCGCCGTACGTCGGTGTAGGTGGGCAGAAAGCCCATGGCGTCGAAGAGGCGGGCCTGGGTGCGCTTGCCGGCCAAGGACTTCATCAGGTCCACGGCGAGCGTGCGGTGCGCGCTGCTCTTGAGCACCCCAAGGTTGTTCCCGCCCGCGAAGGCCGGGGCTATGTGCCCTTTCCGCACTCCGGGCAGGGGCACGACCGCGTAGGCGCCCTTGGCCTTGCCGTTCTCGACGGCCCGGTGGCTGAAGTCCCCGCCGATGGCCATGGCGGCCTTGCCGGACGCGAAGGCCTGCACGGTGTCGTTGCCGCCCATCCGGGCGCACTTGCTCGCGGGGCAGTTGTGCTCGCCGAAGAGGTCTGTGTAGGCCTTGATGCCCTTCTTCGCCGCGTCGTCGTCGAGGGCGGAGACGTAGCGTCGGCCCTGACGCCTCGCCATGTCGCCGTCGTGCGCCCACACGAACGGCATGGCCCCGTAGGTGTACGCGCCGCCCACCACCAGTCCGTAGAGCCCGGGGCGTTCCTTGTGGATCCTTCGTGCCGTGTCGGCCAGCCCGTCCAGGGTCTTTGGGGGTTTGAGGCCCAGCTCGCGGAAGACGTCGGTGCGGTAGTACAGCGCCCGCACGCCGACGAACAGCGGGGCGCCGTACTGCTTGCCGTCCACGGTCACGGACCTCTTGGCCGCCGGGTCGGTGTCCTTGACGTCGGCCCAGGTGGCGAGGTCGGCGGTGACGTCGGCGAGTCCGCCGTCGCGCACATACCCGGCGGTGTCGGTGTTGCCGTATTCGACGAGGTCCGGTGCGCTCTTCGGATCGTTGAAGGCGGCCTTGATCCGCTGGGCGCGGGTGTCGACGGGAATGTAGGCGACGTCGACCTTGACGCCCCGGTGGTTGGCGGTGAAGGCGGCGACGGCCTCGCGGACCACCGCTTCCTTGGGTTTGTTGTCGACTTCCCGGAAGAGCCAGACGCGCAGCGTGCCGGTCCGCGCGTCACCCCGCGCGCCGCCCACGGAGGTGGCGGGCGCGCAGGCGGTGACGGCGGTGAGCCCCGCCGCCGCGAGGAGCACCGCCGGGGCGGTGAGGCGGGCGGACAGCGGCATGGAGGTCCCCTCCCGATTGGCGTTGCAACATACGCAATGGGCGTTTCGCTTTGCACAATTGGGAGGAGGCTAGGGGCGGGCCGACGGGCCCGACAAGGGTTCTGCGGCGGTTCACCCGGTCCCGCGATCACTTCGTGACCGGCGGAAGCACCCCGTGCAACGCGTACGGCCCCTGGGACGCGCGGCTGCGCGTCCCAGGGGCCGTAGGAAGGCCGTCACCGGC
Source organism: Streptomyces sp. NPDC033229 (assembly GCF_055576875.1). Classification (NCBI taxonomy): domain Bacteria; kingdom Bacillati; phylum Actinomycetota; class Actinomycetes; order Kitasatosporales; family Streptomycetaceae; genus Streptomyces; species Streptomyces sp. NPDC033229. The sequence continues at coordinate 77,568 of NZ_JBVIQR010000015.1, read as the reverse complement.
CGGCGGAGGGGGCTCGAAGCCCACCGACGAGGAGAAGGGGTGGAGCGGGGGCTACTTCTTGTCGCCGCCCTTGCCGCCCTTGTCCTTGTCGCCACCGGGGCCCATGGTCTCGAAGATCTCCTTGCACATGGGACAGACCGGGTACTTCTTCGGGTCGCGCCCGGGGACCCAGACCTTGCCGCACAGTGCCACGACCGGAGAACCGGAGAGCGCGCTCTCCATGATCTTGTCCTTCTGGACGTAATGGGCGTAGCGCTCGTGGTCGCCGTCGCCGTGCGACACCTGCGGCGTCGGCTCTACGAGGGTGCCGGTCCCTGCCCCGCGCTCGGGCTCAAGAGTGCTCATGGTTTCCAAGAGTACTGGGGTAGGGCGCCACCGGCCCCGCCCCGGCCCGGCCGCCGTGCCTCCCGTCGGTGAGCGGTACGACACACCCGGGGCCGTGGCCGGAAAACGCCCGCCCGAGGGGGACGCGACGGGGAGGCGGAGGAGGCTCGCCGGAGCCGGGCCGGTCAGTTGAGGCTCGGGTCGTCCGGGTAGGTGGCGACCATCGCGAGTTCGTTGCGCTGGCGGCGCAGCACGGCCCGCCAGAGCTGCTCCGGGTCCGGTGAGGAGACGTCCCCCGGCTCGGACTCGACCACGTACCAGGCGCCCTCGATCAGCTCTTCCTCCAGCTGGCCGGGGCCCCAGCCCGCGTAGCCCGCGAAGATCCGCAGGCTGCCGAGGGCCGCCGCCAGCAGCTCCGGCGGGGCCTCCAGGTCCACCAGCCCGATGGCGCCGTGGACCCTGCGCCATCCGAGTGGGCCGTCGCCGGCCACGACCGTGTCCGGCGCCTCCGCCGTCTCCCCGGAGACCCCCCTGGCGGCCTTGAGGCCCGGGCTGCTGCGGTCGTGCGACTCGCCCGGCACCACGCCCACCCCCAGCGCCGAGTCCAGCGAGACGGGGCCGCCCTGGAAGACCACACCCGGCTCGCCGGTCAGCGCGGCCCAGGACGCCAGGATGTCGACGACGCCGACCGGGGTCGGGCGGTTGAGGACGACCCCGAGGGAGCCCGCCTCGTCGTGGTCGAGGAGCAGCACCACCGCGCGGTCGAAGTTCGGGTCAGCGAGCGCCGGAGTCGCGACAAGCAGCCGTCCTGTGAGCGAGGACACCTCGGTCATGGCCACATGATCCCGCATTTCCGGCCGGTTCGGGGAGTGGGCGGCAAGTCCGGAGCCGGGGTTGTCCCGAGTTGGATGAGAAGGGTATGAAAATGGCCACCGCGCCGATAACCGGTAGCGACCATTCCATAAACACAGCGTGTTGTTGCAAAGCCATGACGTACGAACAGGCCCCTGGGACTAACAGAAGGGGCCTCCGGTCGCATTACCCTTTCTTCTTGCCCCCTGCCCAACTCCAGGAACGCGAGATCCATGACCGGCCCTGACGATGTACTGCTTGTCCACGGCGGCACCCCGCTCGAGGGCGAGATCCGTGTCCGCGGCGCGAAGAACCTCGTGCCGAAGGCCATGGTCGCCGCGCTGCTCGGCAGCGGACCCAGCCGACTGCGCAACGTCCCCGACATCCGTGACGTGCGGGTGGTCCGCGGACTGCTGCAGCTGCACGGTGTGACGGTGCGCCCCGGTGACGAGCCCGGTGAGCTGGTCCTGGACCCCTCGCACGTGGAGAGCGCCAACGTCGCCGACATCGACGCGCACGCCGGGTCCTCCCGCATCCCGATCCTCTTCTGCGGCCCGCTGCTGCACCGGCTGGGCCACGCGTTCATCCCGGGCCTGGGCGGCTGCGACATCGGCGGCCGGCCGATCGACTTCCACTTCGAGGTGCTGCGCCAGTTCGGCGCGACGATCGAGAAGCGTGAGGACGGGCAGTACCTGGAGGCTCCGCAGCGGCTGCGCGGCTGCAAGATCCGCCTGCCGTACCCCTCGGTCGGTTCGACCGAGCAGGTGCTGCTGACCGCCGTGCTGGCGGAGGGCGTCACGGAGCTGTCCAACGCGGCCGTGGAGCCGGAGATCGAGGACCTCATCTGCGTACTGCAGAAGATGGGCGCGATCATCTCCATGGACACCGACCGGACCATCCGGATCACCGGTGTCGACTCGCTCGGCGGCTACAACCACCGCGCCCTGCCGGACCGTCTGGAGGCGGCCTCCTGGGCGAGCGCGGCGCTGGCCACCGAGGGCAACATCTACGTGCGCGGCGCCCAGCAGCGCTCGATGATGACCTTCCTCAACACCTATCGCAAGGTCGGCGGTGCCTTCGAGATAGACGACGAGGGCATCCGCTTCTGGCACCCGGGCGGTCCGCTCAACGCCATCGCACTGGAGACGGACGTCCACCCGGGCTTCCAGACGGACTGGCAGCAGCCGCTGGTCGTCGCCCTGACGCAGGCCTCGGGCCTGTCCATCGTCCACGAGACGGTGTACGAGTCGCGGCTGGGCTTCACGTCCGCGCTCAACCAGATGGGTGCGCACATCCAGCTCTACCGCGAGTGCCTCGGCGGCTCGGCGTGCCGCTTCGGCCAGCGCAACTTCCTGCACTCGGCGGTCGTCTCCGGCCCCACCAAGCTGCAGGGCGCCGACCTGGTCATCCCCGACCTCCGCGGCGGCTTCTCCTACCTGATCGCGGCGCTGGCGGCCCAGGGCACGTCCCGGGTGCACGGCATCGACCTGATCAACCGCGGCTACGAGAACTTCATGACGAAGCTCGCGGACCTGGGCGCGCACGTGGAACTGCCGAACGGCAACCACAACCACGCCTAGGCCGTGTCCGGCGGATCGTGGAGGACACCACCGCTGCGCGGTGGTGTCCTCAAGCGCCGGACGGGCTGGTTCGGGTTGTGCTCAGCCCCTTCCAGCCCGTCCGGCGCTTGAGGGCGCCCGCAGGGCGCTCGCCGCCGCGGGCGGCCGAGCCGGCCCGCAGCCGAGACCGCACGGCACGCCTGACGGTCCGTAAGGCCCGTGAGGCCGCGTAGAGCCCGTACAGCCCCGCGAGGGCCGTACGGGCTTTCGCGGCTCTGGAAGGACCTGTAATGGCCTTTACAGGGCCGCAGGGACGCCGAAAGGGCGGTCACCCCCGATGGGGTGACCGCCCTTTCGGCGTCTTCAGGCCTTACTTGCCCTTGGCGGCTTCCTTCAGCTTGGAGCCCGCGGAGACCTTCACGCTGTAGCCGGCAGCGATCTGGATCGGCTCACCCGTCTGCGGGTTACGAGCGGTGCGAGCGGCGCGGTGGGTGCGCTCGAAGGTCAGGAAGCCGGGGATGGTGACCTTCTCGTCGCCCTTGGCGACGACCTCACCGACGGTCTCGGCGAGGGCGGCCAGAACGGCGTCGGCGTCCTTGCGGGTCACCTCTGCGCGGTCGGCCAGCGCGGCCACCAGCTCACTGCGGTTCATGTTGTACTCCCGTGTTCTTCTTGCCAATGAGGCGTGAGATCGAAGCCGATGCTGCCAGGGCCCTCGGACAGTCCCCGGACCCGGGTCTGTTGCCAGACCCTCGCGCCCGGTTACGCATCCTGCCCCCACCAGTGGCGGGAAAGCCAATCCGGCACCCTGGAGAGTCACACGGAAAGCGCCACAGCCTCGGATACGGCCGCATCTCTGCGGCTGATTTCTGCCCGCCACCTTATGGGGGCGTCAGGAGCCCCGCGCCATGCGACGCGCCGTGCTCAGAGGGTCGTGGTACCCGTCACAGACGCTCCGGCGGCCTTCGCGGCCTCCCGGACGGCGCCCGCGACCGCACCCGCGACCTTGTCGTTGAAGACGCTCGGGATGATGTAGTTCGCGTTGAGCTCGTCCTCGGTGACGACGTTCGCGAGGGCGCTGGCGGCGGCCAGCATCATGTCCGTGTTGACCGTGCGGGACTGAGCGTCCAGCAGACCGCGGAAGACACCCGGGAAGACCAGCACGTTGTTGATCTGGTTGGGGAAGTCCGAGCGGCCGGTGGCGACCACGGCGGCGGTCTGCCGGGCGATGCCGGGCTCCACCTCGGGGTCGGGGTTGGCGAGCGCGAAGACGATGGCGCCCTCGGCCATGGCGGCCACGTCCTCGCCGTTCAGCACGTTCGGGGCCGAGACGCCGATGAAGACGTCGGCGCCGCGCACGGCCTCCTTGAGCGTGCCGGTGACGCCCTCGGGGTTGGTGTTGTCGGCGATCCAGCGCAGCGCGGAGTCGGGGCTCGCGGCCACCAGGTCCTCGCGGGCGGCGTGCACGACGCCGTGGATGTCCGCGACGACGGCGTGCTTGACGCCGGCCGCGATCAGCAGCTTGAGGATCGCCGTACCGGCAGCGCCCGCACCGGACATGACGACCCGTACGTCACCGATGCTCTTGCCGACGACACGCAGCGCGTTGGTGAGCGAGGCGAGGACGACGATGGCGGTGCCGTGCTGGTCGTCGTGGAAGACGGGGATGTCGAGGGCCTCGCGCAGCCGGGCCTCGATCTCGAAGCAGCGCGGCGCGGAGATGTCCTCGAGGTTGATGCCCGCGAACCCGGGGGCGATCGCCTTCACGATGGCGACGATCTCGTCGGAGTCCTGGGTGTCCAGGCAGATCGGCCAGGCGTCGATGCCGGCGAAGCGCTTGAAGAGGGCGGCCTTGCCCTCCATCACGGGCAGCGCGGCCTTGGGGCCGATGTTGCCCAGGCCGAGCACGGCCGAGCCGTCGGTGACCACGGCGACGGAGTTGCGCTTGATGGTCAGTCGGCGGGCGTCCTCGGGGTTCTCCGCGATGGCCATGCACACGCGGGCCACGCCCGGGGTGTAGATCATCGAGAGATCGTCGCGGTTGCGAATGGGGTGCTTGGACGCCATCTCGATCTTGCCGCCGAGGTGCATCAGGAACGTGCGGTCGGAGACCTTGCCCAGCGACACGCCCTCGATGCCGCGGAGCTTGCCCACGATCTCGTCGGCGTGCGCGGTGGAAGTCGCGGCGACGGTGACGTCGATCCGCAGCTTCTCGTGCCCGGAGGCGGTGACGTCGAGGCCGGTCACCGACCCGCCGGAGGACTCCACGGCCGTGGTGAGCTGGCTGACCGCGGTCCCGCTGGCGGGAACCTCCAGTCGGACCGTCATCGAGTACGAGACGCTAGGCGCCGTTGCCATGGCCGACTTCCCTCTGCTTTCCCTGTGTCGCTTGATACGCGCGAACCTCGGCGGTCGCCCAGGAACGCGGGGTCCGATCGTCCCACCTACTGGCCGGTATCCGGTAACCAGCCCCGATTTTCGGAATGAAATTTCCGCCATACGGGAGCCGTACGGGAGTCGACGAGCCGGGTGGGACCGGTACCGCCAACGCCGACGGGCGTCCCTCTCCATTGAGAGGGACGCCCGTCGGACATCGCTTGAGTGGCACCGACCCGCCATGCTCGCCTCGCGGCAAGTGGTCGCTCGAAGCGACTAAGGTTGGGCCCGGGGGCTTGGATCGAGCCGGTGCCACACCCAGGCTAACAAACCGTCCCGGAAACTGATTCCGGTAGTGCGGGTTGCCTGTCCGGCGGATCATCCGGACGGACCTTGCGGCCCGTGGCCGCCCGCACCACGACCGCTGCGCGGGGCCGTGACCTTCCGCTCCCTACCAGCCGCTGCGCGGCGGTGTCCTCAATCGCCGGACGGGCTTGATCTGGCTGAGCCCAGCCAAAACCAGCCCGTCCGGCGATTGAGGACGCGCCCGCAGGGCGCTCGCCGCCGCAGGCGGCACAGCCGGCCCGCGGCACAGCGACCCGCGGCCAAAGCACCGCCCGCCGGGCGAACGGCTCAGTCCCGCAAAAGATCCGGCACACCGTCCGCGTCCGGGTCGTCGCGCTCGCCCGACAGGACCGTCAGCCGCTGTGTCGCACGGGTCAGGGCCACGTACAGCACCCGCAGGCCCGCCGGGGACTCGTCGGCGATCTCGGCGGGCGTCACGACGATCGTCGCGTCGTACTCCAGGCCCTTCGCCTCCAGGCTGCCCAGGACGACCACCCTCTCGCCCAGTCCGGCCAGCCAGCGCCGTGCCTCCGCGCGACGCCCCATCGGCACGACGACGCCGACCGTGCCGTCCACGTCGGCCAGCAGGTGCAGCGCCTCGTCCCGCACGGACGCCGCCAGATCGCCGCCCGCGACCGCGAAGCGCGGCACGACGCCCGTCGAGCGGACCGCCGCCGGGGAGCGCATGCCGGGCATGGCCAGGGCCAGCACCTTGGCCGCCAGCTCGGCGATCTCGGCGGGGTTGCGGTAGTTCACCGTCAGCTCGAAACGGCGGCGCGGGCGGCTGCCCAGCGCCTCGTCACGGGCCGCGCCCGCCTCGTCCGGGTCGGACCAGGAGGACTGCGCCGGGTCACCGACGATCGTCCAGGTGGCGGTCCGGCCCCTGCGGCCGACCATCCGCCACTGCATGGGCGTCAGGTCCTGCGCCTCGTCGACGATGACGTGCGCGTAGTCCGTACGCTCCAGGGCCAGCCGCTCCGCCCGCTCGCGCCGCGTCTCCGTGCGCTCGGGCATCAGCTCCTCCAGCCCGGTGAGATGGGCCAGCGGGTCCGCCTCGCGCGGCTGCTTGGGGCGGAAGGGGACGCCGAGCAGCGTCTCCAACTCGTCCAGCAGCGCCACGTCGTGGACGGACAGCGGCCCCCGGCCGTGCTCGTCCAGCCGCTTGAGCGACCGGGCCAGCAGCCGGACCTCGCGCGGGTTGAGCACCCGGCGCGCCCAGCGGGAGAGCCTGCGCTCGTCGGCCATCGCGGCGAGCACCCCACGAGGGGTGAGTTCCGGCCACCAGGCGGCGAGGAAGTCGAGGAAGTAGTCCTCGGTGGAGATGTCCTCGTCGAAGGCCTGCCGCGCCTCGGCCAGCAGCTCCGGGTCGGAGTAGCGCTTGCCGGCGCCCGACTTCGACCACAGCGCGTCCAGGATCAGCCGCCGGGCGCGCGGCCGCAGCAGGTTGACGGGCGCGGTGCCGCCGAGCACGGTCTGCCGGATGCGCCGCAGGTCGTCGGCGCCCAGCTCCACCCGGCCGCCGAAGGCGACCACACGCAGCCGGTCCGGGGTCCCGGCCGCCGGGGCGGCGGGGGCGAGGCCCTCCAGCGACAACTGGCCGTCGTCGGCCGACGCGGTGGCCGCCGGGGCGGCCGAGGGCGCGTCCAGCGCACCCCGCACGGCCTTGCGCAGCACCTTGAGCATGCGCGAGGAACCCTTGATCCGGGCGACGGCGGGCTCGTCGTACGTGTCGGCCTCGGCACCGTCCACCAGATTGCCGACGGCGCGGATCGCGACCTGCCCCTCCTCGCCCAGCGAGGGCAGCACGCCCTCGGTATAGGCGACGAGCAGCGGCGTCGGGGAGACGACGAGGATGCCGCCCGCGTAGCGTCTGCGGTCCTGGTAGAGCAGGTAGGCGGCGCGGTGCAGGGCGACGGCGGTCTTGCCCGTGCCCGGGCCGCCCTCTACCTCGGTCACCGACGCGGCGGGGGCGCGGATGACCATGTCCTGCTCGGCCTGGATGGACGCGACGATGTCCCGCATGGTGTGGCTGCGGGCCTGGCCGAGCGCGGCCATCAGCGCGCCGTCGCCGACCACCGCCAGCTCCGTCCCGTCCAGCGTCGCGGTCAGCTCGGGGCGCAGCAGGTCGTCCTCGACGCCGAGGACCTTGCGGCCCTTGGACCGGATGACCCGGCGGCGGACCACCCGGCCCGGCGCCACCGGGGTCGACCGGTAGAAGGGCGCGGCGGCGGGCGCCCGCCAGTCGATGACGAGCGGCGCGTAGTCCGCGTCGAGCACGCCGATGCGGCCGATGTGGAGCGTCTCGGCGATCTCCGCCCGGTCGTCCCGCACCGCGTCGTCGGCGGGCTCGACGGAGGTGTACGCCCCGTCCGGGCCCTTCTTGCCGTCCTTTCCGAGCAGCAGGTCGATCCGCCCGAAGAGGAAGTCCTCGAACTCACTGTTCAGCCGATTGAGGTGCACGCCGGCGCGGAACACCTGGGCGTCCCGCTCCGCGAGCGCTCCCGGCGTTCCCACCTGGCCGCGCTTGGCGGCGTCGTCCATGAGGAATTCGGCCTCGTGGATCTTCTCCTCAAGGCGTCGGTACACCCGGTCGAGATGCTGCTGTTCGGCACCGATCTCGCGGTCGCGGACCCCGTCCGGTTCCGTCACCACGTGCGCTTCCGTGGCGTTCTGCGCGGCCACCCAGGCCCCCTTCTGCTGTGCGTAGGGCAGCCGTCAACCGTACGCGAACAGGGGTACTGAGCGCACCTGTCAGGACATGAGCGGTTTGCTATGACTGTTCACACGTTGACAGACGGCCACGGATGGGCTGACGGGCGCGCGGCCCGTCCGGAGTCCACCTGGGCCGTCACGCGTTGTCGACCGTGGCCAGCCGCTTGCCGTCGAGCGTGCGGACCTCGAACCGGTCGATCTGGTCCCGGTTGAGAGCCGCGCCGCCGTGCGTGTACAGCGGCGCCCTGCTCCACTTCTCCGTGGCCTTGGGCAGGCCGTAGCCGCCCGGCGGTACGGCCCAGGTGGTGATGACCTGCCGTTCGCCGTTCTTGCCGACGGCGACGAGGTCGCAGCTCAGCGGGCCCTTGACGTTGCCGAGCTTGAGGGCGACGTGGGTGCCCCAGGGCTTGGACTGGAGGGAGACCGTCGCGTCGACCTTGGTGACGGGGTCGACGGTGCCGATCTTGTCGCCCTCCTCGTACATCGCCTTGGCCGCGCTCACCGTGCTGTGGCTGGGCGTGTCCTGCGAGGTGACGGCGGCGCCGACCAACGGACCGGCGACGATCAGGGCGGCGGCCGCCGCGACGAGGCACAGGCGGCGGGTGCGCTGCGCCCGGCGGACAGCGCCGGCCTCGCTCAGCAACCGGTCCAGGAGCGCCGGGCCGGGCCGGGCGACCGGCACCCCGGGGTCGGGCGAGGACTCCTTGAGTTCGGCGAGGAGCGGCTCCAGACCCATCAGGTCGTCCAGCTCGGCGGCGCACCGGTCGCATGCGGCGAGGTGCTCCTCGAACCGGGCGGCGTCCGCCTCGTCGAGGACGCCGAGTGCGTAGGCGCCCACATCCGTGTGCTGTGCCGGCGGGTTCATGCCGTCACTCCCCGTTCCTCGAGCGAGAGCTTCATGGAGCGCAGCGCGTAGAAGACGCGGGACCGTACGGTCCCGGCCGGTACGCCCAGCACGTCCGCCGCCTCGCTCACCGTACGACCTTTGAAATAGGTCTCGATCAAAGCCTCTCGGTGTGCTTCGGTCAGATCACCCAGTGCCTCGGAAATGGTCATCAGGCGCAGCGCCCGCTCGATCTCGTCGGCCGCGGGTATCAGTTCCAGCGGACCGGCGTCGACCTCCCGGGGCCGGGACTGCCGGCTGCGGTGGCCGTCGATGACGATGCGCCGGGCGACGGTCACCAGCCACGGCCGCACGGAACCCGTGGCGCCGCGCAGCCGGTCGGCGTTGCGCCAGGCGCGCAGCAGGGTCTCCTGGACGACGTCCTCGGCGCGCTGGCGGTCGCCTCCGACCAGACGCAGCACGAAGCCCAACAGCGGGCCGGCGTGCTCGTCGTAGAGCGCCCGCATCAGCTCCTCGTCGGGAGTCGTCCTGTCCGCCACGACGGCATCCTTGCGCAAGCCTTCCCCCAGGTCGATAGCGCGTGGTGGTCTCGCATGGATACGGGTGGTGCGGGTGATCGGCTCAGTTCCGGCGGATAAATCTTGGAAATCTTCCGGCGTACGGATCACGTACCGGTCGCATACGGATCGAAAGGGCTCGGCGTTCAATGGCACCCCTGTGATTCAGCTCTCGAAACGCGGTTGAGCGCGGGGCGCGGAAAGGCCCGTAGGACAGCCCGAGAGGCCGTTGCAGGGGGTACCGGCCGCCTTACGGGGAGAGACCGAATCATGAAGCGCAGGAGCATCGTCCTGACCACCGGCGCCACCGCGACCGCAGCCGCCGTCGGCATCACCCTCGCGGTGATCCCCGCCGACGCGAAGGAGGACGGCGCAGGTCGGACGGGGTCGCACGGCACCACCCACGAGAGCGCCGCGACGGGCACGCCCGGCGCCCTCAGCGCCACCAACCGGGGCGACGCCGTGTTCTTCGCGGGCAGCCTCAACGGCGTCAACGAGGTGCCCACAGCGGGCGGTCCGGCCGTCGGCGACAAGGACGGGCGGGCGATCGCGTTCCTGCGCGTGCAGGGCGACGAGGTGTCGTTCGCTTTCTCGTTCCGGGGCATCGCGACGCCCACGGCCGCGCACGTCCACCAGGGCGCGCGGGGGAAGAACGGCGCGGTCAAAATCCCCTTCTTCGCGGAGAAACTGCCCGACGGCCGCACGACGGCGACCGGCACGGTGAAAGTCACGGACAAGAAGTTGCTGGGCGTGCTGAAGTCCGACCCGAACGGCTTCTATTTCAATCTCCACACCGGCGAATTCCCCGGCGGGGCCGTGCGCGGCCAGGTCCACGAACTGAGCGCGCCGCTCGACATGACGACCGCCGTGAACAGCTTCCAGTCGTCGGTGGTGAAGGGCAGCCAGATCTACGCCTGCACGAAGAAGGACGACGGGACGTACGGATTCACGCAGGACAATGTCAGCGCCACGCTGAGCGGTTCCATCGCCCATTCCTTCGTACGGTCCGGGGGCGCCCCGCAGTGGATCGCGCGCGACGGCTCGGCGGTCACGGGGAAGCTGGTCTCCAAGGTCCCGAACGGCGACGGGAACATTCCCGAACTCGACCTGCGGGCCGGTCAGTCGGGTGCCGCCCGGGGGCTTCTCGCACGGGTCACGGAGATCCTGCGGCTCAACACGCGGGGCGGCGTGGCCCCGGCCGGTTCGTGCGACCCGAAGCGGCAGCCGAAGGCGGCGGTGCCGTACGAGGCGGACTACGTGTTCGTGGCCAAGTAAGGGCACTTGTCGGCCGGGGGGGATCACCCCCGGCCGGTACCGCCGCCGATCGCACGCCGCCGGTGCCGGGCGACGCGCTCGCGGTTGCCGCACACCTCGCTGGAACACCAGCGGCGCCGACGCCCCCGCGAGGTGTCGAGGTAGACCAGCGAACAGGTCTCCCCCGCGCACCGCCGCAGCAGCCCACGGGCGACGGGGTCGGTGAGCAGCTCCACCGCGTCGCGGGCGACCTGGCCCACGAGGGCGTCGCAGCCGGGCGCGGTGGCGAGGTGACGGACCAGCGTCCCGTCCCCGCCCCGGACGGCGAGCAGGGCGGGCGGCACGGTCGCGGCGAGGGCGTTGACCCGCTCCAGATCCGGATCGGCGGCCCGCCCGTCGACCTCCGCGTGGACGACCCGCTGCAACAGCTCCCGCGCCGCGTGGAACCGCCCGACCCAGCCCGCGTCCACGCCGCCGAGCGGAGTGCCGGGCGGCACGACCCCGGCCCCGACCAGCCAGGCCCGCAACTCCTCCGGCCCGCCCAGCCGCTCCACGGCTCCCTCGCCCAGCCGCCCCCCGCCCGTGGCCAACAGGTCCAGACAGAGCCGCCCGGAGTCGAACCGCGGGTCGTAGGAGGCCCTCGCCGCCGCCATGTGTCCTGTCACCCGCTTCCCTCTGGGGGTCTGTGGCGTCACCACCACAGACCCCCAGGGTGCCCGCCGGAAAGGGGAGTCCGTAACCCCTGGGGACGGGCCCGGCGGTGCGGCTACGCGTCCAGGGGGTTCACCGCGATGCGGGCGGCGATGTTGCCGCGCATGGCCGCGGCGGCGGCGCTGTCCGGCTTGCGGTCCGCCTGGTCGCGGAAGCACGCCGTGAACTCCTCGGCCAGCCCCAGCCGCGGGTAGCGGCCCAGCACCTCGGCGCGCAGCTCCGCGGGCAGCGCGTCCGCGCCGCGACCGGAGATGTCCACCGAGGTCGAGTACGCCAGCAGGTGCCCCTCGGGGTCCTCCGCGACGTCCACGCCGTCCCCCATATGCCGCACGATCACCTCGGAGGCCCGCACCCGCCGCTCGACGGGCCACCCGGCCGCCGCTCCGAAGACCCACGCCACGTGCCCGCCCGCCTCCTCGAACGGAACCGTGTGGCTGTCGAACTCCTTCACCAGACCGAGGTCGTGGAGCAACGCCGAGACGTAGAGGAGTTCCGCGTCGAAGGCGATGTCCGACGCCTGCGCGTGGGCCGCCGCCCAGAGATAGGACCGAATCGAGTGGTTCAGCAACGCGGGCGAGCAATAGGCGGTCGCCACCTCCAGCGCCGCCGAACATGCCGAGGAATCGGGAATCACCAGCTCGTTGATCTTCATGGCGGTGATTACACCACCGGTCAGTAGGCGCGCGGCCCGGAGTCGGTGGCCCGCACGGGATCCGCGTACCCCGTAGGCTCCTTCCCCTTCATGACGACCTCGCAGCGGTACTTGGACTGGACGCCCAGAGGCACCAGAACGGCCTTGGGGATGTCATTGCAGAGGGCGTGATCGATGCTGTCGCGGTAGTTGCCGTAGAGGAGGCGGGCGACACCGTCCCGGGTGAGGATCCCCTGGCGCGGGGTCGCCTTGTACTCCACCAGGTTGTTCGAAAAGGCGGACTTGCCGCCGATGCTCACATTCCACTCGACCTTGAGGTCCTCGAAGGTGGTGGTGCAGGTCACCTGCGTTCCGCTCTTCGACCCCACGTCCTTGGGGCACTCGGCGGTGATCTTTCCCGTCGCGTGCGCCATGTCCCGCGTCTTGCGTCGCAGCTCGTACGCCAGGTTCTCGCTGAAAGGGGCGTCGGCGGCCGGAGAGGGTTGTAGCTCCCCCTCCGGCATGGGCGCCGGCTTGTCCAGCCTTTGCGGCAGCACGGAATGGGTCGGCTTGGGCTTGGCACCGTCGTCCTTGCCGGAGCTGCCGTCCGAGCATCCCGCGGCCAACAGGCACACCGCACTGACTACGACCACTGACACGTTCTTTATTCGCACGGCGGTCACCCTACCCAGGGAGTAACCGGAGCCGAATACGCTGCCACACCTGCCGGGCCGCCGCCCGGTCCGCCTTGTCGCGGGCGTGATCGGACGGAGTCACCGCCTCCGGCAGCTCGGGCGGCCTCAGCGCCCCGTAGTCCGTGAACCGTCGCGTCCCGCAATCCACGCACCGGGCTTCGCCTCCGGTCTCCGTCCAACCCGAGTGGTGCACGCACGGCCGGACGAGCCGCCCCACGGCCCTCACACCGCCCCCTCGGGCGGGGCCGCCCCCTCGGGCGGGGCGCAATGGAACTCGCACCACACCACTTTTCCGGGGTCCCGCTCCCCGACCCCCCATTTGTCCGCCAGCGCGTCCACGAGCAGCAGCCCCCGGCCCCGCTCTTCCTCCGCCGGAGTGGTCGTACGGGCTACGGGGCGCCCGTCGCCGCTGTCGTGCATTTCCAGCCGTACGACGTGATCGTCGAGCAGCCACATGTGGAGCAGAAACCCCCGCCCGACGGGCACCCCGTGCAGCAGGGCATTCGTGGCCAACTCGCTCACGCAGAGCAACATGTCTTCGGCTCGGTCGGTGAGGCCCCAACGTTCCAGCGTCTTACGGCCGAAGTCTCTGGCCATGGGTACGGATCTGGAAGTACGGCGGTAGAACCGCTTGTGGAAGTACGGGAGTTGAGTCACGTCTTTCATGCCACAACGGTCGCAGCGGGTAACTAGGGTGGACCAGTGCGTCAGCCCGTACAGATTTTTTGTACGGGTCCCGCACCGGTCATTCGCACCCGTGGGTGGGGAGTTGGTCTCCATGCAGACCCGGAAGAACGCCAAGAAGCAGTCCACGTCCATGCAGCTCATTGGCGCCCAGCTCGCGCTGTTCCGCACGAACGCGGGCTTCACTCAGCGCGCGCTTGCCGATCGTCTGTGCGTGCACGAAGAGACGATCGCTTCGATCGAGCAGGGAAGGCGGCCCCTCCTGCCTGACGTGGCGGAACAGCTGGATCGAATCCTGAACACGGGCGGCGCACTGGCGGTAGGCGTGGAGTACGTGTCCGCGCGCGAGAGGTACCCCGCCTGGGCCGAGGAGTTCATGGCGCACGAGAAGGAGGCGATCTCCCACTACTCGTACGAGAACCAGGTCATTCCTGGCTTGCTCCAAACCGAGGACTACACCCGCGCCACCTTCCGCACGACCACCCCTTCGCTCAGCGAGGAGGAGATCGAGCTGCGCGTCGCGGCTCGGATCGAACGACAAGAGCTGCTACATCGCACGGTGCCCGTCACTTTCAGCTTCATCCTCTCCGAAGACGTGCTGCACTGCCGCCTCGGCGGCTCCAAGGTCATGCACGAGCAGATCCGCCATCTGCGAATTTCCACCGACTTGCCGGGTGTTTCCATCCAGGTCATGCCCCTCGCCTACACCTCCCACGCCGGCCTCTCCGGTCCCTTTGTCTTGCTGGAAACACCCAGCCACCAGCAGCTCGCCTATGTGGAAGCGCAGCTCGGGGGACGCCTCTTTTCCGAGCCGGACGACGTCAGCGTCCTCACACGGAAATATGGAATGCTGCGTGCACAGGCTCTCAACTCCGAAGAGTCAAAGAGCCTGTTGGACCGGCTGCTAGGAGAGACATGACCAGCGCACAGCTCAGCCACAACCTTGCGTGGTTCAGGTCCAGTTACAGCACAGAGCAGGGCGGAAACTGTGTCGAAGTCGCCCACGCCTGGCACACGTCGAGCTACAGCGGCAGCAAGCGCGTCGCCGCCCTCCCCACCACCATCCACATCCGCGACTCCAAGGTCCCCGACGGCCCCCGCCTGACCGTCACCCCCGAGGCCTGGTCGGCCTTCACGGCCTTCGCCCGCACCGCCGACTAGGTACCGCGTAGGCCAACCGGCCCACCCGCGTAGGCCAACCGGCCCACCCACCGCACGCCGAGTGGAGTAGTCGGCGGTCCCCCGGACGCACGAACCCACAAGCAGCCCCGCCGGAGGCGAGCCGCACCGCGTGAGCCCCCGGGCGTGAGGTGCGCCCCAGTGCATCCGATCCGCCCCTCACGGGTGAATCGCACGGCGATTAATCAGGCTCCGGCGCCGCAGCCCTACGGCACAAGAGTGGCTCTGGCCTGCCGTTTTTAGCCCATTAGCATGATCTTGAAGCCTGCCTGTGAAGGCTCATTCGGCATGAGGCAATAGATCAACATCTTGCCTGGGAGTGCCCTTCCTGCCAACCCTCAGCCATCCGGTGCGCCATCTGCCAGCTGGCACATTGCGCGGGCGAGGTGCCATCTCCCCGACAGGCCCCTTCCGCGTGGCGTCCGAGCCACTTGCCGGAGGGCTGACAACGACCACACACTGATTTCGTCAGGGCAGTCTCTGATTGCCTGTCCTGCGGGGAAGGACCAGCGATCGTGGCTACTCCGGGCGCCGTGGTACAGCGGCGGCAACTGCGCACCGAGCTCAAGAAGGCCCGCACCAAGGCCGGACTCACTCAGCTGGAAGTGGCTGCCAGGATGGACTGGAGCCCCTCCAAGCTGATCAGGATCGAAGCCGGCCAGGTGGGGATCTCCACCAACGACCTACGGGCGCTGCTCCACGAGTACGGGATCACCGACCAGCAGCGCATGGACTACTTCCTGGAGCTGGCCCGCGCCAGCCGGAAGATGCCGTACCGGGAGTACCGAGGGCTGCTCCCCAAGCCCTACATGGACCTGCTGTCGTACGAGGTGGCCGCAAGCATCGTGCGGTCCTTCGAACCGCTCGTGATCCCCGGCCTGCTGCAGATCGAGGAGTACACGCGGGCGACGAGTCTGGCCTTCGCACCGCACATCACAGGGGAGCGAATGGATCGTGCCGTCGAAGCCAGGCTCCAGCGACAGGAGTTGCTGGAGAGCGAGCACCGCCCCGAGTTCTTCTTCATCATCGACGAGGCAGCGATCCATCGGTGGACCGGCGGCCCGGGGGTAATGAAGAGTCAACTGCTCCATCTCAAGGAGATGGCGACCCGCCCCGGCATCTCCATCCAGATCGTCCCCTTCAGCGTCGGCGCCCATGTCGGCCTGCAAGGCTCCTTCGTCCTTCTCGAATTCAACGGCGAGATGGACGACATCCTCTATCTGGAGAAGACGTCCGGGGACTCCGTCTTCAGTGACGACACCGAAGCGACCAGCCGCTATCTGGAAACTTTCTGGGCGCTGGAAGCACAGGCCCCTCGGGAAGACCTACCCCGTTTGATCGACCGGGCGATCGAAGGAATGAACGGAGTCCCGGAGGCCCGACCCTCGGTGGAAGTGAGCGTAGAGGCGTAGGAGAGGCCGTCTCCCATGCCTACAGCAGTAGGTTGATTCGGAGCGATTCGTGAACAGCATAATCAGCCCTGCCGTGCCCGGATTCACGCGCGGCGGAGCAGCACATCTACGGGGACGCACCAACGAATTGCGGAACGATGGCCGGCCGTAGCGATCGACCGAGCCCTCGCCGACGCCAGAACCCTGACGACTCGTCCAGCGCCTGGGACATCGCCGTCATCGTCCTGCGGGAGATCGTGACGGACTCCCGCAGGACACGGAACTTGATCCTGCTCGTCATCAGCGTGCTGTTGAGCGCCGGAGCGCTGGTGACCGTGGCCCTTCTGCTGATACCGAACCCCTCGGCCTGGCTGACGGCGGCCGGGTGTTGCGCGGGCACCACCGCGGTCGCGGCAGCCAGTCGCCGACGTCAGCCACGCGCTTCCCGCAGATCGTCGCTCACCGGGTCGAACCCGCGCGGCGAGGAGCCCGCGAGCCCGTCGAACGAGGGCGAGCCCAGCGATACGCCCAGCTGAGCAGGGACGGCGCCGCCCACCCTGCCGCGACAACCACCGCCCCGGAGGCCAGTACGTGCACCAGCACGGACCCTCCGGTGGCGGCCGCGATCAAGGCTCCGAAGCCCGTCGCGGCAATGCCGGCAGCCAGTAGGTACACGTACCACAAGGCTCGCCTGGCGCCTCGAGACGGACCGGCCGAGGTCGAGTTCCCCATGACGTCTCCTCTGCCACACACAGTCGGGGCCGGGCACTAACTCAGATTAGGCGATGGACCGCACCGCCGGAACGGTACTCGGCCGTACAAACAGTGTGTACGACCTCGGTGCGCACAGTCCGCAGCACATACGAGCAAATGCCGAATTTCCCAGATATTTAATTGCATTCCGACCCGCCCTTCCCTGATCACCAATTACTTGCCAATCTGATGGGATAGCAGGGGAGTTGGGCCGCATCCCTCCCCGGTCAGCAATCAATCACCGGCCGAGCGGGAGGGAGACTCGCGTGGGCGACCAGAATTTTCGGCCACTTTGGCGCAGGAGCACCTTCAGTCAGAACATCGAGGGGAACTGCGTAGAGGTCGCATTCCTCCTCCACGAAGTGTGGGTGCGCGACTCGAACGCCCCCACCCGCCCCCCGCTTTCCTTCGCCCACCGCCCCTGGCGGGAATTCCTCGCCCACCTGGAGTCGCCGACGGGCTAAGCCGCCCCCATCAGCGCCGCGTCATCCGGCGGCAGCCACCCCGCCCCCACCGGACCTCCCAGCCACCCCCGTGACGCGGCCAGCCCACGCGCCGCCGCCCGGAGCGCGTCCAGCCCCGGATGTCGCAGGCCCTTCCGCCACACCATCGCCACCGGCGACAGCGGCACCGGGTCGACCAGCGGTCGCAGCACCATGCCCGGCACGTCGATGAATTCGACGCTCGCCAGCACCGACCACCCCCGCTTGCGGATGACGCGGATGAACTCCTCGTCCCCCTCGATTTCGGGGAAGGGCTCGGCGATGCGAATTCCCCGTCCCTCGAAGAGCCTTTCTGCGAGGTCGGTCCACTCCGCCGTCATCGGGTTTCCGGCAGCCGCGTAGAGGGTCTCGCCCGCCAATTGGCCGAGCGGTACCTCCCGCAGCTCCGCCAGCCGGTGATCCTCCGGGAGCAGCACGGCCATCGGCTCGTACCGCACGGGCTGGTGATCGAGGCGGGCCCGTACTGCCGGGTCGAGGCCGGCGACGCGGCCGAAGGAGACGTCCAGGCGTCCGGTGGTGATCTCCCCCGCCGCGCCCGTCAGGCCGCTGAGGTACCGGGCGATCAACTCCTGTTCGGGTGCGGCCTCCCGGGCCGCCGTCAGCACCTGGGACGGGACGCCGACGCCGGCGCCGATGTCCACGAGCAGCGGCCGTTCCTCCCGTACGCAGGCCGCCGCCAGCTCGTCGTGCGCGGCGAGTACCGCCCGCGCGTACGGCAGCAGCCGGGTGCCCTCCGCCGTGAGGGTCACCTGCCGGGTGGTACGCGCGAACAGCTCGCCGCCCACCCGTTGTTCCAGTCGCCGGATGTCCCGGCTGAGC
The DNA here is from genome assembly GCF_055576875.1 of Streptomyces sp. NPDC033229. Taxonomy (NCBI): domain Bacteria; kingdom Bacillati; phylum Actinomycetota; class Actinomycetes; order Kitasatosporales; family Streptomycetaceae; genus Streptomyces; species Streptomyces sp. NPDC033229. Next base: position 59,379 of record NZ_JBVIQR010000015.1, on the reverse strand, counting down.
GCCTGCTGGGCCACGTACAACCGCGCCGCCGCCCGGGTGAAGTGCAGTTCGTCGGCGACGGCGACGAACGCTCGCAGCAGTCGCGGTTCCATGTCGTGCGGCATGCGGCGCAGTTAACAACACAGACGCGTTAATGGCCACTGATCAGGTGTTGGACCGCCGTATCCCCCTCCAGCGAGGCTGGAGACATGCCGAATCAGCCCCATCACAGCCCCTCCCCCTTCTTCGCCGTCAGTGGCGGCACCCTGATCGCCATGCCCCGCCCGGCCACAGACCCGGCGGCCGCACGGAACACGCTGCGCCGGCGCCCCGGGCGGCTCGCCCGTCTCTTCACGAACCGCCTTGACCTCAAGCGCGGTTGATGTTCGACGCTGAGCGCATCTGCCAGCGATCACCGCAAGGAGTCCGGCCACCCATGTCCACCGCCCCGCGCCTCGAACTGCCCCGCGTCGGCCGCCCCGACGCCGGCACCCACCTCGTCAGTGAATGGATCGTCGGCAGCGCCGAGGGCTCCCGCACCGCCGCCGACATGGCTCTCGCAGAGTGGTCGGACACCATGGGCCGGGGCCCCGGCGGAGACGCCGACGGGTCCCTCGCCCTGCACATCTTCCTGAACACCGACGGCAGCAGCCTTCTGCACTACTCCCAGTGGACCAGCGACGAGGCCCATCTCGCCTGGGCCCGCGCCCGCCGCGACGGCATGATCAGCAAACTCGACGATGTCGTCCCCGGCATCGAGCGCCCGGGGCTGCACCGCACCCACGTCTACCGGAGCATCACGGCGGACACGTCCCTCACACCGCGTCTGATCGTCCTCGCCACCGTCGACGCGACCACCCCCGAGCGGCAGCGCTCATGGGCCGACACCGTCGTCGCCGCGCAGCGGGAGACCCCGCTGCCCGGGCTGGTCGCCGCCCACTTCCACCTCACCAAGGACGGCACTCGCGTCCTGAAGTACTCCGAGTGGGCCGATGTCGCCGCCCACGAGGCGGCGCTGCCCGTCCTGGCCTCCTCCCCTGCTTGGGGCAAGGTCCTGGAGCATGCCGGGACGCGGCACCTGGGCTTCAAGCGGTACGAGATCTATGGCTCTGTGACGCGTGGCGCCGCCCGCTAGGGGGTGTCCGACGGATCTTCGGCTGCGGGCCGTCGTTGCCGCCTGCGGCGGCGAGCGCCCTGCGGGCGCGTCCTCAATCGCCGGACGGGCTGGTTTCGGCTGGGCTCGCTACGCCCGGCTCCGGACGCGCCGGAAGATCACCACGCCCGCCGCTGCCGCCACAGCCGCCCCGCCCGTGCCCGCGCCGACGATGAGCACCGTGCGGTCGGGGCCGTCGTCCGGGGACGTGGGGGCGGACCCGGCGACCACGAGGTGACCGGTCCTCTTCACCCGTCCGTGGTGGCTCACGACGGTGACGGGGTAGCGGCCGGATTCCAGATCGGTCCGGATGCGGGCCGGGCCGTAGTAGCGCGGGTCGTCGCCGTCGCCCGCCTTGCTGTCGTCGCGCTTCAACATCACCGCGCGTTCGAAGGCCGGGGAGGTGGCGGTCAGCCGGTCCTCCTCGCCCGGATCGGGTGACTCGTCGCTCCACAGCACCTTGACCGAGCCACCGGCCGCGACCTTCGCGCCGGAGCTGCGGGCGTCCTCCGGCCGGTCCTTGTCGGCGAAGAAGGCGGGGCCGCGCGCCTTGCCCACGTAGTCGCTGTCACCGGGCCGGGCGGCGCGGACCACGAGGTCCGCGTTCTGGAGGGTCCGACCGTCCGGGCCGGTCAGCTCCACCTTGTAGGTGCCGTCCTTCGCGTCGGCCGGCAGCCGTACGGGCGCGGAGAACATCCGGGGGTTGTTCCAGTCGGCGCCCTTGGGGTCGTGGGCCAGCCGGATGGGGGCGGGGAAGGCCGGGGAACGCACGGTGAAGGCGTCGCCGGTCTCGCCGGGATAGAGATCGTCGAACCACATCCCCAGCTCCTCGCCGGGCCGCAGTTCGTCACCCGGCGTGCTCACGTGGAACGTCGGCCGTTCCGAGGCCTTGACCTCCACCTGTTCCCTGGCCACGATCTTGCCGTCCGCCCTGACCTTGAGCGGGTACGTACCGGGCGGAGTGGACATCTCGACGGCGGGCCGCGCGTGATGGCTGCCGTCCGAGGGGGCCAGCCGGACCGGCCGGTCGAAGACGGGCGAGCTGACGGTGACGTCCGCGCCCGCCCGGACGCCCCGGACGTCGATGTCGATCAGTTCGCCGGGCCGGTTGTCGAACGCGCCGTTGAGCAGCACGTTCACCCCCTCGCCCGGCCCGTCGTCGGCCACCGCGAGGCCGGCCGTCGGCCACATCAGCCCCACACCCACCACGGCCACCGCCGTCCGAGTCCACTTCACCGCACACCCCCTGTCGGTCAATGAGGAAGATGGCCGCCCCGGCCCGATGGTTGCCCGTATCCGGCGGATGTTCCCGGGTTTGCGCAGGTGGCAAAAGCAACTCCGGCCGTTCCCCGTACAGAGCCGGAAAAAAACCTGAGGCCCGAGACGTAGTCTCGGGCCTCAGGCTCACATGGGATGAGTGGAGATGGCGGGAATCGAACCCGCGTCCAACGGTGCAGAATCAGGGCTTCTCCGTGTGCAGTTCGCTGCGCTTTTCTCGGCCCCGGAGATCACGCGAACAAGTCTCCGACGGGCCCAGCCACTGTTTGATTTCCTTCCAGACCCCGTGACCGGGTCTAGAAGTTTAGTTCCCTAGCTGATGCCAGGATCCGGGTCGGGAACAAGCCCGGGCTGACACTTCACGCAGTCGCTACTTAGGCAGCGAGGGCGAAGGAATCGCGCTTGGTGTTGGCGATTATAGGTTGCGACATATGGTTTACGAGATCATTGCCGCTTCCTCGACACGCTTCCCCTGCTTCGACATCCGCTGTCGAAACCGATCATCCCCATGTTGATTTTTCAAAGTGCACACCCGGCACCACCCGGTGGTGTGCGATGCCCATCGTACGTGACCAACGCACGAGGGTGCCAGCGTATTCCCGGGGGCGGTCCCCGGGAGGGCTACAGCGTCTGCTGCTTCGCCCGCTGGCGCCTGCGCGCGGCGGCGATCGCGCGGTTCGACTCCCGCGTGTCCTGCTTCTCGCGCAGCGTCTGCCGCTTGTCGTACTCCTTCTTGCCCTTGGCGAGGGCGATCTCGACCTTGGCCCGGCCCTCCTTGAAGTAGATCGCCAGCGGCACGATCGTGTGACCCGTCTCCTGTGACTTGGAGTCGAGCTTGTCGATCTCGGCACGGTGCAACAGCAGCTTGCGCTTGCGGCGCGCGCTGTGATTCGTCCACGTCCCCTGGGTGTACTCGGGGATGTGGGCGTTGTGCAGCCATGCCTCGCCGCCGTCGATCTGCACAAAGCCGTCCACGAGCGAGGACCGGCCCTGGCGGAGCGACTTGACCTCGGTGCCCGTCAGCACCATGCCGCACTCGTAGGTGTCCAGAATGTGGTAATCGTGGCGCGCCTTCTTGTTCTGCGCGACCAGCTTGCGACCTGGGGTCTCTTTCTTCTGCTTAGCCATAGCGCGGTCATTCTCGCACTAGGACCCCACCCCGAGGCCACTCAATACTGTGCGGGCCCGCTGCTCGGCGTCACCACGGACGACCAGGTCGGGGGTGATGCCCCGGCCGTCGACCGCCCGCCCGGCGGGAGTGCGGTAATGGCCGACGGTCAGCTCGGCCACCGAGCCGTCGGGGAGCCGACTGGGCATCTGCACGGATCCCTTGCCGAAGGTGGGCCCGCCGACGAGGACGGCCCTGCCCCGGTCCTGGAGGGCGCCGGCCAGCAGCTCGGCGGCGCTCATCGTGCCGCCGTCGACGAGGACGACCAGCGGCGGCCGGGTGTGACCACCGGGTTCCGCCTGGAGCACGCGCTGCTCGCCGTGCACGTCATAGGTGGCGACGAGGCCGCCGTCGAGGAAGGCGGAGGCGGCGTCGACGGCCTCGGTGACCAGACCGCCGGAGTTGCCGCGCAGGTCCAGCAGGATGCCCTCGCCGCGCCCGGCGGCCAGCACCGCCTGCCGGACCCGCTCGCCGCTGCCCTTGGTGAAGGAGGCGACCTTGATCCGGATGGCGGGCGCCTCCTCGTCCCGGAGCCGGTCGACGGTGACGCTCCGGGTGGTCAGCCGCTGCCGGTACAGGGTGTGCTCCCAGGTGCGGTCCCCGCGCTGGAGCCCCAGGCGCACGGGGGTACCGGGTGTGGCCGCGGCGGACCGGACCGAGGACTTCCCCGCGTCGTCGCCGGGCGCCGGGCTGCCGGCGTCGCCCCGCAGCCGGGCGACGGTCTCGGTGACGGGACGGCCGGTGGTGTCCGCGCCGTCGACCGTGCGGACCCGGTCGCCGGGGCGGAGCCCGGCGCGCTCGGCGGGGCTGCCGGGCTGGACTCCGTCGATCTCGGTCTCTCCGCCCGGCCCGCGCCGGGCGGAGAGACCGACGCCGACGTACGCGCCGTCTAACGCGCGCTGGAAGCCTTCGTACTCGCGGGCGCTGTAGACCGCGCTCCAGCGGTCGCCACTGCGGCTGACCACCTCGGCGGCGGCCTCCGAACCGGACTTGCCCTTCCGCGCGGCCTGCGCGGCGGCTGCCTCCACGGCCCGGCGGTCGACGGCCCTCGCGACCGTACGGGAGGACCTGCCGCCCTCGCGCTCCCCGCCGTCCTGCCGGTCCATCCCCCAGGAACCGGCGGTGGCACCGGCCGCGAGCACACTCGCGAAGACCAGTGTCAGAGCCGCTCCACGACGGACGCGGCGCGGCGGAACGAACATCGTCGGGCCGGGCATGCGCGAGAGTCTAGGACACGAGAGGGCGCCGTACGGGGAGTTGACCGTCAACGAAGTAACGGCGAAGCCGCACGGCGCCCTCGGCGCATGTCCTGTGCTCCGGTGCGCGGGCGGCTACACCTTGAGGTACTTCCGCAGCGCGACGAAGGCGGCGAGCGCGGGCATCAGCAGGCCGATCGCGAGCACCAGCGGCAGCTTGGCGAGCACCGCGTCCCAGCCGATGAACTGGATCACGTCGACGTGGTGCGCGAGCCAGTTGTTCACCAGAAAGTACTGGCCGCAGACGAGCAGGACGCAGGCGAAGCCCGCGCCGAGGAGCCCGGCGAAGGCCGCCTCCATGATGAAGGGAATCTGGATGTAGATGCTGGACGCGCCGACCAGCCGCATGATCCCGGTCTCCCGGCGGCGACTGAACGCCGAGACCCGGACCGTGTTGACGATCAGCATGAGCGCCACGACGAGCATCAGGCCCATCACGCCGAGCGCCGCGAGATTCATGCCGTTGAGGAGATTGAAGAGGTTCTCCAGCAGCGTCTTCTGGTCCTGCACCACCTGGACGCCCGGGCGCTGCGAGAAGGCGGAGGAGATGACCTTGTACTGGGACGGGTCCTTGAGCTTGACCCGGAAGGATTCCTGCATCTGGTCCGGCGTCAGGGAACCGGCGATCGGGGATTTCCCGAACTGTTCCTTGTAGTGCTTGTACGCCTCGTCGCTCGTCTCGAACTGAACGCTCTGGACGACCCGCATCTTTTCCAGGTCGGCCTTGATCTGCTTCTTCTGGTCCTCGGTGACCGCGCCCTTCGCACAGGCGGGATCGGACTCGACGTCGACCTTGTTGCAGAGGAAGATCGAGACGTTGACCTTGTCGTACCAGTAGCCCTTCATCGTGCTGACCTGCTCGCGCATGAGCAGTGACCCGCCGAAGAGGGCGAGCGACAGGGCGACGGAGACGATGACCGCGAAGGTCATCGTGAGATTACGGCGGAGACCGACGCCGATCTCCGACAGGACGAACTGGGCGCGCATGGCGTCCTTTCAGTGCTGGTAGCCGTAGACGCCGCGCGACTGGTCGCGCACGAGCCGGCCCTTTTCCAATTCGATGACGCGCTTGCGCATCTGGTCCACGATCTGCTGGTCGTGCGTGGCCATGATGACGGTCGTCCCGGTCCGGTTGATCCGGTCCAGCAGCTTCATGATGCCGACGGAGGTCTGCGGATCGAGATTGCCGGTCGGTTCGTCGGCGATCAGCAGCATCGGACGGTTGACGAACGCGCGAGCGATGGCCACGCGCTGCTGTTCACCGCCGGACAGCTCGCCGGGCATCCGGTCCTCCTTGCCGCCGAGGCCCACCAGATCGAGGACCTGGGGCACGCCCTTGCGGATTTCACCGCGCGGCTTGCCGATGACCTCCAGGGCGAAGGCGACGTTCTCGCCGACCGTCTTGTTGGGCAGCAGCCGGAAGTCCTGGAACACGGTGCCCAACTGGCGGCGCATCTGCGGCACTTTCCAGTTGGAGAGCCGGGCGAGGTCCTTGCCGAGCACATGGACCTGACCGTGGCTGGCCCGCTCCTCGCGCAGCAGCAGCCGCAGGAAGGTGGATTTGCCCGAACCCGAGGAACCGACGAGGAAGACGAACTCGCCTTTCTCGATCTCCAGCGAGACGTCGCGGAGCGCCGGACGGTTCTGCTTCGGGTAGGACTTGGAGACGTTGTCGAATCGGATCACGAGTGCACCACGCGTCGACCTGGATAGTGGCACGGAACACCGCGCGCGCGGCTCCCGTCGGTGTGCGTGACCATACGCGAACCACCGGTGCACGCGCAGTCGGCATCCGGGGTTGACGCGTTTATTACCAACACCATCGGGGACAAAACGAGGACATTTGGGCCTCGTTTTGCGCTGCGCGCGAGCAGTCGCGCCGAACGGCGGGAAAGCTGGCACAGTGGTAAGGGGAACCACACGGGTATCCCGCGCGTTGGACGTGCCGGAGGAGGAGATCGCATGACATGCGACCGACTGGTGTGCGCCAGCTGCGCGGGCCGGGTCAGCGAGGGCAGGTGCCCGGTCTGCCGGGCCAGCCGTCAGCGGCTTGAGCAGCAGGAAGGCGCGTTCGCCGCGCTGACGCCCGCCACCTTGATCGCGCTGCTGGTGGCGCTCATCGCGGTGGCCCTGGTCGCCCACGGCTTCGCCGCGTAATCACTCGACCACGCTCGACGACGATCGGCGTACGGACGGAGCGTATGCGCATCCTCACGGGGACGTAACCCCCGCGGAGCACGGTTACTCACCGTAGACATGGCAGAAGGCCCGGAGCGTTGCCCGCTCCGGGCCTTCTGTCCGTCATCACACGTGTACCCGATCAGGCCGCGGTGTTCCGGTTGACCAGGCGCGGGAGCATCCGGAAGCCGATGCCGCCGGCGATCATCGTCGCGGCGCCGATCAGCAGGAAGGACGTCTGACCGGCACCCGTCTGGGCCAGCTGCTCCTTCGGCTTGGCCTGCTGCACGGGCTTGGAGCCGCCGCCGTCGGTGCTGGTGCCGCAGTTGGAGTCCGTGTCCACCGGGCAGGTCGTGGCGTCGTCACCCTTGCCGCTGCCGCCGGTGGCGGAGCCGCTGTGGTCGTCGCCGCCGGTGGAACCGCCGGTGCTGTCACCGTCGTCGTCACCGCCGGTGGAACCACCGGTCGTGGTGCCACCGCCGGTCGTACCCTCGGAGGTCGAGCCGCCGCTGGTCGAGCCGCCGGAGGTGGAACCCTCGGAGGTCGAGCCGCCGGAGGTCGAACCGCCGGTCGTGGTGCTGCCGCCGGTCGTGGTCCCGCCGCTGGTGGAACCGCCGGAGGTCGAACCCTCAGAGGTCGAACCGCCGGAGGTCGAACCACCGGAGGTGGAACCGCCGCTGGTCGAGCCACCGCTGGTGCTGCCGCCGCTGGTCGAGCCCTCGGACGTCGAACCGCCGGTGGTGGTACCGCCCGTGGTCGAACCGCCCGTGGTCGTGCCACCGGTCGTGGTCCCGCCCGTGGTGGTGCCACCCGTCGTGGTGCCGCCCTCCGACGTGCCACCCGTGGTCGTGCCACCCGTGGTCGTCGAACCGCCGGTGGTGGGCGGCTGCGTCGGCTGCGGGATCTCGGTCGGGTCGACGGTCGGGTCGACGGTGGGCTCGGTCGTCGGGTCGGCCCCGACGGTCGCCTTCACACCGATGCCGCCGACCTCGACGTCCACCCCGGCGGCCGATGCCGCGCCGGCGGCGGTCAGCGACGCACCCGCCACGATCACCGCACCGGCAGTTATTCGCGCGACGCGCAGTCGCGTGTTCTTCGTCATCTGCCTGCTACCCCCAGTAGCTGAACTCGTCATTGGAGCAGCTCTTCACGGGGCCTTGGCGCTCTGGGGACCACACATGGCTGAACCGGCCGAATCAGCCGGGCCGCTCGCCCCCCGCCACACGCGCCCCAGTGATACGCATGCCGAACGCCACCCTTCACAGTTTTCAGGGTGGCGTCAAGGCGGTTACGGGCGTGATGCCCGGCTATGTCAGCGGTTGGACTACTTCTCCTGCTGCTTGCGCCAGCGGATACCGGCCTCGAGGAAGCCGTCGATGTCGCCGTCGAGCACGGAGGTGGGGTTGCCGACCTCGAACTCGGTACGCAGGTCCTTCACCATCTGGTACGGGTGCAGGACGTACGAACGCATCTGGTTGCCCCAGGAGCTGCCGCCGTCACCCTTGAGGGCGTCCATCTTGGCGCGCTCCTCCTGGCGCTGACGCTCAAGGAGCTTCGCCTGGAGGACGTTCATCGCGGTCGCCTTGTTCTGGATCTGCGAGCGCTCGTTCTGGCAGGAGACGACGATGCCGGTCGGAAGGTGGGTCAACCGGACCGCGGAGTCGGTGGTGTTGACGCCCTGGCCGCCGGGGCCGGAGGAGCGGTAGACGTCCACGCGCAGGTCGGACTCGTCGATCTCGACGTGGTCGGTCTGCTCGACGACGGGCAGCACCTCGACGCCCGCGAAGGACGTCTGGCGGCGGCCCTGGTTGTCGAAGGGCGAGATACGCACGAGGCGGTGGGTGCCCTGCTCGACGGAGAGCGTGCCGTAGGCGTACGGGACCTGCACGGCGAAGGTGGTCGACTTGATGCCGGCCTCTTCCGCGTAGGAGGTTTCGTAGATCTCCGTCTTGTAACCGTGGCGCTCGGCCCAGCGCAGGTACATGCGCTGGAGGCGCTCGGCGAAGTCGGAGGCGTCGACGCCGCCGGCCTCGGCGCGGATGTTGACCAGCGCCTCGCGGGAGTCGTACTCGCCGGAGAGGAGGGTACGGACCTCCATCTCGTCCAGCGCCTTGCGGACCGAGGTCAGCTCGGCCTCGGCCTCGGCGAGGGTGTCCGCGTCGTCCTCGGCCTCGGCGAGCTCGAAGAGCACCGCGAGGTCGTCGATGCGGCTGCGCAGCGCCTCGGTCTTGCGCAGCTCCGCCTGGAGGTGCGACAGCTGGCTGGTGATCTTCTGCGCCGCGTCCGGGTCGTCCCACAGGGACGGGGCCGCCGCCTGCTCCTCGAGCACGGCGATGTCGGCCCTCATCTTGTCGAGGTCCAGGACGGCCTCGATCGACCCCATGGTCGAGGAGAGGGACTTCAGCTCTTCGGATACATCAACGACTGCCACGCACCCAGCCTAACGGCTGCGCCGGGCTGCACGGCCCGAAGGTCGGCGCCGAAGATCTCCGGGGCGGGTATTTCCGGGCCATAACGGCTATATAGGGGGCTGCCTCAATAGCCGGGGTGGGAGTGGAGCGTCTCCCTTCGGCAGGGGGCCGGGCGCCATGTCGCCGGGGCGGCGTCCAACGGGCCCCGTGTATCGCGCCGCGCCCGGCCGCCGCGGCCGGCCTTGCACCGGGCCGGAGGCCACCGGTGCGCTGCCACGGCCCCGCCGTGAGTTCGCCCAGCGAAGGCGCGGCCTGCCCGCCGGGGGCACTTGCCGGCGAAGGCTCGCGGCTCGCACCCGGCCGCCGCGGCCGGCCTTCCACCGGGCCGGAGGCCACCGGTGCGCTGCCACGGCCCGCCACGCGATCCGCCCGGCGAAGGCGCGGCCCGCCCGCGGGCGGGCCACCTGCCCGGCGAAGGCTCGCGTTCGCGGCCGACCGCCGTGCCCCGGGCTTCCACCGGGGCCGGAGGGCCACCCGCTCCTGGGGCTACCTTCCCGGCGAGGGCTCAGGCTCCGTGCGGTGGACGCCCGGTTTGGCGTCGCCGGAGTCGTGGTCGGCCACGGCGAACCAGCCGCCCACCCCGGCCGCCGCGGCCAGCGCCACCGCGGCCGCGCCGAGCTTCACACGGCGGCGCCGCAGCGCTTCCGAAGCCGACCGGTGGCGCGCGGAGCCCGCCCGGCGCTCCCCGGCCGCGCGCGGGGCGCGGGCCGTGCCGTGGGCGCCGCCCGCCAGCTCCTCGGGACCGGGCACGCGCATGCTCGTATGGGTCTCGCGGCTGGAGTCGGCGACGGCGCCCGGTACGAGCGGCACCACGCCCCGGCGGCGCGGCTCGGCGGCCATGGCCGTCGTCGCGGACCGGTCGTCGTAGCCGCCGTCGCGCCCGGTGTCCGCGGCGCTCTGCCCGTCCTCGGGCTCGTCGATGTCGAGCGGCGGGTACCCGGCCAGGCTCGGCAGCAGCTCCCGCAGCCGCACCGCCACCTCCGAGGCCCGCAGCCGGGACGCGGGGCCCTTGGCGAGGCACTGGACGATGAGCTGCCACAGCTCGTCGGGGATGCCGGGCAGCGGCGCCACCGTCTCGGTGACGTGCCGCCGCAGGACGGCGCCCGGGTGGCCGCCGCCGAAGGGGGTGAAGCCCGCCAGCAGCTCGTAGAGCACGGTGGCGAGGGCGTAGACGTCGACGGAGGCGCGCGGCGGCAGGCCCTCGATGATCTCGGGGGCGAGGTAGTCGGGGGTGCCGATGACGCTGCGCGGGTTCGGGGAACGGCCGCCCGGGGCGGCGGAGCCGCCGACCCCACCGGTGGCGGCGGCGCGGCGCGGGGTGTCGACGAGGCGGGCGATGCCGAAGTCGGTGAGCAGCGCGGGGTGCGCCCCGGCGGGGCCGAGGGGGCCCGCCATGTCGAGGAGGACGTTCTCCGGCTTGACGTCGCGGTGCACGATCCCGGCGGCGTGCGCGGCGGCGAGCCCGTCGGCGACGTCGGCGACGATGGCGACGGCGGCCTCGGGGGCGAGGCGGCGCTCGTGGTCGAGGCGGGTGCGCAGGTCCGTCCCTCGGATGAGGTCCATGACGAGGGCGAGGTCGGCGCCGTCGACGACGAGGTCGCGCACCCCGACGACGTTCGGGTGGTCGAGGCCGAGGAGGGCCGCGCGCTCCTGCACGAACCGGCCGACGAGCTCCTGGTCGGACGCGAGGTCCTCACGCAGGAGCTTGATGGCGACCGGGCCCTCGGGGCCCTCGCCAAGCCACACCGTGCCGGCACTGCCGCGCCCCAGGACCTGGTGGGCGGTGTACCGGCTGCCGATCTTCCGTGCCAAGACTCTTCGGCTTCCTTTCCTGGTCCTCCGACCCCCGGGGAGGGCGCGTTGGCGACAAAGCTACGCGGCTGAAGGGATGTTAGGGGCACCGATCTGTGCCGACCGCCGCTTCTGCGGCAGAAAACACCCTTCAGATGTCGACAAGTCTCCAAGATCGTGCCGGAGAGGGGACGGCCGGGGGGACTGCCCCCGGCCCGGCCGGTGCCGAAGCGGGGTTACGTGCCCGACCCGAGGTCGGAGACCCAGTTCTTGACGTCGGTGACCCAGTCCCAGGTGGCGTCCCAGAAGCTCTTGCCGTCGGCGACCCAGTCCTTGAGCGGGGTGAACTCCCAGACCAGCCAGGACCCGAGGACAAGGATGAGGATCATGAACAGACAGCCCTTGAGGCAGCCCAGTCCCGGAATCCGCATCGGGTTCGCGCTGCGCTGCCGCGGCGGCCTGGGCTCGCGGCGCGGGGCGGCGGGCTCGGGTGCGGGCGGCGGGGCGTAGCGCTGCGGCTGGTGCTGCTGCTGGGGCTGCGGCGGCTGCTGGTAGCGCGGCTGCGGCTGCCGCTGGGGCTGCTGTCTCGGCTGCCGCTGGGGCGGTCGCTGCGGGGAGTACTGCTGGGGCTGGGGCTGCGGCGGCTGCTGGCCATACTGCGGCTGCCCGTGCTGCTGGCCATACTGCGGCTGCCCGTGCTGCTGGCCGTACTGCTGCTGCCCGTACTGCTGGCCCTGCGGCGGCTGTTGCTGGTGACGCGGAGGCTGCTGCGGGGGCTGCTGGGGCGCGCCGGCCCGGCGCGTGGGGCGGCGGCGCAGCGGGTCCTCGCTCGGGTCCAGGTACTGGACCTGCGTCTGGTCGTTGCGGTCGCGGGCCGCGCGCAGCTGGGTCTGCCACGGGTGCGGGTCGTCGCCCGAGGGCTGCGGCGGGCCCGGGGGCACCGGCGGCATGACGCGGGTGGGGTCACCCCCCTGCGGACCGCCGGGGCCGGCGGGCAGGACCTGGGTCGGGTCGGCGTTCGAGCCGGCCGGGCCGGGCGGCGTGTTCGGCAGCAGGCTGGTCGCGGCGTTCGGGTCGTAGGAGCCCGCGTTCGACGGGAGCATCTGGGTGGGTTCGGCGTCACCGAAAGCGGCGCCGCCGGTGCCGCCGTCCGCGCCGGTGCCGGGCACCTGGGCGGGCTCGGGGTCCGGGGCGAGCAGCGCGGCGACCCCGAGCGCGGCCTCGGCCTGCGCCGGGGAGGCGTGCACGCCGACGCCGGCGGCGACGACGCGCAGGGCGCGGGCGAGGTTCTCGGCACTGGGCCGCTCCTCGGGGCGCTTGCGCAGGCAGCGCTCGATGACCGTCCACAGCGGTTCGGGGACGGTGGTGGGGCGGCGCGGCTCCTCGCTGAGGTGGCGGTGCAGAACCTCCAGGGCGGTCGAGCCGGCGAACGGCGGACGGCCGGTGACCAGCTCGTACAGCAGGATGCCCGCGCCGTAGATGTCGACGGCGGACGTCTGCGGGCGGCCCTCGGCGGACTCGGGCGCGACGTAGGCCGGGGTGCCGACGAATTCGTGGGTGCGGGTGAGACCGGGCGAGTCCGCGAGGCGGGCGATGCCGAAGTCGGTGAGCATCGGGTGCATCGCCTGGCCGTCGTTCCGCAGGAGAACGTTGGCGGGCTTGAGGTCGCGGTGGACGACGCCGTCGGCGTGGCTGGCCGCGAGGGCGTCGGCGATCTGGGCGGTCAGGAGCGCGGCCGCGACGGGGGTGAAGGGGCCGTTGTCACGCAGATAGCGGTGCAGGTCCGGGCCGTCGACCAGGTCCATGACGAGCGCCAGCAGATCGCCCTCGACGACGAGGTCGCGGGTGCGGACGATATTGGGGTGGGTGAGCCGCAGCAGGACGGAGCGCTCCCGCAGGAAGCGCATCACGACGTCCGCGTCGTTGGCCAGCTCCTCCTTGAGGACCTTGATCGCGACGGTCTCGCCGGGCTGGCCGGCCACGGCGGCCTCGGCGCCGGCCGCCTCTCGCTGGCGGGCTCGCCAGACGACGCCCGTGGCTCCGCGTCCGAGCGGCTCCTCGAGCAGGTACTTACTGCCTACCGGCCGCACGTCATGCGCTCCCTGATCGTGATCCAAGCTTGCGGTGGCCGCTGCCCGGCCATTCGCCCACTGTAGTGCTGCCGCACCGCCCGTTGACGGGTCTCATTCAGTGGGGCTCACGGGAAAGACGCGCGTTCCGGACAGATGGTTGCCACACGCGTCCCGCCACGCCCCCCGTGCGAGGGAACCGGGCACGGGCGGCTGACGGTACGGGACGGGGATGGACCGGGAGCGGGCCTTAGCGAACCCTGAGCGAACACGGTGCGGCACGACTTCGCCATCCGGCGTTCGTGACCTCACGTTTTCGCACCTTCGGATGGTCGTTCAAGATCACGAATTGGCTCTCGCCGGGCGCGTCGTCAGTGGCAGGTGCGAGGATGCTCACAGCACGGATGCGGCGGGGAGGGAGCGGGAGGCCCCGCGCGAACGTGGTGACCTGTACGTGCCGACGCGCCCGTGCGTGGTGGGGGAAGTGCGGAACCCTGCCGGGCACTCCGGGCAGGAAGGGACCGTTGACGGCGATGCAGATCCGGCTGACCGTCCTCGGGCCGCTCAGCGGCCACACACCCCCTCATGGCCCTCACGCGACGCGCGCCTGCGATGTGCTGGTGACCGCCCCCGCCGGGACGGCCCTCGCCAGTGTGGCGAGCGGCCTCGCGGCCGCCGCCGCGGCGGCGGGCTGCGATCTCGGCAGCGGTGCCGTCGTCGTCTATGCCGGCGCCGAGCGGCTCGACGCGCAGCGCTGCGCGCTGGGCGAGCCACCACTGATCGACGGCGCCGTGCTGTCCCTGGGCGCCCCGGCCGACCCGGACCGGCACGCGGGCGTGCTCCTGTCCGGCGTGCCGGAGGCGGCCGCCCGGCTGCACGTGGTCTCGGGACCGGACGCGGGCGGGGTGCACCTGCTGCACGGCGGCGAGGTCCGCATCGGCCGCTCCAGCTCGGCGGACGTGCCCCTCGACGACCCCGATGTCTCCCGGCTGCACTGCGCGGTCACCGTCACCGACGACGGCGCCGTCACCCTGCACGACCTCGGCTCCACCAACGGCACCGTGCTCGACGGCACTCCGGTCGACGGGCGCCCGGTCCCCTTCCCCCCCGGCACGCTGCTGCGGGTCGGCGAGTCCACGCTGAGTCTGCACAGCCCTTCCGACACCTCGCCGCGCGTCCTTCCGGCGGCACCGGACGGGGAGGGGCACCTCCGGGTGGCGGCGGGGGGCACGGTCCCCGGCAGCGCCGGGCAGCCCCGGGGGGCGACCTCGTGGGCCGAGGGCTCCGCCGCGTTCGCGGGGCCGGGCGCGGGCGGCGGATACGGCGGCGTCCCCGGGCCCGCCCGCGCCCCCCGAGGCGCCGGTCCCGCCCCGGCCGACGGCTTCGGCGACGCCGGCGGCGGCCCCGCGATGGCGCACGCCACCGCGGGCTCGGCCAGGACCGCCGAGACCCACCAGTCGGTCGGGATCGTCGGCTTCCCCGGGCCCACCGGCTTCACCGAGGGCTACTTCGGCTCGGCCGATGCCGTGGCGCCGAGCCGCTTCGGCGACCCCTCCGTGCCCGGACCGCGCCACCACAACGGCTTCATCGGAGCACCCGACCCCTACACCCCGGACCACACCCCCGACGGGTACGCCCCCGGCGGGCACATCACCCACGGCGGGCGCGGCACCCAGTTCGACGTTCCCGACGACCGGAGCGCACCGCCCGCCGCGGGCGAGGAGCGGGCCGAGGGCAAGCGGGGCGGCCGTCAGCGCGGCATAGGTGCCTGGGCCCGGCGGCTGGCCGGCGGGCGGGGAGCCGAGCGGGCGGTCGTCGCCGAGGAGTGGCCGCCCTCGGCCGAGGGCGACGCGGAGCGGGCCCGTGCCCTGGCGGAGTCGCTGCGCGAGCGGTGGCCCGACCCGGCGTGCGTGCTGCTGACCGCGCTCGGGCCCGGGCCCCGGCTGTGGGAGCGCGGCCCCGACCACGCGGACCTGCTGACCGTGCGGCTCGGCACCACCGACCGGTACGCCGCCGACGGCAGCGGGCTGCTGCCGTCCGTGCCGGTGACGGTCGCGCTGCGGGAGGTCGGGGCACTCGGCCTGGCGGGCCCCCGGGAGCGGCTGTCCGGGCTGGCCCGGTCCGTCCTCGCGCAGCTCGCGGCGTTGCACCCGCCCGCCGCGCTCGAATTCGTCCTGATCAGTGCCGACCGTTCGCGGAGCGCGGAGGAGCGGCTGGCGGAGTGGTCCTGGCTCGGCTGGCTGCCGCAGCTGCGGCCCACCCACGGGCAGGACTGCCGGCTGCTGGTCGCCTACGACCGCGAGCAGGCCGAGGCCCGTACGGCGGAGCTCGTGCGCCGCCTCGACGACGGCCCCCTCGGGCCGAACTGGGCGAGTGCGGCACCCGAGGCCGTGGCGTCGGTCGTCGAGCACCACAGCGGCCCGTACACGATCCTGATCGTCGACGGCGACCCCGGCTCGCCCGCGCTGCGGGAGACGGTCTCGCGGCTGGCCACGGGCGGCCCGGCGGCGGGCATCCACCTCCTGTGCCTGGCGGACACCCCGGCGACCACCCCCGCCTCCCCCGTCTCCGCCACCCTCGATACGGCCCGCGCGCTCTCCCCGGCCTTCCCGCAGTGCGGCGCGGTGGCGCTGCTGAGCGGGGACGTGGCCACGGTGGTCCAGGTGCTCCATCGCGGCGGCGCGGCGTTCGAGGCGGGCGCGGGCCCGCAGGCCGGCGTCGCGGTGCCCGGTGGGTACGCGCCTGCCGGCGGGCACGCCACGCAGTACGGCGGTACGGTCCCGGCGCCCGCCCACGGCCCCGGCGCCCACCCCGCGGCGGCGCTCGGCGGCAGTACCGTCATCGCCGCCGTCGACGCGGTCTCGGCGGCGTGGGCCGAGCGGTTCGCGCGGGCCCTGGCGCCGCTGCGGATGGCGGACGCGCAGGGGGCGCACGGACAGGCCGGGCGGGTGGTCGCGGCGCTGCCGCGGACCGCGCGGCTACTGGACGAGCTGGGCCTGGCCCGGGCCACCCCCGCCTCGCTGACGGCCCGTTGGGCGGCGGCCACGGACCGGGGCGCCCGGCCCGGCGGCCGGGCCGTCGCGGTCCTCGGCGCCGGTCCGCACGGGCCACTGACCGTCGATCTGGCCGCCGACGGCCCGCATCTGCTCGTCGAGGGCGGGCCCGGCTGCGGGAAGACCGAGCTGCTGCGTTCGCTCGCCGCGTCGCTGGCGGCCGCCGACCGCCCCGACCGGCTCTCGCTCGTCCTGGTCGACGGGGCGGGCGCCGAGCGCGGCGAGGGGCTGCGGGTCTGTACGGACCTGCCGCATGTGTCGACGTATCTGGCCGCCGCCGACCCGGTGCGGATGCGGGAGTTCGCGCAGGCGCTGAGCTCGGAGCTCAAGCGCCGCGCCGAGCTGCTGGGCCGGCTGGACTTCTGCGGATGGCACGCGCAGCACACCGCCGCGCAGATCATCTCGCCCCGCCGCCCGGCGGACGCGGCGTCCGGCGACCTCGACCCCGCGCCGAGCGGCACCCTCAAGCTGCGCGCGCAGAAGGACGGTCCGGCGCGCACCGCCGAGACGGCCCTGCCCCGCCTCGTCGTCCTCGTCGACGACTTCGACGCGCTCGTCGCTCCCGCTCTCGGCAGCACGGGCCGCCCGGCGGCCGGTTCCGTCGTGCGGGCGCTGGAGTCCGTGGCCCGGGACGGCGAGCGGCTCGGCGTGCACCTGGTCGCCGCGTCCGGGCGCCCGGACCGCACGGCCGACACGGCGGCGGTCGAGCGGTCGGGGCTGCGCGTCACGCTGGAGATCGCGCCCGCGTCGGCGGACGGCGCGGGCGACGGCAGCGGCTCGGGCGAACCCGCCCCGGGGCGCGGCCGACTGCAACGGCCGGACGACGACGCGATGACCCCGTTCCAGGCGGGCCGGGTCACGGGGCGGATCCCCCGGACGGCGACACTGCGCCCGACGGTCGTGGCCGTGGACTGGCAGCGCATGGGCGATCCGCCCACCCGCCGCCCCCTGCGCGAGCTGGGCAACGGCCCGACCGACCTGGCCCTGCTCGCCAGCGCCCTGCTGCGCGCCGCCCAGTCGGCGGGCACGTCCCCGGCCCCGCCCCTCCTCCCGCCGGACCCGCCCCGCCCGGCGTGACGGGCGGGTCCACGGGGCCCGCGCGGCACCGCCGGTGTGACGCCGCATCACAGCCCGGTCACGATCGGTGAGTTGATACCGGCGGCGGTATTGCGGCAGCTCCGGACCGGGCGTAGGACTGTCGGCACGGGAGACAGGCCGTACGCCGGTTCGACGTACGGCGCGCGGCCGTCCACGGGGAACCGGGCACGGGGAGGACGGCTATGCGTATATCGCGTTCACCGCTTCGCAGTTCGCCGCGCGGGGCCCGCGCGGCGCGAGGCGCGCTGGCTCTGGTCGCGGCGGTGGCACTGGCCCTGACAGCCGCCGGCTGCGGGGACGACGCCGACAAGGATCCGCAGGGCGGCGGGAAGACGGGCTCGTCGAAACCACTCCCGAACACCGTCGACCTTCCCCAGCTCAAGGGGCAGAAGCTCAAGGTCACCGCCGTCTGGACGGGCGCGGAGCAGAAGAACTTCACGAAGGTGCTGGACGAATTCGCCAAGCGGACGGGCGCCGAGGTGTCGTTCGTGCCCAGCGGCGACGACATGTCCTCGTTCATCGGCTCGAAAATAGCCGGCGGCGAGGCGCCGGACGTGGCGATGCTCCAGCAGCCGGGCGTGCTCAAGGAGTTCGCGCGGAAGGGCTGGCTCAAGCCGCTCGGCGGCGATGTCACCGCGCAGCTGGAGAAGAACTACGCCAAGGGGTGGCAGGACCTCGCCTCGTACGAGGGCAAGCGGTACGGCGTGTACTTCAAGACCAGCAACAAGTCCCTGGTCTGGTACAACACCAAGATCTTCGATGCGGCGGGCGCGAAGGAACCCCGGTCCTGGGCCGACTTCCTGCGCACCGCCCAGGTGATCGCCGACTACGGCGTCCCGCCGGTGTCGGTCGGCGGCGCGGACGGCTGGACCCTGACCGACTGGTTCGAGAACGTCTATCTCTCCCAGGCGGGCAAGGAGAAGTACGACCGGCTCGCCCAGCACAAGATCAAATGGACGGACCCGTCCGTCAAGGAAGCCCTGACCGCCCTCGGGCAGCTCTTCGGCAAGAAGGAGCTGCTGGCGGGCGGCAACGACGGCGCCATCCAGGTCACCTTCCCCGCCTCCGTCACGCAGACCTTCGTCGGCGGCGAGAAGGCCAAGGCGGGCATGGTCTTCGAGGGCGACATGGCGGCCGCCAACATCCTCGGCGCGAACGTGAAGATCGGCACCGACGCCAAGGTCTTCCCCTTCCCGGCGGTGGGCTCCGACGCGCCCGTGGTGACCGGCGGCGACGTCGGGGTGGCCCTCAAGGACAGCAAGGCCGCGCAGGCGCTGCTGACCTTCCTCGCCTCCTCCGACGCCGCCGGCATCTGGGCGCACGAGGGCGGCTTCATCTCGGCCAACAAGAACCTCGACCTGTCCGTGTACCCCAACGACGTGCTGCGCTCCATCGCCAAGGCGCTGGTCTCGGCGGGCGACGACTTCCGCTTCGACATGTCCGACCAGGCCCCCGCCTCCTTCGGCGGCAAGCCCGGGCAGGGCGAGTGGAAGCACCTCCAGGACTTCCTGCGCAACCCCAAGGACGTGGCGGGCACCCAGCAGAAACTGGAGTCCGACGCGGCCAAGGCGTTCAAGAACTGACGGCCGCGTCATCATGTCGACCGCGACAGCGGGCGGCGGACCGGCCTCCGGGCCCGTGCCGACGCCCGGCGACCCGCCCGTCACCCCGCCCAGGAGCGTGCTCGGCACCCGGCCGTGGGTCGCCGCCTGCTTCCTGCTGCCCGCGCTGGCCCTGCTCGGCGCCCTCGTCGTCTACCCCATCGGCTACTCCGTCCACCGCAGCCTCTTCGACGCCTCCGGCGGCGGCTTCGTGGGCGTCGACAACTACCGCGAGGTCTTCACCGACGACCGGATCCGCACGGCCCTGCGGAACAATGTCGTCTGGGTGGCCGTCGCCCCGACCGTCGCCACCGCCCTCGGTCTGATCTTCGCGGTCCTGACCGAACGGGTCCGCTGGGCCACGGCGTTCAAGCTGGTGGTCTTCATGCCGATGGCGATTTCCATGCTCGCCGCGGGCATCATCTTCCGGCTGGTGTACGAGCAGGACCCGGACCGCGGCGTGGCCAACGCGGTGTGGGTCGGCGTCCACGACACCTTCGCCGACCCCGCGCCCTTCCCCGGCGCGCACCCCCGGCCGACCGGGGACCTGGTGGCGAGCGGCGGCGGTGCGTTCACCACCAAGTCGGCCGTACGGGCGGGCTCCCCGGCGGCTCTGCCGCTGGTGGCCGTCAAACCGGAGGACGTGACCGGTGCCCGGGACGCCGCCCCGCCGCGGGAGGTGGCGGGGAAGGTCACCGGCACGGTGTGGCTGGACTTCGCCAAGGGCGGCAGCGGCACGGCGGGACGCATCGACAAGGGCGAGAAGGCCCTGGCGGGCGTCAGGGTCGAGGCGGTCAAGGACGGGAAGACCGTCGCCTCGACGACCTCGGCCGCCGACGGCACCTTCACCCTGCCCGACTCCGCGGCGGGCGCCCGACTGCGCCTTCCCGCCGCCAACTTCGCCGCCTCCTACGGCGGCGTCGACTGGCTGGGCCCCACCCTCGTCACCCCCGCCATCATCGGCTCGTACATCTGGATGTGGGCCGGCTTCGCGATGGTCCTCGTCGCGGCGGGCCTGGCGGGGGTGCCCCGGGAACTGCTGGAGGCGGCCCGGGTCGACGGCGCGAGCGAGTGGCAGGTCTTCCGCCGGGTGACCGTGCCGCTGCTGGCGCCCGTCCTCGCGGTCGTCGTCATCACCCTCATGATCAATGTGCTGAAGATCTTCGACCTCGTCTACATCATCGCCCCCGGCTCCAGCCTCGACAACGCCAACGTCCTCGCCCTGCAGCTCTACCAGTCGTCCTTCGGCACGGACGTCAACCAGGGTGTCGGCAGCGCCATCGCCGTGCTCCTGCTGCTGCTCGTCCTGCCGGTGATGCTCGTGAACATACGAAGGATCCGAAGGGAGCGGCGGCGATGACCACCACGGACACGGCCGTACGGGCGAAGCGCTCGCTTCCGGCGCGGATCGCAGCCCGGGCCGGCGGGGGCGCCCTGCGCGTCTTCCTCCTCGTCGTGGGCCTGTTCTGGCTGATGCCCACGGTCGGACTGCTGCTCTCCTCGCTGCGCGACGAGGCGGACATCGAGGCCTCGGGCTGGTGGCAGGTCTTCAGCCACCCCGGCGGGCTGACGACGGAGAACTACGGCAATCTGCTCGGCAACGACAAGGTGATGGAGTCCCTCCTCACCACCGCCCTGATCACCGTTCCCTCCACGGTGCTGGTCATCCTGATCGGCGCGCTCGCCGGCTACGCCTTCGCCTGGCTCGACTTCCCGGGCCGGGACTGGTGGTTCATGGTCGTGGTCGGCCTGCTCGTCGTCCCCGTGCAGGTGGCGCTCATTCCGGTCGCGAAGCTCTTCAACACGCTCGGGGTCTTCGAGACCACACCGGGGGTGATCCTCTTCCACACCGCCTTCGGGCTGCCCTTCGCGGTCTTCCTGCTGCGCAACTTCTTCGCCGAGATCCCCCGGGAACTGCTGGAGGCGGCCCGGCTGGACGGGGCCGGGGAGCTACGGCTGTTCACCCGGGTGGTGCTGCCGCTGGGCGGCCCGGCCATCGCCTCGCTGGGCATCTTCCAGTTCCTGTGGGTGTGGAACGACATGCTGATCGCGCTGATCTTCGCGGACAGCGGCAACCCGCCGATCACAGTCGCCCTCCAGCAGCAGGTGAGGCAGTTCGGCAGCAACATCGACGTCCTCGCCCCGGGGGCCTTCCTCTCGATGATCGTGCCGCTGGCGGTCTTCTTCGCCTTCCAGCGCCAGTTCGTCAACGGCATCATGGCGGGCGGGGTCAAGTGACAGGGCCTGTCCAGCGGATCGGCGCGTGTGCACCTCCGCTGCGCGGCGGTGGGGGGGGGGGGGGGGGGGGGGGGGGGGGGGGGGGGGGGGGGGGGGGGGAGGAAGAGGGAGGGGAAGGAAAAAAAA
>NZ_JBVIQR010000015.1:0-37910 GCF_055576875.1 Streptomyces sp. NPDC033229 | reverse complement strand
TCCTCAATCGCCGGACGGGCTTGATGTGGCTGAGCTCAGCCGCTAAGCCCGTCCGGCGATTGAGGACACAGCACAGCAGCCCGTCCGGCGATTGAGGACGCGCCCGCAGGGCGCTCGCCGCCGCAGGCGGCAACGGACGGGCCCGCAGCCGCGAGATCCGCCGGGCGGGGCCTACCTACGGACGTACAGCGACACCGCGCCGCCGCGCACGAACGCCGAGGACTTCTCGCGGTAGAGCTCGCCGAGGACGGTGGTCTTGGCGTGCTCGGCGCGTTGGGAGCGGATCCAGCGGTCCCCGGCGTGGGTGTCCGACACGACCCACACCCGGTCGCTCGCGGGGAGCCGGGCCAGGCGCGCGCGCAGCCCGGCGGCCGGCACCTCCTCACCGAAGAGGGTGCCGGAGGCGGCGGGCGACCTCTTGAGGGTGAGGTCGCGCAGGCCGGTGAAGTCCCGCGGGTACGCGAGGGCCACACGGCGCTCGTGCAGCGGCAGGAACAGCACCGCGTCGCCGGGCCGTGCCAGCCGCCCGACCACCGAGGCGGTCCGGGCGAGTTCGTCACCGCGGCTGTTCGGCAGTCGCTCGCGCTCCTGCTCGGGGAGCTGTCCGACGAAGGCCGCCACGACGACGGCGACAGCGGCCACCGCCACGGCCCACCGCCAGCGCGGGGGCGGGGGAAGGAGACCAGGCAGGAGACCGAGGAGCCGGTCGGCCCCGGCGGCAGCGAGCAGCGGCACGCCCGCGAGGCAGAACAGCAGATACCGGTCGAGGAAGAGCGGCTGCCATTGCGCGGCGGCGTACAGCAGGACCGGCGGGACGACGGCCAAGGGCAGGGCCACCGCGCCCAGGGGGAGGGCTCCGGCGCGGGCCCGTGGGGCGAGCAGCGCCATGGCGACGAGGAGGAGCGTGCCGGTGAGAACGGTGTCACCGGGGCCCGCGAAGGCGCGCAGCAGGGCCTCGGCCTCCTCGGGGCCGGGCGTCCTGATCCAGGAGACCTGTCCGCTCTGCCCCCGGGAGAAGAGCGCGAGCGGCAGCAGCACCAGCGCCGCGGCCGACGCCGCGCGCCCCCACCCGCGCCAGGTCCGCCACGCCGCCCGGGAGAGCAGCAGGGTCAGGCCGTGGGCGGCCAGCAGCAGGATCGCGAATTCGTGGAGCAGTGCGGTGACCCCGACGACCGTGCCGTAGCCGGTCCAGCGCCCGTACGAGGGATGTTCGACGGCCCGGATCAGCAGCCAGGTGGCCAGCGCGGCGCCGGTGGCGACGAGCGCGTACGAGCGGCCCTCCTGCGCGTAGTGGCTGACGAACGGGGTGGTGGCGTAGAGCAGCCCGGCCCACAGTCCGACCCGGGGGCGGGCCAGTCGGCATCCGATCGCGCCGACCAGGGCGGCGGTGGCCGCGGTGGCGAGGACGGACGGCACGCGCAGCGCGAGCTCGTCGTCGCGCACGGCCAGCACGGCGTGCATGAGGAGGTAGTAGAGGCCGTGCACGGCGTCGATCGTGCCGAGGAGGTGCCAGATCTCGGGCAGGGAGCGGCGGGCCACCTGGTAGGTCGCGCTCTCGTCGCGCCACATCGTGCCCCGGTCCAGCCCCCACAGGCCGAGCGCGAGCATCACACCGGCGGGCGCGAGGACGGCGGCCGCCGCCGTACGCCGCCGTACGCCCCGAGGCGGCGGCGCGGCCGCCGGGCCCGGCGCCTCGGTCGTCTCCCTGTCCGGCGGCGGGCTTGGCGCCTCGGCCACCTCCTTGCCCGGCGGCGGGCCCGGCACGTGCTCCCTGTCCGGCGGCCCGCCCGGCTTCCTGCCCGGCATTCCGTCCTGCCCCGGCCCCGACCCCGGCCTCGGGTCCGTGGCGGCGGATCGGCGCGCCGCCGCCCGGTCGGCGCGCCGCGCCGGGCCCACGAGTCCTGCCAGTCCCATCAGTCCGGTCCGCCCCATTCCGGCCCCTCCCCTCATCCCTGCCGCTCCTTGTCCCGGCCCCGGCCCGGGTCTCCGCGCCCGGTGACCGCGCCTATGGGCGCAATGCCCTGCTTGATGCGCATCTGTAGGTAAAACTGTGTTCTGTGGAAGCGAGCGACAGCGAAACCTTCGAGCGCGACCCGGACGCCCCGCCTGTCGCGCGGGTCTGCGTGGTCGTCATCGGCTTCAATGACGCCGGGCACATCCGTGACGCCGTCCACTCCGCCCTCGCCCAGGGCCCCGCCGTCGCCGAGGTCATCGCCGTGGACGACGCGTCCACCGACCGCACCGGCGCGTATCTCGACGAGCTGGCCGCCCGCCACCCGCGCCTGCGGGTCATCCACCGCCCGGCCAACAGCGGTGGCTGCGGTACCCCCCGCAACGACGGCGTACGGGCCGCCACCGCGCCGTATGTGATGTTCCTCGACAGCGACGACGTGCTCCCGCCGGGCGCGGCGGACGCCCTGCTGGGCGCCGCCCTGCGGCACCGGGCCCCCGTGTCGGCGGGCCTGTGCGTACGCCGGGAACTGCCCCGGCGCCACGACACCCGGTGGCAGCCCGGGCTCTACCGGCGGCCCGCCGTACGGATCCCCGGGGACCACCCGGCGCTCGTCCACGACACCCTGTGCGTCAGCAAGCTCTACGCGCGGGACTTCCTCACCAAGCACGGCATCGCCTTCCCCGAGGGCCCCTTCCCCTACGAGGACTTCGTCTTCACCGCCCAGGTCCTCGCGGCGGCGCCCTGCGTGGCGACCGTGCCCGACACCGTCTACATCTGGCACGTGCGCCGCGACGCGGCGAAGCCGTCGATCTCCCTCGACCGCGACCGGGTCGCCAACTGGCAGGCGCGCCTGGCCGCCCACCACCGGAGTGTGGAGATCCTCCTCGACTCCGGCGGCAAACCCCTCGCGCACGCCGCGCGGGTGAAGTTCCTCGACCACGATCTGCGCATGTACGTCCGCGAACTGCCCACCCGCAGCCCCGCGTACCGCCGCGCGTGGTGGCGGCTGGCCCGCGACCGGCTGGCCGGGTACGACGAAGTCGAGCTGTGCTCCGCCCGGCTGCCCGCCCGCTGGATCGCCCGGGTCGTGCTGGCCTCCGAGACGCCGCGCGACCTGGACCGGCTCTCCCAGCTGGCCGCCCGCCCGGCCCGGCTGACGCCGCCCTATGCCGAGACCGACGGACGGCCGGTGTGGGCGGAGGACCTGCCGCGGGTGGAACTCGACGGGCTCACCGGCCCCGGCTCCCCACCGCCGCACCGGCTGCCGATCACCGTCGACGCGGGAGCACGCGCCCTGACCGGCCCCCGCGCCGCGCTGCGCGGGCTGCCGTCGCTGCCCTCCCTGCCCGGGCTCCGCCCCTGGCCTTTCACCCGGGCGGACGACCACGGCCCGCCACCCTCGCCCGCCCTGGCGGGAGCCGACACCTCGCCACGGCCGCCCGTGCCCCCGGGCGCTCCCCCGTCGCCGGCGCCGCCCGCCCCCGCCGGGCCCCGCTTCGAACTGGGGCTGCGCGTCCACGACCTGTACGGGCGCCTGGCCGTGGCCCGCCCGCACACCGTCGACATCGAGCTGCGGCACCGGGACGGCCGCGCGCTCCTCACCCGCAGTCTCCCGCTGGCCCACGACGGCGCGCAGTGGACCGCGCACCTCTCCTTCGGCCTCAGCGCGCTGGCCGCCCGGGGCCGCCGCGACGGCACCGCCGCACCGCAGGTGTGGGACGTGCGGGTGCGGGTGCACTGCGCGACCGGGGCCTCCTTCCGCACGACCGTACGGGCCGTCGACGGCGGGCTGCGCCGGACCGTCCTGCCCAGCCTGCGCCACGGAATCCTGCTGGCCCAGCCGTACGCCACGGCCGGCGGCTCCCTCGCGCTGCGGCTGGCGCCCGGTGCGCGCAGCGCGCTGGACATCGCCCTGCGCAGGCTGCGCCGGGCGCGAACGCGCTTCGCCTGCCGCGGGCGCCACGGCCTTCTTCTCGACCCGCCGCCCTCTGACGACGCCTAGGCCGTGTCGTCCGCACCACCGCTGCGCGGCGGTGTCCTCAATCGCCGGACGGGCTTTCTGCACCACCGCCCCCTCTCCCCGATCCGCTCCCCACTCCGGCCCTACCGGTCGATCTCCTCGAACAACGCCTCCCACCGGTCCAGCACGGCGGGCAGGGCCAGCGGGGCGACGTGGGCGCGCGCGGCGCGGCCGTAGCGCTCGCGCAGCCCGTCGTCCTCGACCAGCTCCCGCAGGGCCGTGGTGAACGCCGCCGTATCGCCGGGCGGCACGAGCGTGCCCGTGCGGCCGTGGTCGACCAGCTCGCGCACACCGCCGGACAACTCGAAGCTCACGCAGGGCACCCCGGCTGCGGACGCCTCCGCGAGCGCCATCGGACGCCCCTCGCGCTCGCTGGTCAGGGCCACCACGGACAGCTCCCGGTACGCGGCGGCCATGTCCCGCACGCTGCCCCGGAAGCGGACCCGGCCCGCGACGCCGAGCCGCTCGGCCTGCGCGCGCAGCTCCGGCTCCAGCGGGCCGTCACCGAACAGGTGCAGCTCCCAGCCGGGCCGGTCGGCGCAGGCCGCGGCGAAGGAGTCGACCAGCCGGTCCAGCCGCTTGACCGGCTCCAGTCGCCCGACCGCGCCGACCCGCCGGGTGTCCAGGGGTGCGGGGGCGGCGGCGGTGAAGGGCACCGGGTTCGGCAGCGCCGTCGCGTTGGGCAGCCGTCGGCGGCGGAAGTCCGCCGCGTCCGGCTCGCTGAGGAACACCGACTTCTCCAGCGCCGGGTAGTGCCGCAGGATCAGCTGGAGATTCGGGGAGTGACAGGCCTGGAAGAACGACTCGTGGTACTGCCCGATGCCCTTGAGGTGCGGCCTGTCGACGGCGTTCAGCCAGACCGCGGCCCAGGGCGAGCCGATGATCACGTAGCCGTCGGACACCGCCGCGAACCGCCGGGCCAGCCGCGCCCGGGCCAGCTCCCGCTCCCGCCGCTCGGCCCGTGCCTCCCGCAGCCGGGCGGGATGCAGCCGCTCGGCGAAGGAGGCGGCCCGCCAGGCGGGCGCGGGCGGTGAGCGGTAGAGCGTGGTGTGCCGGTACTCCGGGGCGGTGACGTAGGTGTGGGGCTCGGGGCTCGGCCGGATCCCGATCAGATCGACGCGGTGCCCGCGCTCGGCGAAGCCCTGGGCGAGGGTGTGCAGCACGCGCTGCGAGCCACCCATGGAGTCCACGTCGATGCCGACCAGGAAGACGTTACGGAGTGTGCGCGGGCTCACCGGGCCCTCCCTTCTCGTTCCTCCGCGAAGAACAGGTCGACGACGGCTTCGCTCGCCCGCCCGGTCTCGTGGGAGTTGAACATCTTCTGGAACCGGCCGTACGCCGCCGCCCACTCCTCCCGCACCGCGCCCACGTCCTTCAGCGCCCCGGCCAGTTCGTCCGTGGTGGCGAGCATCGGGCCGGGGGCGATCTCGGCCAGGTCGTAGTACGTGCCGCGCGAGGTGGTGCGGTACTGCTCGTAGTCGTCGGTGTAGAGCAGGATGGGCCGCCCCAGGTTGGCGTAGTCGAACATCACCGACGAGTAGTCCGTGAGCAGCGCGTCGGAGGCGAGCAGCAGGTCGTTGAGGTCGGTGAAGTCCCGGCCGTCGCGCACCGCGTGGCCGAGCTCGCGGGGCACGGTGTACCGCTCGTAGTAGTGCGGGCGGACCACGATCGTCCATTCGTCGCCGGTGAGCGGGACGAGCCCGGCCAGGTCCACGCGGATGGATTCGCCGCTGCCGCGCGCGCCGTCGCGGAAGGTGGGGGCGTAGAGCAGCACCTTGCTCGTCTCGGGGATCTGGAGCCGTGCGCGGGTGGCGGCGGCCCGGGCGCGCTGCGCGGGTTCGTCCCCGCGGACGAGGACGTCGTTGCGGGGCAGGCCGGTGCGCAGCAGTTCGCCGGTGTAGCCGTTGGCCCGGACGAAGGTCCGCTCGAATTCGGTGCTGGGCGAGATGAGGGCGTCCCAGCGGGCGACCATCTCGCGGTGCTGCCGCTTGCGTTCGGGACTGGCGAGCCGGAGCTCCGGCACGTCGAAACCCATGTGCTTGAACGCCTGGCCGTGCCAGGTCTGGAGGTAGCGGGTGCCGGGCCGCTTGCCGTAGATCATCGGGAAGCCGTGCGAGTCCACCCAGTAGCGCGCGCGGGCGACCGCGTGGACGTACTCCCAGCTGCCCCGTCTGATCAGCGGCACCCCCTTGGGATAGGAGGAACGGCTGCCGGAGTAGGACCACACGGCGCGCAGTGGCAGGCCGCGCCGGAGCAGCTCCTCGTGGATATAGCGGGGGCTGTCCGCGTAGCCGCGGCCCTCCAGCGCCTCGAAGATCACCAGCTCGTCGTCGATGGGCAGTTTCTGCAGCTCGTGGTAGGTCAGGGCCTTGGCCCGGGGGCCGGTGACGCGGCGGGTCAGCCGGTGGATCCGGCGGCGCAGGGGCGTGAGGCGCGGGGCCAGGATCTCGGCGTGGCCGAGGGCGCCCGCGCGCTCCCAGGTGAAGGTGAGCCGCCCCGCGCCGTGCTCCTCGCAGTGCACCCGGACGCGGTGTCCGGCGAGCGGCCCGTGCAGGGGCAGGGCCACCCGCAGGGCGGGCAGGCCGGCGGGGGCGAGCAGGGGGTCGGTGCGGGAGAGGCCCAGCCGGCCGAGGACGACGACGGGGTGGCGGCGGCCCCGGTACCCCTTGGGCCCGAGCGGGATCAGCCGTGGGTCCAGGGTGAGTTCGGCGGTGAGGACCTCGCCGTCCGCCTCCTCGTAGCGGAAGGGCACGGCCAGCGGTCTGCCGGTAGCGGCGAGCCGCAGCTCGGCCGTGACGGCCTTCGCCCCGGGCCCGGTCAGCAGCCGTGCCGGGTCGTAGGTGCGCAGGGTGAGCCGCAGCAGTGGTCCGTCGGCCTCCAGCCGGGCGACCTCGTGCCGCAGCGGTCCGGCGGCGAAGGGCTGGTCGTCCAGCCGCCAGTCGGTGATGTCGAGCCCGGCGGCGGCCCGCTCGTCGGCCGGCAGCTCCCGCCCCCAGTACGTGCGCCCGTCGCGCCGGACGACGTGGCGCGGGGCGAGTTGGGGGCGGTCGAGGGTGCGGGCGCACTCGGCGGCCTCGTCGAGCCTGCCCGCGCGCAGCAGGTACTGGCAGATCTGCTGCTCGCGCGGCATCGCGGTGAAGGCCTCGGCGGCGATGCCCTCCAGGTAGGGCGTGACCTCGGCGGCGAAGCCCTCGGTCCACCGGCGGTCCCGGAAGGGCAGGTCGCCGAGGTAGAGGCGGAAGTCGTGGCGGAGGAACTTCTCGTCCTTCGCGGGCCGCAGATCCGCGTTGCCCGTCTCCTCCAGGAAGGTGTCGATGAGCCGGGCCACATGGATCCGGTCCGCCACGTTGCGGAGTTTGTGGCGGCTGGAGGAGATGGACAGCCGGTCCGGGTCGGCGGCGAGCCGCCAGGTGTAGACGGGCCAGGGGACGACGGCGAAGGACCGCGCGAGGGTGAAGGCCTGGGCGCTGAACAGCTGGTCCTCGTAGTGGATGCCCTCGGGGAAGCGCAGGCCCTGCCGGGCGATGAAGTCGGCGCGGTAGAGCTTGTTGGTCGAGAGGTGGTCGAGGAAGAATCCGGGCGCCCGGCGGATGCCCTCGACCAGCCGCACGTCCTCGAAGAGGCCGGGGTACCACAGGCCGGTGGTGCCGCTCTCCTCGAACAGCCGGGTGACCTCACCGGTGACGAGGTCCGCCCCGGTCTCCTCGGCGGTGAGCAGCAGCGATTTGCAGGAGTGGTAGGGCAGTTCGTCGTCGCTGTCGAGGAACATCAGATGGGGCGCCCGGGCGGCGTCGATGCCCGCGTTGCGCGGGGCGCTGCAGCCACCGCTGTTGACCGGCAGCCGGATGTGGCGCACCCGGGGATCGGCGGCCGTCAGCCGTCGGGCGACGGCGAAGGTGTCGTCGGTGGAGCAGTCGTCGACGATGATCACTTCGAGGTTGCGCAGCGACTGGCCGAGCACCGACGCAACGGCGCGCGGCAGTCGCCCGGCGTCGTTGTAGACGATCACGACGACGCTGACGTCGGGGCCGGGAAGGGGGTGCGCGACAGTCACAGTTCACCTCGTTCCGGAGTGGTCCCGGGGGTCGGGATCACTACACAGAGAGTAAGCGCCACCACTGACAGTGACCTCCGGAGCCGGGAGCGGCCGTGCCCGCCACACGGCCGCGCACAGCGCGGCCGTCACTCCGGTGAACATGACGAAGTCCTTGAAGGCGTGCCGCTCGGCGCTCTGCAACTCCGGCCAGTTGACCCCCGCGACCTGCGGCACCAGCGGCAACCAGAACCACACCGAGCGCACCGCGGCCCCCCGGACCACCACCGACGCGACCAGCGAAGGCGCCACCACCACCGCGTAGTGGAGGAACGACGGCCGCGACACCAAGAACGCCGCGAGCATCAGCAGCGCCGCGCACTCCACGAGCCGCAGCCCCTGCTCTCCCCCACTCCGCCACCGCAGCCGGGCGAAGCCCAGCACCGCCACGGCCGCGCCCACCGCGAGCAGTGACGCGAGCGAGGGCGGGACGCCGAGGCGGGGCAGGACCGAGGGCCAGGCCGCGTCGTACGGACGGGCGTACGCGTCCTGCCCGTGCAGCAGGAACGGCAGCGTCCGGGTGAAGAACAGACCCGGCCGGGGCATTGCCCACGCGGCGACCAGGGACACCACGGCCGGGACGCCCACGGCCCAGGCCAGCGCCCGCCACCGCCGGGCGAGGACGAACAACAGCAGAAGGGGCAGCAGTATCGGCTTCAGCGCGACCGCCACCCCCACGACCACGCCCGCCGCGCCCCAGCGTCCGCGCCGCGCCAGGAGCAGCGCCGCCGGGAACGCGAGGGCCGAGAACACGGTCCAGTTGGCGAGGTGGACGACGCTGCGCAGCGGCAGCCACACGCCGAGCCCGGCGACCGTGAGCGCGGCGAGCCGACTGTCCGCCCGGACGCCGAAGATCCGCAGGGCCGTCACGACGCTCACCAGGACGAGCAGGGCCGTGACGGCGGGCGCCACGTGGGACACCCCGCGATCGGTGAGCAGCGTCTCGGGCACGGCCGCGAAGACGGCGCCCGGCGGATAGAGGAACCGTTTGTCCGCGTAAGGCGAGCCGCCGTCGAGCAGCGTCCGGGCGGCCCGCACCACCACCGCGTTGTCGACGCCCAGCCGGCCCGCGCTCGCCTCCTGCCACACGCTCAGCGCGTAGACGAGCGACGCCGTCGCGAGCACCGGCCACGGCGCGCCGCCGCGCAGCCACCGCCCGGCGGCATCGGACCCGTCGAACGGGGCCACAGGCCGGGTGCCGGGCGCGGTCATCCGGCACCCCCGGCCTTGGTCGGGCCGACGCCCCGGGCCGAGACGACGCCCCTGGCCACTTCGGCGACCTCGAACAGGGCCAGCCCGCCCGGCCCCCGGGCGACCTCGCGCAGCGCGGGGTCGCCCGCCGGCAGCCCGGGGCCGCCGGTCCGCTGCACCACCCACCGCGCGCCGTACTCCTTGAGGATGCCGAGCCGCTCGGCCCGGGCGGTGGCCGGGTCGAAGTAGCGGCGGGTCGCCTCCCGGCGCCGCCGCTCGTCGGGGAGGAAGAAGTCGGGGTAGGCGGGGGCGACGGTGTACGGCCCGTAGGCCGGGAGCATCCGCAGCGCGAGGTAGTCGTCCGTCATCACCGTCGCTCCTTTGGGCACATGGCGGGCCGCCCAGACGAACGACGGCCAGGGGGCGATCCGGTGGACGTCGCGCAGCACCGGCGGAAGGGCCGTGTCCCGCAGGACGTAGGTCAGCGCACCGGCCTGCGTCCAGGCACCGGCCAGCAGGGCCAGGGTCACCGCCGCCACCGCCGGGGCCACCGCGCGCGACCGGCGCGCGAAGGCGTCCGCCCCGGCGTCCGCGACCTCGATCGCGAGCGCGAGCTGGGCGGGCAGGAGGACGGCGGGCAGGATCCGGCCCCAGGCGTAATGGCCGCTCTGCCCGCCCGCCGCGAAGACGGCGAGACCCAGCAGGAAGAAGATCACCAAAGGGTCGCGGCGGTCGCGCCACCACCGCGCCCCCAGCGCCACGACACCCAGCCCCACCAGGCAGAACTTCGTCAACAGATGGTCGTAGAGCGGCCGGTGGATGTCGTCCAGCCCGCCCGCGCCCGGCAGCGAGAAGAAGGGGTAGTACGGCCACAGGGCGAGCACCACCAGGGTCAGCACACCCGCCGCCCCGGCCCGCGCCCACACCGCGCGGACCGGCCACGGCCTGGCGCCCAGCAGCATCGCGGCGGCGCCGAGCACGGCGACCGCGCCCGTGAACTGATGGCTGAGCAGCACACAGGCCAGCAACGCCCCGAGCGCCAGGAACGCGGGCAGCCCCCGGGCCGCCTCGGTGCGCCCGCCGAGGGCCCGGCGCAGCAGGGCGAGGAAGTGGAAGGCGAGGCCCAGGGCGAAGGTGCTCGGATAGGCGAGGCTCAGGCACAGCGAGGTGAGGCCCGGAAAGCCGCTCCACGCGAACAGCCGCACCCCGTAGAGCAGCAGCACGCACAACAGGGCCAGCGGGACGGCCGCCGCCCGGCGGGTGAAGGTGACGACGAACGCCCGGACGCCGGTGACCAGCAGGACGAGACCGACGAACGCGGCCAGCCGCAGCACGGGGAAGGTGTGCCAGCCGGTCGCCTCGGCGGCGACCGCCAGCAGCACCGTCCACGGCGAGTAGTAGGGGCTGGCGGTGTGCGCGTCCACCAGGGGGTTGCCCGGGTGGGACAGGTCCGTGCGCAGCCGTTCGAGGACCGCGGCGTGCACTCCGAGGTCACCGGCCCAGGGCAGCCGCACCACCATGAGCAGCAGCAGGGCGACCAGCAGCAGGACGGCGCCGCCCGCGGCCCGCCGCCCGGCGTCCGATCCGGGGCGCGGGAGGCCGGTGGTGACCCCGTGGGCCACGCGCTCAGCGAGCGGGCTTGTGGGCGGGTGTGCCGGAATCACGGACGGCCTTCGCGCGCAGTCGCCACGGCATGGCGACGGATTCGAGCTGGACGGACAGGTTCATCTTCGACTCGCCGACGGTCCGGTCCTCGAAGTGGATGGGCACCTCCACGACGGTGAACCCGGCCCGCAGCGCCCGGTACTTCGTCTCGACCTGGAAGCTGTAGCCGGCACTGTCGACGGAGGAGAGGTCGACGGTGCGCAGCGCGGCGGCGCTCCAGAGGTTGAAGCCGCCGGTGATGTCGCGGACGCGGGTGCCGAGGATGGTGCTGGCGTAGGCGTTGGCCCAGCGGGAGAGCAGCCTGCGGTGCGGGCTCCAGGCCTCGGAGAGGGTGCCGCCGGGCACGTAGCGGCTGCCGACGACGACGTCCGCGCCGGTGGCGAGGGCGACGCCGAGCATCTCGGCGACCTTGCCGGGCGGATGGCTGCCGTCGGCGTCCATCTGCAGGACGTACGCGGCGCCTTCCTCGACGGCGCGGGCCATGCCCGCCGCGTAGGCCCGGCCGAGGCCGTCCTTGGTGGTGCGGTGCAGGACGCCGACGCGGGTGCGGCCCGGCTCGTTGTACTGCTCGGCGAGGCCCTCGGCGACCTTGCCGGTGCCGTCCGGGCTGTTGTCGTCGACGACCAGCAGCCGCAGCCCCTCCAGGGGCAGGGCCATCAGGGCCTCGGCCATCGCGGGGAGGTTCGCCGCCTCGTTGTACGTGGGCATCACCACGGTCGTCGCGGTGCGTGCCCACTCGGCGGGGAGCGGGGGCACGGCGGCGGGGGTGTGCGTGGGTCTCATGGGCCTGTCCTTGTGGGTGTGGCGCCGGGTCGGTCGGAAGGGGAGGGGGGCTCGCAGCGGGGAGAGAGAGCCATGGGCGGTCAGACGGCGGAGAAGCGGATGGCGGCGTCGGGGATGGTCATGCCGCACCAGACGCGGGCGCCGTCGCACAGTTCGTTGTCCGCGCCGATCTCGGCGTGGTCGCCGATGACGACGCCGTCGAGCACCGTCCGGGGACCCACCCGGGCGCCCGCGCCGACCATGGAGGCCCGGATCCGCGCGCCCTCCTCGATCCGGGCGCCCTCCAGGACGACGGACCCCTCGACATCGGCGCCCGCCGCGACGTGGGCCCCGGCGCCGACGACGGTGCCGCCGCCGAGCAGGGCACCGCTCTCGACCCGGGCACCGGGCAGCACCAGGTACTCGCCCGGCTCGCCGGGCACCGCCGGGGAGCGGACCACGCCCCGTACGAGGTCGGCGGACGCCTGCACGAAGGAGGCCGGGCGGCCGAGGTCCAGCCAGTACGCGGCGTCGACGACGCCGTGCAGCAGCGCCCCGGCGGCCAGCAGCCCGGGGAAGGTCTCGCGCTCCACGGAGACCGGCCGGCCGGTGGGGATGGAGTCGATGACCTCGCGCCGGAAGACGTAGGCGCCCGCGTTGATCTGGTCGGTGACGATCTCGTCCGGGTGCTGCGGCTTCTCGGTGAAGGCGAGGACGCGGCCGTCGGGGGCGGTGGGGACGAGGCCGAAGGCGCGCGGATCCGCCACCCGGGTCAGATGGAGGGTGATGTCCGCCCCGGCACGCCGGTGGCTGCCGAGGAGGCCGGGGATGTCGAGGCCGGTGAGGATGTCGCCGTTGAAGACGAGCACGGGCTCGTCGGGACCCGCGGCGAGGGCATCGGCGGCGCCGCGGATGGCGCCGCCGGTGCCGAGCGGCTCGTCCTCGGTGACGTAGGTCAGCCGCAGCCCGTGGGCGGAGCCGTCGCCGAAGTACGGCTCGAAGACCTCGGCCAGGTAGGACGTGGCCAGCACGACGTGGTCGACGCCCGCGGCCCTGGCGCGGGCCAGCTGGTGGGCGAGGAAGGGCACGCCGGCGGCCGGGACCATCGGCTTCGGCGTGTTGAGGGTGAGCGGCTGGAGCCGGGTGCCCCTGCCGCCGACGAGCAGTACCGCCTCAGTCATGCCACCGTCCTCGTACGTCGTTCCCGCACGTCCTCGCACCTGCCGTCGCGCATCGCCGCCCCGTCCCGTCGTCGCGCATCGTGTCGCCACTGTCGCACCATGTGAGTATTCGCGGCAATTTACACTACAATCGGTTCTCTGTTGGCAAATGTCTGCTTTGCGTGGCGACCGAATCGACCGTATCTGGAGAAGCCCTTGCGACCGGCGAAGCGATCGGCGAAGCGACCGGCCCCCCTGACGGAAACGCGCGGAACGCAAGCGACACGAGAAAGACGAAGAACGCGAGGAGGCCGCGCACCGCGGGGGAAACACGCGTCCGGCCCCCCGGGGCTGCTGGCGCTCGGCCGGGAGTTCGCGAAGTTCGGCACCGTGGGCGGGCTGGGGATCTTCGTCAACCTCGCGGTGTTCAACCTCTGCCGCGCCACGACCGGCCTGCCCGTCGTCCGGTGCAGCGTGATCGCGACGGTGGTCGCCATCGCCTTCAACTACCTGGGGCTGCGCTACTTCACCTACCGGGACCGCGACAAGAGCCGCCGCAGCAGGGAGATCGCCCTCTTCGCCGTCTTCAGCGCCGTCGGCCTGGTGATCGAGAACGGCGTCCTCTACATCGCCACCTACGGCTTCGGCTGGGACACCCCCTTCCAGAGCAACCTCTTCAAGTTCCTCGGCATCGGGACGGCGACCCTCTTCCGCTTCTGGTCCTACCGCGCCTGGGTGTTCCGCGCCCTGCCCACCCGCGAGCCGGCGGACGACGGGGACGGCTCCCCTCACGGGGATCCCACGAACAGCACGAGCAAGCCGGCCGCATACCACCCCGAGACCACCGCACCTCCACCGTAGAGACAGACCTGGACCATTAAGGGAGCACGCGCGAGCGGCCGCGCCACCAACAAAAGCGGAACCGGCAGGAACGGCAGCATGAAGCGCGGCTTGGAGAACGGCGAGCCGGGCGTCCCCATCATCAGCAGCCACGCCCCGGCGACCACCACGACCAGCGGCCACGGCACACTCCGGTCCAGCGCCAGGGCGAGCACGGCCACGGCCGTGAGCAGCACCAACGCGAGCACGGCCGCGTTCCGCGCGTCGGTGACCCGCTCCGGCCTGCCGTAGAGCAGGACGCTCCGCAGGAAGTCCCCGGTGCCGACGCCGAAGTCGAAGGTCTGCCCCCAGGCCCGTTCCGCCTCGAACCAGCCGTCCACCCGCCCCACCCGGCTGCCCAGGTACAGCCAGCTGCCGACCAGCCCCAGCGGCGCCAGGGCGAGCGCCGCCCAAGCCCGCGCGCCACCTTGCCCCCGGACCGCCGCCCACCCGGCGGCCAGGACGAGCACCCCGATCGGCACCACCGCCGTCGGCCGCACGGTGCCGGCCACGACGCACAGTACGGCGGCCGTCAGCCGGCTCCGCCGCGCCAGGGCCACCAGGGCCCACACCAGGGCCGCGCTGAAGACGGCTTCGGAGTACGGCACCCACAGCGCGAAGGCATACGGCGAGCAGGACCACAGCGCCACGCACGCGTACCCCGCCGCCGCGCTGCCGCCCAGCGTCCGCACGAGCCGGTGCACGCCGACGGCGGCCACCGTGGCGGCGCACCAGGAGACCAGCACCCCCGCGTACACCACGGGCAGCCCGGTCAGCAGCCGCGCGCCCCGGATGAGCAGGGGGACGAGCGGGAAGAAGGCGAGCCGGGAGAAGTCCGGCAGCCCGCTGGGGCGGTAGGGGATCCGGCCCGGGTAGCCGTGCTCGGCCACGGCCAGATAGTTGCCGCTGTCCCAGCGGCGCAGCAGCCATCCCACGCTGTGCCCGAGATGGCGGTTGACCAGCAGCAGGACGACGAACCCTACGGCCGCGAGAACAAGGTGCACCGCCGCCGCGGCAAGGGCCTCACGGCGCGGCGCGGTGGACCACAGCCGCGGAACGACCTTCATCCGTCTCTCTTAGCACGGCGAAGGGGCGGCCCCGGGAGAACTCCCCCGGGGCCGCCCCTTTCAGCCGTTCGGCGCAGATCAGTTGTGCGTACGCAGCAGGGTGCGCATCGTCCTCATCGCCACCGACAGGTTCGCCAGGTCGAACGCGTCCGAACCGCGGATCTCGTCCAGCGTCGTGCGCGCCCGGTTCAGCAGCGCGGCGTTCTTCTCCTCCCACGCCTCGAAGCGCTCCTCCGGGGTGGAGCTGCCGTTGCCGACGGCGAGGATGTCGGAGGTGAGCGCCGCGTGGGCCGCGTACAGGTCCTCGCGGATGGAGGCACGGGCCATGGACTGCCAGCGGTCGGACCGCGGCAGCTCGATGATCCGGTCCATCAGCTGGCTGATGTGCAGCCGGTCGCCGAGGTCGTAGTAGACCTCCGCCACGTCCAGCGGGTCCTTGCCGGTGCGCTCCCCGGTGGCGACGATGTCGAGCGCCGGGAAGACGGACGAGAAGCCCGCCACCCGCACCGCCAGGTCGTCCGGGACCCCGGCGTCGACCAGCTCGTCGTGGATCGACTGCCACCACTCGC
Source organism: Streptomyces sp. NPDC033229 (assembly GCF_055576875.1). Classification (NCBI taxonomy): domain Bacteria; kingdom Bacillati; phylum Actinomycetota; class Actinomycetes; order Kitasatosporales; family Streptomycetaceae; genus Streptomyces; species Streptomyces sp. NPDC033229. The sequence continues at coordinate 22,550 of NZ_JBVIQR010000015.1, read as the reverse complement.
TGTCGGCGCCGCGCAGCAGCTTGGGCAGCTGGAACCAGACCGCCGCCACGCCGTCGCGGAAGAAGTCGATCGTCTCGGCGAGCTGGAGCGGCTGCGGGCGGTTGTTGAGCAGCCAGCGGGTGCCGCGCTCGACCAGGCGCCGCGAGTGCAGCCGGATCCGGGTCTGCACCTCCGCCGCGACCGTGTTGTCGAGGGTCTCGACGGCGTCCCAGACCCGGCCCAGGCCGAAGATCTCCCGGGCCGCGGTCTGCGCCCGGACGATCTCCTCCAGGGAGGCCCCGGTCTCTTCCCGCAGCCGGTGCAGGAAGGTCGAACCACCGCTGTTGACGGTGTCGTTGACCAGCACCGTCGTAATGATCTCGCGACGCAGGGCGTGCGCGTCGATCTGCTCGGCGAAGGTCGTCCGCAGCGCCTCGGGGAAGTACGCGAAGAGCAGCCGCTCGAGGTACTTGTCGTCCGGGAGGTCCGTGGCGAGCAGTTCCTCGGCCGTGGTGATCTTGATGTAGGCGAGCAGGACGGCGAGCTCGGGCTGGGTCAGCCCGCGGCCCTGGGAGAGCCGCTCGCGGATCTGCCGGTCGTTGGGCAGGAACTCCAGGGCGCGGTCCAGGTGCCCGTCACGGGTGAGCCGACGCATGATCCGCTGGTGGGCGTGGAGCAGGCTGGGGGCCTGGGCCACGGCGTTGGCGAGCGCCGTGTTCTGCGCGTAGTTGTTGCGCAGGACCAGCTCGCCGACCTCGTCGGTCATCTCGGCGAGCAGCTTGTTGCGCTGCTTGACGGTCATGTCGCCGTCGGTGACCAGGGCGTTGAGCAGAATCTTGATGTTCACCTCGTGGTCCGAGGTGTCCACGCCGGCGCTGTTGTCGATGGCGTCGGTATTGCAGCGTCCACCAACAGCGTGCCCACCGGTGGACTCCGGTCCGCCCGACAGCGCGAACTCGATCCGGCCGAGCTGGGTCAGACCCAGGTTGCCGCCCTCGCCGACGACCTTGACCCGCAGGTCCTGGCCGTCGACGCGGATCGCGTCGTTCGCCTTGTCGCCCACGTCCGCGTGCGACTCGGTGTGCGCCTTCACGTAGGTGCCGATGCCGCCGTTCCACAGCAGGTCGACCGGCGCGTGCAGGATGGCCTTCATCAGCTCGGCGGGGGTCATCTTGCTGACGCCCGCGTCGAGGCCGAGGGCCGCCCGCACCTGCGCGTTGACCGGGATCGACTTCGCGCTGCGGGGGTGGACGCCACCGCCGTGCGAGAGCAGCGAGGTGTCGTAGTCGGCCCAGGAGGAGCGGGGCAGCTCGAACAGACGGCGGCGCTCGGCGTACGAGGTGGCCGCGTCCGGGGTGGGGTCGAGGAAGATGTGGCGGTGGTCGAAGGCGGCCACCAGGCGGATGTGCTCGGAGAGCAGCATGCCGTTGCCGAAGACGTCACCGGACATGTCACCGACGCCGACGACCGTGAAGTCCTCGGTCTGGGTGTCGTGGCCCAGCTCGCGGAAGTGCCGCTTGACGGACTCCCAGGCGCCGCGGGCGGTGATGCCCATGCCCTTGTGGTCGTAGCCGGCGCTGCCGCCGGAGGCGAAGGCGTCACCGAGCCAGAAGCCGTACGACTGAGCGACCTCGTTGGCGATGTCGGAGAAGGTCGCGGTGCCCTTGTCGGCGGCGACGACGAGGTAGGTGTCGTCCTCGTCGTGGCGCACGACGTCCTTCGGCGGCACGACCTCGCCGCCGACCAGGTTGTCGGTGATGTCGAGCAGACCGGAGATGAAGGTCTTGTACGAGGCGATGCCCTCGGCGAGCCACGCGTCACGGTCCACCGACGGGTCCGGCAGCCGCTTGCCGACGAAGCCGCCCTTGGCGCCGACGGGCACGATGACGGTGTTCTTCACCATCTGCGCCTTGACCAGGCCGAGGACCTCGGTGCGGAAGTCCTCACGCCGGTCGGACCAGCGCAGACCACCGCGCGCGACCTTGCCGAAGCGCAGGTGCACACCCTCGACGCGCGGGGAGTAGACCCAGATCTCGAACGCGGGGCGCGGGGCCGGCAGGTCCGGGATCGCCTGCGGGTCGAGCTTGAGGGAGAGGTAGCCGTGCGGCTTCCCCTCGGCGTCACGCTGGAAGTGGTTGGTGCGCAGCGTGGCCTTGATGACGGTGAGGAAGGCGCGCAGGATGCGGTCCTCGTCCAGGCTCGCGACCTGGTCGAGGGCGCCGTCCAGCTCCTCCAGCAGCCCGTCGATCAGCTCGCGGCCGGCGCGCTGGAGCGCCGGCGACATGCGTGCCTCGAAGAGGTTGACCAGCAGCCGCGTGGTGTGGACGTTGGTGCTGAGGGTGTCCTCCATGTAGGACTGGCTGAACGGCGAACCGGCCTGCCGGAGGTACTTCGCGTACGCCCGCAGCACCATCGCCTGCCGCCAGTCGAGACCGGCCCGCAGCACCAGGTTGTTGAAGTTGTCGTTCTCCGCACGGCCGGTCCAGACGGCGGCGAAGGCCTCCTGGAAGCGGACGCGGGCGTCCTCGCCCTCGACGCGCTCGGGCATCCGCAGACCGAAGTCGTAGATCCACGCGGTCTTCCGGTCCGAGCAGCGCAGCTCGTACGGACGCTCGTCGACGACCTCGACGCCGAGCCGCTGGAGCACCGGCAGCACGACCGAGAGCGAGACGGGCTCACCGGTGCGGTAGATCTTGAAGCGGCGCTCGCCGGGGGCCGCGCCGACCGGCTCGTACAGGCTGAGCTCGAAGTCGTGGGAGCCGCCGGCCGTCGTCAGCTTCTCCAGGTGACCGAGGTCGGAGACGGCGCTGCGCGGGTTGTGGTCGGCCTTGTAGCCCTCGGGGAAGGCGTGGCCGTAGCGGCGCAGCAGCTCGGCGGCGCGCTCCTCGCCGACCTCGGCGGTCAGCGTCTCGGCGAAGCCGTCCGCCCAGGAGCGGGCGGCCTCGACCAGGCGGGCCTCGATGCGCTCGACGTCGGCGTCGGTGAGGTCGCGCAGGGTGGCGCCCGGCTCGACGCGCACGACGAAGTGAAGACGGGAGAGGACCGACTCGGTGTTCCAGGCGGTGAAGTCGACGCTGGTGCCGCCCAGCTCCTCCTTGAGGATCTCGATCAGCCGCAGCCGGACGCCGGTGGTGTAGCGGTCGCGGGGCAGGTAGACGAGGGCGGAGTAGTAGCGGCCGTAGGTCTCCTGGCGCAGGTACAGCCGCAGCCGGCGGCGCTCCTGGAGGTAGAGCACGCTGGTGACGATGGACCGCAGCTGGTCGCCCGGGGTCTGGAACAGCTCGTCGCGCGGGTAGGTCTCCAGGATCTGGAGCAGGTCGCGGCCGTCGTGGCTGTCCGGGGAGAAGCCCGCGTCGGCGAGGACCTGCTCGACCTTGCGACGGACGACCGGGACGCGGCGCACGGACTCGGTGTACGCGGCGGAGGAGAACAGACCCAGGAAGCGGCGCTCGCCGGTCACGTTGCCGTCGGCGTCGAAGGTCTTCACCCCGACGTAGTCGAGGTAGGAGGGGCGGTGCACGGTGGCGCGGCTGTTGGCCTTGGTGAGGACCAGCAGCTTGTGCTCGCGGGCCTTGGCGCGGGCGTCCGCGGGCAGCCGGCTGAAGGACGGCGACGCGGGGCCGGCGAGGTGGGTGCCGGGCCCGGCGTGGTGGCCCTCGCCGTGGTGCGAGGGGTCGGAGCGCAGAATGCCGAGGCCGGTGCCGGGGACGGCGGCGAGCACGTCCTCCTCGTCGTTGTCGGTGGTGACCTTCGTCAGCTCGTACTCGCGGTAGCCGAGGAAGGTGAAGTGGTCGGCGGCCAGCCAGCGCAGCAGCTCACCGGCCTCGACGACGTCGGTGGCGGGGACGTCGGAGGGGACCGCCTCGGCGGGCAGGCTCTCGGCGATGCGCAGCGCGGCGTCGCGCATCTTCGCCCAGTCCTCGACGGTCTCGCGGACGTCGGAGAGCACGCGCAGCAGGTCGGCGGCGATCTGCTTGAGGTCACCGCGGTCGGTCTCGCGGTCGATCTCGACGTGGATCCACGACTCGATGAGGGCGTCGTGGGGCAGCTCGGCGTCCTTGCCGGTGCCGTGGGCGTCGCAGTTGGAGCCGAGGACCTCGAGCAGGCGGCCGGTCAGGTCACGGCGGACGATCACCTGCGGGTGGATCACGACGTGGATGCCGCGGCTCTGGCGGGAGAGCTCATTGGTGACGGAGTCGACCAGGAAGGGCATGTCGTCGGTGACGACCTCGACCACGGAGTGGCTGCACGTCCAGCCATTCTCCTCGACGGTCGGGGTGTGCACCCGCACGTTGGCGGTGCCCTGCGGCCGGTTCTCCGCGAGCCGGTAGTGCGAGAGCGCGGCCCCGTAGACGTCGACCGGGTCACGGCCGGTGAGGTCCTCCGGGGCGGTGTGCAGGTAATAGCGCTGGAGGAACGCGGTCAGGGTCTCCGGGTCGAGACTGCCCTCGCCCTTCGGCCCAGTCGGTTGTTGCCCCCCGGCCGGGCTGTTCTCAGCGACACGGGCCGCCCGTTCGAGCAGCTCGGCCTTGGCTTCGTCCAGCTTGGTCTGCATGTCCTCTGGCTCCTGTCGCGCGCCGTTGCGAGACATAGATGGTGATGGCATCACGTCGCGACGCGGGGTGTCCGGTCGTATTCGACGGTATGCCGGAATGAGGGAAGACCGGGCCGTTCCTGACCAACTTCGTCGGACGCGCCCGGTGGAAGGGATCAGCGGCCGCCCGGGCGAGGTGTCGCTCGGGGCGCAGGACAGGAGCGTCGTCGCCCCTGCTGGATATCGCGCTGATCACCTGGTAAGGCTATCGCTCTTCCGGGGGTTGCCGTCATGAGCCGTTTGTGTACAAAACCCGGGCCCGAAGTTTGACGATCTGGACAGCGACGCGAAGCCGTTCGACCCTCTTCCGTGGCCGAAAGTCGATGCCGACCCGGCCGAGGGCTGCCACCGACCCCGCCGACGGCCCCGGAATCCCCCGGCAGCCCTACCCCGGGCCCGGGCGGTCCAAGCCTCGACCGGCCCTCGATCCAGCCCTCAGCCGACGAGCCGCTCCGCCTCCGCGACGGCCTCCGCCAGGCTGTCCACGACGGGCACCCCGGCCGCCACCAGGCTGGCCCGGCTGTGCGACCCGCCCGTGTACAGCACGGCCCGCGCACCCACGTGGGCAGCGGCGACCGCGTCGTCGACGGCGTCCCCGATGACGACCGCGTGCCGCGCGGGTATGCCGTCGAGCCCGGCGAGGTGGCGGGCCATGTGCGCGGTCTTGCTGCCGCCCGAGGGGCCCGTCCGGCCGTCGACCCGGACGAATCTTCGCTCGATGCCGAAACCGCGCACCAACGGCACCAGCTGCTCGTGCCCGTACATCGACAGGATCGACTGTGTGCCGCCCGCGCCCTGCCAGCTCTCCAGCAGCCCCTCGGCGCCGTCCGCGAGGCCGCACCGCAGGTGATGGTCCAGATAGTGCCGGTGGAAGACCACGTCCATATGGTCCCACTCGGCCTGGGTGGGGAGACGGCCCATCAGCCGCTCGTAGAAGAGCGGGATCGGGACGCAGTACAGCTCGCGGTACCGCTCCAGGGTGATGGGCTCCAGGCCGATCTCCGCGAAGGCGGCGTTCGTCGCCGACATCACCGCGTCGATGTCGTGAAAGAGCGTGCCGTTCCAGTCCCAGACGATGTGTGCCACGTGCTTCCCCATGACAAGACCGTACCGACCACCTGTGACAACGCGCCGCCGACGCCTGGGCGGCGCAGGTCAGGCGCAGGTCAGAGGAGGTTCGGGAGCTCCTGCACGCCGAACCACATCAGCTCGTGGTCCTCCGCGCCGTCCACCGTGAAGCGCGCGTCCTCGTCACCGTGGTCCGCCGCGCCCAGGGCGGCCGCCGCGGCCGCGACATCGGCCTCGGCGTCGTCCGCGTCGACGTGCACGGCCGCCGCCTTCGCCAGCGGCACCGCCGCCGCGAGCCGCACCTCACCGAGCGCGGACTCGTCCAGCGCGCGGTCGGGGTCGGCGACCGCCGCGCCCTCGGGCACGTCCACCGCCACGACGACCCGTCGGCGCGGGGCGTCGGGGTCGGCCGCGATCCTGCGCAGCGAGGCCTGGGCGGCGCGGCCGAGCGCCGCGTACTCCAGCTCCTCGATGTCGTCGGAGACGTACCACTCGCGCAGCGCGGGAGTGACCGCGTAGGCGTCCAGCGGAGCCGGGCCCAGCTGCCCCGCCTTGTGCGCCTCGGCGAGACCGGGAAGGGTCAGAGGGACGTAGACGCGCATGACCGCCGCTTTCGTGAAGTGCCGCGAGGCTTACCAACCGTGCTGCCAGCATAAGGCGCACGTCCCCCTTCGAAGTGCGGGAGCCCCGCGCCCGGGTACCCCCGTTACCCCGCGGGCCCCGCTGTGCGCACGACTCGCGGCGCCGCGTGGCCCGGATAGGTGAAGCCCGGCGGGCGCTCCCCTGACGGGCGGCCGTCCTTGCCGCCCCGGGAAGCCCGCCGATAGAAGATCACCGACCGAAGCTACCGCCCGGTATGACCATCGGGCCCGGCATCGCGGGGGCGATCCGCATGAAGACGATCCGCAGCACCACCAGGACCGGCACCAGGGCCTTCGCCGGGGCCGCGACCAGGACCGCGGGAGGCACCAGGCCCGGCGCCCGGACAGGCGGCACCAGGACCGCTCCGCCGCGGCGCACGGACCCCCGGCGGCCGGGCACGGATCCGGCCGCCCGGCACCGCGAACGGGAACGGCTGCCGCGCTACTGGTTCGCCAACCGGCTGCTGCTCACCCTCAGCGGACAGCGCCCGGTGCACTGGATGCTCGGGCACACCCTGGGCGCGGCGTACGACCAGCTGACCGCGCTGGCCCCGCAGGCACCCCTGCGCCCCGCACCGCCGGGCCGCCGCGCCCCGGTCGTCCGGCGCTGCGATGAATTCCGGCCACGGCCGGAGGTGATCGAGGCGTTCGCCCGGATCGCCTCCGGGGACCGGCTGCGGGCGCTGGCCTTCCGGCTGGAGCAGGGCACGGACCTGCGCTGGCGGTGCTCGGCCGTCGAGCTCGGCGGAACCGCCGTCCCGCACACGGCGGGCCTCCGGGAGTGAGCGACGCGCAGGAGGCGGTGGCGGAGCACTTCCGTGCCCCGCCACCGCCTCCTGTGCGCGCTGTCGGCTACTTCTTGCGGCGGCGGCCGCCACCGTTCTTCTGGGCCTTGCGGCGCTCGGCGCGGGTCATGCCGTCCGCCTCGGACCGCACGGAGTCGTCGCTGGCGAAGTCGCCCTCGACGACACCGCCCTCGCCATCCACAGTCGGCGCGGAGAAGTGCAGCCGGTCGGGGCGCTGCGGGGCGTCGAGGCCCTTGGCCCGGATCTCGGGACGGCCACCGGCGGGCACGGCGTCCTGGGTGTCCTTGCGCAGGGACGGGCGCTCCGCGCCGTCCTGCACCGGGACCTCCTCCAGCTGCTGGTCGACCTGGACCTCCAGGTTGAACAGGTAGCCGACGGACTCCTCCTTGATGCCCTCCATCATGGCGGTGAACATGTCGTAGCCCTCGCGCTGGTACTCCACCAGGGGGTCCTTCTGGGCCATGGCCCGCAGGCCGATGCCCTCCTGGAGGTAGTCCATCTCGTAGAGGTGCTCACGCCACTTGCGGTCCAGCACCGACAGCACGACGCGGCGCTCGAGCTCGCGCATGATGTCCGAGCCGAGCTGCTCCTCACGGGCCGCGTACTGCTCGTAGATGTCGTCCTTGATGGACTCGGCGATGAACTCGGCGGTGATGCCCGCCCGGTCGCCGGCCGCGTCCTCCAGCTCCTCGACGGTGACCTTCACCGGGTAGAGCTGCTTGAAGGCGCTCCACAGCCGGTCCAGGTCCCACTCCTCGGCGAAGCCCTCGACGGTCTCCTGGCGGATGTAGTCGTCGATGGTGTCGTCCATGAAGTGCTTGATCTGCTCCTGCAGATCCTCGCCCTCCAGGACGCGGCGGCGCTCGCCGTAGATGACCTCGCGCTGGCGGTTGAGGACCTCGTCGTACTTCAGGACGTTCTTACGGGTCTCGAAGTTCTGCTGCTCGACCTGGGACTGCGCGGAGGCGATGGCGCGGGTGACCATCTTGTTCTCGATCGGCACGTCGTCCGGCACGTTGGCCATGGCCATGACGCGCTCGACCATCTGGGCCTTGAACAGGCGCATCAGGTCGTCGCCCAGCGAGAGGTAGAAGCGGGACTCGCCCGGGTCGCCCTGACGGCCGGAGCGGCCGCGCAGCTGGTTGTCGATGCGGCGCGACTCGTGCCGCTCGGTGCCCAGCACATACAGCCCGCCGAGCTCCTTGACCTCCTCGAACTCCGCCTTCACCGCGGCCTCGGCGCGCTCCAGCGCCTCGGGCAGGGCCGCCGCCCACTCCTCGACGTGCTCGACCGGGTCCAGGCCGCGCTGGCGCAGCTCCGCCTCGGCGAGGTCGTCGGGGTTGCCGCCGAGCTTGATGTCGGTACCGCGGCCGGCCATGTTGGTGGCGACGGTGACGGCGCCCTTGCGGCCGGCCTGGGCGACGATCGTCGCCTCCCGGTCGTGCTGCTTGGCGTTGAGGACCTCGTGCTGGATGCCGCGCTTGGAGAGCTGCTGCGAGAGGTACTCGGACTTCTCGACGGAGGTGGTGCCGACCAGGATCGGCTGGCCCTTCTCGTGCTTCTCCGCGATGTCCTCGACGACGGCGGCGAACTTCGCGACCTCGGTGCGGTAGATGAGGTCCGACTGGTCCTGACGCACCATCGGGCGGTTCGTCGGGATCGGCACCACGCCGAGCTTGTAGATCTGGTGGAACTCGGCGGCCTCGGTCATGGCCGTACCGGTCATGCCGGAGAGCTTGTCGTAGAGACGGAAGAAGTTCTGGAGGGTGATCGTGGCGAGGGTCTGGTTCTCGTCCTTGATGTCCACCCCTTCCTTCGCCTCGATCGCCTGGTGCATGCCCTCGTTGTAGCGGCGACCGGCGAGGATACGACCGGTGTGCTCGTCGACGATCATGACTTCGCCGTCCATGACGACGTAGTCCTTGTCCTTCTTGAAGAGTTCCTTCGCCTTGATGGCGTTGTTCAGGTACCCGACGAGAGGGGTGTTGACCGATTCGTAGAGATTGTCGATGCCCAGCCAGTCCTCGACCTTGGACACGCCGGCCTCGTGGATGGCGACCGTGCGCTTCTTCTCGTCGACCTCGTAGTCGCCGGTCTCCTCCAGGCCCTTCTGCGGGTTGGCCGCCTCGCCCTTGGTGAGCCGGGTGACCAGCTTGGCGAAGTCGCCGTACCACTTGGTGGCCTGGTCGGCGGGGCCGGAGATGATCAGCGGCGTACGGGCCTCGTCGACGAGGATCGAGTCGACCTCGTCGACGACCGCGAAGTTGTGACCGCGCTGCACCAGCTCGTCCTGCGACCACGCCATGTTGTCGCGCAGGTAGTCGAAGCCGAACTCGTTGTTGGTGCCGTACGTGATGTCACACGCGTACTGCTCGCGGCGCTGCGCCGGAGTCATGTTGGCGAGGATGCAGCCGACGGAGAGGCCGAGGAACTTGTGCACCCGGCCCATCAGCTCGGAGTCGCGCTCCGCGAGGTAGTCGTTGACCGTGATCAGATGCACGCCCTTGCCGGACAGGGCGTTGAGGTACGTGGGGAGGGTGCCGACGAGGGTCTTGCCCTCACCGGTCTTCATCTCCGCGACGTAACCCAGGTGCAGGGCGGCACCGCCCATGAGCTGGACGTCGTAGTGCCGCTGGCCGAGCACCCGCTTGGCGCCCTCACGGACGGTGGCGAACGCCTCGGGCAGCAGGTCGTCCAGGCTTTCGCCGTCCGCGAACCGCTGCTTGTACTCGTCGGTCAGGGCGCGCAGCTCGGCGTCGGAGAGGTTGACGAAGTCCTCTTCGATGGAATTGACCTGGTCCGCGATGCGGTGCAGCTTGCGCAGGATCTTGCCTTCTCCTGCACGCATGATCTTGCCGAAGACGGACACGTAGGCTGGCTCCTTGCCGGTCGGGCCTGGCGCTGGGGAGACCCCCGCCGCAGGCAGGGGTCGGGTGCGCGGGCACGACGGGACAGTCCCCGCCGCAACGGTCATCGTAAGCGAGGACCCCACCGCGCCGGGAGGTCCGTCAGCACGTAAACCGGGCATCACCCGCACAGTGAACGAACGGCCCGGCTCGAAGGTGCCGGTGCGGTGACATTTCGGGGCGCCCCGCCGACGCGGGGCCCGCCTGTGGTAAGCGGCCCGGTACGGGTGCGGCAGGCGGGTCGGCGCAGCCGGGGCAAAAGAGTCGCACCGGACCGGCCGACCGTTCACACTCCCCCCATGGAGCCCATAAACCTCACCACCGAGCGGCTGGTGCTGCGCCCCTTCGCCCCCGCCGACCGGGACGCCGTCCACGCCGCCTGCCAGGACCCGGACATCCCGCGCTACACCAGCGTGCCCTCCCCGTACACCGCCGAGGACGCCCGCACCTTCATCGAGGAGACCGCCCCGGACGGCTGGCGGGACGACAGCATGTACACGTTCGGTCTCTTCACGCGCGAGGACGACCGGCTGGTGGGTTCGATGTGTCTGGTGCGGCTCGCCCAGCTGCGCACCCCCGAGCGGCAGGCCGAGCTCGGTTACTGGACCGCGAAGGAACAGCGCGGCTGCGGCTACACCACCGAGGCGGCCCGCGAGGTGATCCGCTGGGCCTTCGAGGAGCTCGGCGTCGAGCGGCTGGAGTGGTACGCGGAGGCCGGGAACGAGGGATCGCGCGGGGTCGCCCTGAAGGCCGGATTCACGATGGAGGGCACGATGCGCTCCAAGATCGTCTACAACGGCACCCGCCGCGACGCCTGGGTCGGCTCGCTGCTGCCCTCCGACCTCGAACTGCCCACGCAAGCCCCCTACCTGCCCTTTCCCGAGCGCGGCTGACCACTCGCGCGGCGTTGTCAGTGGCCGGGCCTAGGGTGATCGCCATGACAACCGGTACGACAACTGCCGCCGCGTCCAAGGCCCCTACGGCCGAAGCGCGACTGTCCGCCGAGGAGGCCCGGCGCATGGCGCTGCGCGCCCAGGGCCTGCTCGGCGCCCCGGACCGCCGGGCGGGGGTGCGCGGCGTGCTGCGGCACCTCGGGGCGGTACAGCTGGACACGATTTCGGTGCTGGCCCGCTCGCACGAGCTGGTGCCGTACGCACGGCTGGGCGCGGTGGGCCGCGCGGCGGTCGAGTCGGCGTACTGGACCGGCGACCACGCCTTCGAGTACTGGTCGCACGCGGCCTGCGTCCTGCCCGTCGAGGAGTGGCCGCACTTCGCCTTCCGGCGCCGGGCCATGAAGGCGCGCGGCCACCGCTGGCACGTGATGCAGGATTCCGAGCGCTCGTGCGCGGCCGTCCGGGACCGCCTCCGGGCCGACGGCCCCCTGACGGCAACGGAATTGGGCGGCGCCAAGAACGGCGGCGAGTGGTACGACTGGTCCGAGACGAAGATCGCGGTGGAGTGGCTGCTGGACACCGGCGAGGTGGTCTGCACCCGGCGGCGCGGCTGGAAGCGGGTGTACGACCTGGCCGAGCGGGCGGTGCCGGACGCCCTCCTGCACGACGACATCGACGACACCGAGTGCACCCGGCGCCTGGTCACCCAGGCCGGTGCCGCGATGGGGGTGGCCACCCGGGCCGACCTGGCGGACTACCACCGGCTCAAGGGCGAGCAGGTGGACGCGGTCATAGCCGATACGGGCCTGGTGCCGGTGGAGGTGGAGGGCTGGTCGAAGCCGGCGTGGGCTCACCCGGCGGCGCTGGCCGGCGAGTCCGCGTCCAAGGGGGGCCGGCACCGTACGACGCTGCTCTCGCCGTTCGACTCGCTGATCTGGGACCGGCTGCGCACCGAGCGGATCTTCGGTTTCACCCACCGGCTCGAGGCGTACGTGCCCAAGCCGAAGCGGGTGCACGGTTATTTCGCGATGCCGCTGCTGGCGGGCGGCCGGCTGCTCGGGCGGGTGGACCCGGCCCGCGAGGGCACCACTCTGGTGGCCCGGCAGGTCTCGCTCGACGGGCCCAGGGCGGTGGCCCCGATGGCGCGGGCGCTCCGGGAGGCGGCCGAGTGGGTCGGCTGTGACACTGTGCGGATCGAGCGCTGCGACGACGCGAAGCTGGCGACGGCACTGGTCGCTGCGCTGGCCTGAGGGGGCCACCGAGGATCCGGACGGGATGCTGTGCTTCGTCCTCAAACGCCCGACGGGCTGGTTTCGACTGGGCTGAGCCACAACCAGCCCGCTGGGGGCACCTCCCAGCGGTAGCCGGGGGAGTTTGAGGGCACCGCCGCGCAGCGGTGGTGCCCCCCGTGATCCGCCGGACAGGTCCTAGCGGATCTCGAGGATCTTCTCCCGCATCGCGTAGACCACCGCCTCCATCCTGGAGTGCAGCTGCAGCTTCTCCAGGATGTTGCGGACATGGTTCTTCACGGTGTTCTCGCTGATGAACAACTCCTTGGCGATGTCACGGTTGTTCATCCCGGTGGCGACGAGCTTCAGCACCTCCAGCTCACGGTCGGTGAGCCGCGGCGCCGGCACCAGCCGGCGCTCGTCCGTCCGCTGGATCATCGACTTGAACTCGGTCAGCAGCTTGGACGCCATCGACGGGCTGATCTGCGACTGGCCGTCCGCGACCGCGCGGATCGCGGTCGCCACCTCATCGGTGGAGATCTCCTTGAGGAGATAACCCGTCGCCCCGGCCTTGATCGCGTCGTAGAGGTCGGCTTCCTCGTCGCTGATCGTCAGCATGATGATCTTGGCGCTGGGGGCCACTTCCTTGATGGAGGTACAGGCCTCGATGCCACCGCGCTTGGGCATCCGTACATCCATCAGCACGATGTCCGGCAGCAGATCGGCAGCCTTGTCCACCGCCTCCGCACCGTCCCCCGCCTCGCCCACGACCTGGATGTCCTCCTCGTGGAAGAGGACGATCTCCAGACCCCGTCGGAAGAGCGCGTGGTCGTCCACGACCAGGACCCTGATCGGCTCGGCGCGGGCGGGGTTCCGCTCCGCCCGGGCGCCCTCGTCGTCGTCCTCGCCGGGCACGAGTACGGGACCGAACCTGTCCGCCATCGTTCCTCCCCCTGAAGGCCGTGGCCCCTCGCGGATGCAACAGTGCTGCGCCGAGCCAACCGGTTTCGGCGGACCGGCGGTTGGCCGCTCGGCCATGATTTCATGCCGAGGCCGCCGAGAGGCGCTTCTGAGGACGCAGGTTGATGCCCCCGACAAGCGCTGCGGCGCTTCGAGGGCATCAACGCGAAGGGCTACGACTCACGGCGCGCGGCGCCGGAGGCGGCCGAGGTCAGCCGCCGAGCGAACCGCCCGCGCCACCGGGCTCCTCGGAGAACGGGTCGGCGTTGAGGTGGATGACGCCGTAGTCGTAGGCGTGCCGCCGGTAGACGACACTGGGCATCTTGGTGTCGGAGTCGACGAACAGATAGAAGTCGTGGCCGACCAACTCCATCTCGTAGAGCGCCTGGTCGAGGGTCATCGGGGCTGCGGCATGGGTCTTCTCGCGGACCACGAGAGGCCCTTCGCCCTGGACCTCCAGGGGACCGATGCGCGTGACCGGCACCTTGTTCGCCGACTGATCGACGACGAGCTCGCCGTTGTCGGTGAGCTCCGCGGCGCCGACGGTCACCGCTACATCGCTGGCCGGGATCCGTCCGTTGCCCCGGCGGGTGTGACGCTTGTCGTTCTGCTTGCGCAGTCGCGCTTCCAGCTTGCTCGTGGCCAGGTCGAGCGCGGCGTAGGGATCCGACGACGACGCTTCCGCCCGGATCACCGGGCCGCGGGAACGGACCGTGATTTCCACACGGTCGGAGCGGTCGGCCTGCCTCGGGTTGGGCTCCTTGGACACCTCTACGTCGAGGCTGATCACCTTGCCGTCCAGCTTCTGGATCTTGTCCAGCTTCAGCTTCTCGGCCACGTGCTTGCGAAAGCGCTCGGGCACCTCTGTCTTACGGCCCTTGACGACGATGTCCACGCAGAACTCCGTTCCCGGATCGCCCCGCCGAAGGTGCGGAGCGCATCCCTCTTGCATCAGACCCCGGGGATACCCGGAGCCACCGACTCGGCGGTTTCACCTCCTCCTCCCCCATCGACAAGATCTACACCTCATCGACTTCAAGCTTCTGCGAAAGCACGCAAAGCGCGCCATTCGGAGATAAGAGGCATAGAGCTTGCCCTTCCTCACAACCGAACATATCTCGCCCGGACGCCCGTCGGTACCCCTTACCGGGCCGTACCTCCATTCAGGTGTTTCCCCGCTGTTTCCCCGGGGAACGTCGCAGCGCCACCCGGGGTTCCACCGGGATCCGGGCCGGGGACGAACGCCCGCTCCGGGGCCGCGACCACCGCGGCCCCCAGCACCCGGCCTCCCGACGCGGAGACCGCCCGCGCGGCCTCCACCAGCGAGGACCCGGTCGTCATGAGGTCGTCCACCAACACCACCGGCCCTCCGACGCGCCACAGCTGCTTCACTCCCCCGGCTACCCCCAGGGCGCCCGACACATTCACCCATCTCTGCACGGCGTCGAGACCCGACTGATCGGCGACGGTCCGCCGCTGCCGCAGCACCGCCGCCACCCGGACGGGCTGCCCGGCGCTCCGCAGCACCCGCCCGGCCGCCAGGGCGAGCCGTCGCCCCGCGTCATGCCCGCGTCCCGCGACCGCCCGCCGCGAAGAAGGCACCGGCACGAGCAGCAACGGGCCACTCCCGCCCCGCGTGCCCCACCACCCGGCCTCTTGCCCGACCGCCCGCACCGCGCCCGCCAGCGCGGCGCCCAGCGGCTCCGCCAGCTCCAGCGCCCCCCGCTCCTTGTGCGCGAGCAGCACGGACCGCACCCGGTCCGCGTAGACCGCGGCGGCCCGCACGGGTGGCAGCCCCACCGGCACCGGATCGGGCCACACCCTGCGGGTGCCCCGGCCGTACAGCTGTCGGCGGCACTCCTCGCACACCACGGACCGCGGCTGACCACACCCCGCGCAGTGGACCGGCAGCACCAGCCCGGTGATCTCTCGCCACCATCCGCGCATACCTCAACTGTCCCGCCCCGGGACCGCCCCTGCCACCCCTGTGGAAAACCCGCTGTGGATCACGGGCCGACAGCGCCGTGGATCACGAGCACCGCGGCGTGGCGGCCGGTCCTACCCCGGGTAGACCGGCGCCGACCCGTCCTTGGCCACCCAGTTCCAGTTCATGTCCGGCAGCAGGCGGACGATCCCGTCCTCCCGCTCCGCGACCACCCCGGGCGCCTTCTTCGCATTGCCCGGAACGGTCGGGTTCCCCGGGGCCGCGATGCCCCGCACACCCGTGATGCCGGGCAGCGCCGCGGAGTTCGACCGCGATCCGTCCGTCTCGATGTACAGCAACTGCTGCAGGCCGTTCCGCTCGTTGCCCGCCACCAGCAGCCGGCTGCCGCCCGCCCAGGACACGGCGTCGACCTCCTCCAGCTTCGGCGCCACGGAGCGCAGTTCCTGCACGGACAGGCTCGGCCGCCCGCCGCTCATCCGCCGCTCGACCCGTCCGAGCTTCAAGGTCTTGCGGTCACCCTTCGAGACCAGCAGCGCGATCCGCACCCCGTCCGCCGCGACCCGCAGCCCCGTGATGCGCTCGCCGTCGAGCTTGGGCACCCGGACCTCCTCCGGCGCGCCCGTGCCACCGGGCAGCCGCAGCAGCCGCGGCCGGTCGGGGTCCTGGTCGGCGACCCACAGATCACCCAGCCCGTCCCAGCTCGGCGCCGTCAGCCCCGCCGCCGACCGCGAGGTCACCCGGGCCTCGCCCAAAGCGGCACCGTGCTGCATCTGCGCGACGTACAGCGACTGCCCGTTGGCGGCCACACCGGCCGCGCGGCTCTCGCCGCGGTCCACCGCCACCGATTTCAGGTTGACGGAGCCCTCGGCGCCGAACGGACCGGCCACGCGCGACGGCGTCTTCTCGCCGTCGCTGAGGCTCACCATCCGGTGCTGGGCGTCGAGGAAGTACTGCCGGTCGGCGCGCCCCACGGTCTGGTCCGGGGCGTAGCGCTCCAAAGCCTGCTCCCGCCCCAGCGAGCACATCTGGGTACCGCCCTTGGCGCGCTGCAGGGTGACGGTGCTGACCGAGGCCGACTCCTGGACGGTGTAGAAGAGCTGCGCCGCCATGCGCAGGCACTGCTCGCCGTTGATGCCCGCCGCCCGGTCCGTGAGCCGCACCTTGAGGGTGTTGGAATCGTCGAGCGAGAGCCGCTCGTCGGCCACCTTCGTGCCGGTCGGGAAGGCCGTCGCGGCGACCGGGTCGAGCCAGTTGGTCGGCCCGTCCAGAAGCGCCTTCACCGTGGAGGTCACCGGGTCTATCCGCTTGCGCAGATAGACGGGATCGGCGACGAGGACGTCACGAGGCGCCTTGCCGGGCCCCAGCTCGGCGAAGTAGTACTTATTGACCGGCCGGTATATGCGCTGGAAGTCGGACACACCGAGCACCAGCCCGGGCGGCAGGTCGTCGATGCGCCACTCGCCGTCCTCGCGCGCGACATGGATCGCCCTCTTGTACGGGCGCTCGTCCGGCTTGTACGCGTGCTTGGCGTCCACCTTGGCGACCTGCTTGCCGACCAGGGTGATCGTGTACTCCTCCTGGGCCCGGTCGCCGGTGCGCTCCACGTTCACCTGCGGCGGGTCGGACAGCACGATCGTCGACGTCGACGGGTCCCACCGCCGCTTCACGCCCTTGGACAGATACATCCGGGCCGTGTCGTAGTTCGGGTCGTCGCTGGTCGTCGCCTCGAGGAAGCCGGTCACCAGCTCCTGCGGCTGCTCGTGCTTGCGCGGCGCGACGCCGTACACCCGCACCTGGGAGTCGGCGTCGGCCCGCTGCGAGGAGTCCACCGGGTTCACATCGCCGCTGTCCGGCATCGACGCGCAGCCGGCCAGCAGCGCGCCGCTGAGCCCCAGCGCGAGGAGGCCCGCCGCCGAGCCCGGCCGCCCCCGGCCATCGCTCTTAGCGCCCACGCGCCCGCCCCTCACGTCCTGCTCCGGTCCTGCGGGCCACTGCCCGCGGCGTTGTCGTTGCGCGCCCCGGCCGGGCGCGTCACCACCCGGGCACCGCTGCCGGGCAGCGCCGTCGGGTCGGCGGCCGGCCGGACGTTGCGCGTCTGGGCCGGCACGGCGGCGGGCAGCGGCGCGGGACCGGGCACGCCCCGGCCCGAGGCGGCCAGCGGCACCCCGGACTCGTTCAGCCCGCGGTTGCGCCGCGAGTCCTCCGGCTCCAGCGGGATCGGGGAGCCGCGCAGCGAGTCCCCCGCCGTACGCGGCAGCGTCAGACGGAACTGCGAGCCACCGCCCGGCTCGCCCCACGCCTGGAGCCAGCCGCCGTGCAGCCGCGCGTCCTCCACGGCGATGGACAACCCGAGACCGGTGCCCCCGGTCGTACGGGCACGGGCGGGGTCCGCCCGCCAGAAGCGGTTGAAGACCCGGGTCGCCTCGCCGGGCTTGAGGCCCACGCCGTAGTCGCGCACCGCGACCGCGACCGCGCCACCGGCGACGGCGAGCCGCACCACGACGTCCCGGCCGTCACCGTGCTCCACGGCATTGACCACGAGGTTGCGCAGTACCCGCTCCACGCGCCGGGCGTCCGCCTCCGCGATCACCGGCTGTTCGGCGCCCCGCACGAGCAGCCGACTGCCCTTGCGGTCGGCGAGCGGCAGCGCCGCGTCGACCACTCGGTTCACCACGTCGCGCAGGTCCACGGGCTCGGCCTCCAGCGCCGCCGCGCCCGCGTCGAACCGGCTGATCTCCAGCAGATCGGACAGCAGCGACTCGAAACGGTCGACCTGCCCGTACAGCAGCTCCGCCGAGCGCGCGGTGATCGGGTCGAAGTCCTCCCGCGCCTCGTGGATGACCTCCGCGGCCATCCGTACGGTCGTCAGCGGCGTCCGCAGCTCGTGCGAGACGTCCGAGACGAACCGCCGCTGCATCCGCGACAGCTCCTCCAGCTGCTGGATCTTGACCTGGAGGGTCTGCGCCATCTTGTTGAAGGCTTCACCCAGACGGGCGATGTCGTCCTCGCCGGTGACCTTCATGCGCTCCTGGAGCACACCCGCCGCGAGCCGCTCGGAGATCCCCGCGGCCATCCGTACGGGCGTGACGATCTGCCGCACGACGAGCCAGGCGATGGCACCGAGCAGCACCACGACGAACACCCCGGCGGTCGCCAGCGTGGTCTTCACCAGCGTCAGCGACTTCTCCTCCTGGGTGAACGGGAAGAGGTAGTAGAGCTGGTACGGCTTGCCGTTGACGTCATAGAGCCGCTTGCCGACCGCCAGCGCCGGCGCCCCCTCGTCCGAGGAGTTGCGCTTGATCGACGCGGGCGTCTCGAACGCACCGTTCGCGCTGTCCACCTTGCGGCGCAGCTCGGCGGGCACGCTCTGCTCGGGGTCGATGTCACCCGAGGCACGCGGCCCGCGCGTGCCCACGGACGTGGTGTCGGTGGCGTCCGCGCTGAGCGCCACCACGTGATAGACGCCCTGCCCGCCACTGGCGAGCTGCTGCACCAGCTGGGTCAGCCAGGCCCCGGAGTCCGGGAGCCCGCGGCCACCGGCCTGTGCGGCGTCCTGGCTACGGTCGGCAGCCGCGTCGGCGGCGTCGCGCGCCGCCTTGAAACCGCCCTCGGCCTGGCTCATCGACGCGTGCCGCTTGGCGTCCAGCAGACCGTTGCGCATCTGGCCGATGACGACGACGCCGAGCAGCAGGACCACGCCCAGCGACATCAGCAGGGTGGTGGCGACCACCCGCACCTGGATGTTGCGCCGCCACAGCCGCATGGCGGGCAGCAGCGGCTGCCGCACCCACCGCACGTACAGCCTCAGCACCGGATGCACCGGCCCCGCGGCCGCGCCGTCGGGCAGCAGCCGCGCGGCACGCCACAGCCGGCGGAAGAAAGATATGCCGCCCGTCGAATCGACGGGCCGCCCCGCGCCCCGCTCCGGGGCGGCACCGTTGCCCGACATGTCAGCTCGGCCCGGCCTTGTAGCCCACACCGCGCACGGTCACCACGATCTCCGGCCGCTCCGGGTCCTTCTCGACCTTGGAGCGCAGCCGCTGCACGTGCACATTGACCAGCCGCGTGTCCGCCGCGTGGCGGTAGCCCCACACCTGCTCCAGGAGCACCTCACGGGTGAACACCTGCCACGGCTTGCGGGCCAGCGCGACGAGGAGGTCGAACTCCAGCGGCGTCAGCGCGATCGGCTGACCGTCGCGCTTGACCGAGTGCCCGGCCACGTCGATGACCAGGTCCCCGATCGCCAGCTGTTCCGGCGCCGGCTCCTCCGACCTGCGCAGCCTCGCCCTGATCCGGGCCACCAGCTCCTTCGGCTTGAACGGCTTGACGATGTAATCGTCCGCCCCGGACTCAAGTCCGACCACGACATCGACCGTGTCACTCTTCGCGGTCAACATCACGATCGGCACGCCGGACTCGGACCGGATCAGCCTGCACACCTCAATGCCGTCCCGACCGGGCAGCATCAGATCGAGCAAAACAAGATCCGGTTTGGTCTCACGAAAAGCAGCGAGTGCCTTGTCGCCATCAGCTACAAACGACGGCTCGAAACCCTCACCACGCAGCACAATGCCGAGCATCTCGGCCAGTGCGGTGTCGTCGTCGACGACAAGGACGCGTCCCTTCATATCGACATCATCCCATTACCTGATCGTGACCTGGCACACAGCTCCGCGAGACCAGCCTCCGTGACCGGCGAAACAACCCCGTTTTCCGTGACAATTGCAGTCACCAACTCGGGCGGTGTGATATCGAACGCAGGGTTGTAGGCCTGCGTCCCGAGGGGTGCGATCAGCACCCCCGAACCCGCCTCTTCCCCGGCCCCGGGCACCTGCGGCACGGCGAACTCCGTCACCTCGTGCCCCGGCCGCTGCTCCACCTCGATCGCGGCGCCCTCCGGGGTATTGAGATCGACCGTCGTGATCGGCGCGACGACGATGAACGGCACATGGTGATAGCGGGCCAGTACAGCCAGCGGATAGCTGCCCACCTTGTTGGCCACCGAACCGTCGGCCGTGATCCGGTCCGCGCCGATCAGTACCGCGTCCACCTCGCCCGCCGCGAACAGCGAACCCGCCGCGTTGTCCGTCAGCAGCGTGTACGCCATCCCGGCCCGCGCCGCCTCGTACGCTGTCAGCCGTGCCCCCTGCAGCAGGGGTCGCGTCTCGTCCACCCACAGGCGCCTCAGCTGCCCCGCCCGGTGCACGGCACCGGCCACCGCCAGCGCCGTCCCCTCGCCCCCGGACACCAGGGCGCCCGTATTGCAGTGGGTGAGGATCTGCAGGCCACCGCCCGGCAGCAGCTCCGTCAGCAGCGCCAGACCGTGCGCCGCCATCAGCTCACTGGCCCGCGCGTCCTCCCGGTGCAGCGCCCGGGCCGTCTCCAGGGCCGCCGCGGCGGCCCCCGTCACGTCCGCGCCGCCCTTGAGCGCCCCGCGATAGGCCGCCAGGCCCCTGTGCACCCCGTACGCCAGGTTGACGGCCGTGGGGCGCGCGTGGGCCAGCAGCTCGGCGGCTTCGTCCACGTCGAAGCCCCGCACGGCCGCGAGCGCCACTCCGTACGCCCCCGCGATACCGAGCAGCGGCGCACCCCGCACGGCGAGCGTGCGTATCGCCTCCACCAGCGCGGGAACGTCGGTGCACACCAGCTCGATCTCCTCGGCGGGCAGCCGTCGCTGGTCCAGCAGCACCAGCACGGGCCCTTCCGGGGGCTCCTCCCAGCGCAGTGCGGGAGTCAGTGAGGACGGCGCGGGGTCCGCGGGTACCGCGTACTGATCAGCCATTGGTCCAGTCTGCCCCGCACACCCCGACTAATGAAGGTCTCCCTTGGGTCTCTCCCCCTTACGAGCCGACGTACAGGCCGATGTACGCCGGCATACGAGCCCCTCGCCGTCCGGGGCCCGCGTGACACGATGACGGGCAATCGCTCGCCGCCGCACCGGCGAACGGGCACCGAGAAGGAGCGACGACCATGAACGACTCTCCGGGCCGTACCCCGCCCGGGCCTCCCCCCTCCGACGAGCAGGCCGGCGGCGTTCCCGCCCAGTCCGCCCCCGCGGACGACCAGGCCGTCCGCACAGAAGAGCCGGCCACCCGGGCGGAGGAGGCCACACCCGCCGCTCAGTGGGCCCCGGAGCAGCCGCCCAGGGGCCAGTGGTCCACCCCCTCCGCGGATTCCCCGCCCGCGCCCCGCCGCGCCGCCAGGGCTCGGGCCGAGAGCGACACCGGCTCCACAGGTCAGTACGGGCCCGGCCAGGGCTCCTGGGGCGCAAACCAATGGGCACCGATCCCGCCCGCGCCCCGGCCCGGCGTGATCCCGCTGCGCCCCCTGGGCGTCGGCGAGATCCTGGAGGGCTCGTTCGGCACCCTGCGCAGGCACTGGCGGACGGCCCTCGGCATCTCCCTGGCGGTGGCGGTCACCACCCAGGCCGTGACGACCGTGGTCACCGGGGTGTGGTTCCGCGACAACCCGGGCTTCGAGTACCTCGACAACCCGGCCTCGGCGACCCCCGGGGAGACCCTGGACGCCATAGGTGAGAGCCTGCCCGGCACGGGGCTCACGACGCTCGTCAGCCTGCTGGGCTCGATCATCGCCACGGCGTTGCTGACGGTCGTCGTCAGCCGGGCGGTACTGGGCCGGTCGACCTCGGTCGGCGATGCCTGGCGGAGTGCCCGCCCGCAGTTGCTCCGGCTGAGCGGTCTGCTCTTCCTGCTGCCGGCCCTCATCGTCGGTGTCTTCGGCGTGGCGGTCGCCCCCGGCCTCCTGATCTCGGCGGCGGGAGCGAAGGCCGTGGGCGTGGGCGTCGCCCTGTTCGGCAGCCTGGCCGGAATGGCGGGAGCGGCGTGGCTCTGGGTTCAGTTCAGCCTGGCCGCACCGGCGTTGATGCTGGAAAGGCAGGGTGTCATCGCGTCGCTGCGCCGATCCGCGAAGCTGGTGCGCGGGTCCTGGTGGCGAATCTTCGGCGTGCAGCTACTGGCCGTATTCCTGGTATTCGTGGTGGCGACAGTTATCGGCATTCCGGTCGGCATCATTGAAATGATCTTCACGGGTGAGAGCGTCACTTCCGGCACCATCGGCTGGAGCACTTTGATCATCTCCGGCGTCGCGGCGATCATCAGCACGACGCTGATGGCGCCGATCACGGCCGGTGTGACGGCGTTGCTTTATCTGGATCAGCGCATCCGTCGCGAATCCCTCGACGTCGAGCTGGCGCAGGCCGCCTCGAAGTAATTCGGATTCGTTCGGTTCCGTTCGGTCCGAAGCTTCGCATCCGGCGCATCCCGTCGCGTTTCCCCGGGCCTGGGCCCTGGCCCGGGGAAACGGAGGGGCGGGGGGAGCGGGGGAAGCCCGAAAACAGCCCGGAAACGAAAAAAGCCCGGAAACGCAGAATAGCCCCCGCAGGAACCAAATGGTTCCCACAGGGGCTACTCTAAAAATTGTTCGGCGGCGTCCTACTCTCCCACACGGTCCCCCATGCAGTACCATCGGCGCTGAAAGGCTTAGCTTCCGGGTTCGGAATGTAACCGGGC
>NZ_JBVIQR010000014.1:70584-171064 GCF_055576875.1 Streptomyces sp. NPDC033229 | reverse complement strand
ACGCCCAGGCCGAAGGCATCGAGCTGAGGCTGGATGCCACTGAGATCCAGGTCCGCCGTCCGCCGGCCGGCCGCGGCGGACGACGCGCGTTCGTCTCCGGGAAGAAGAAGCAGAACACCATGAAGGCCACCATCATCGCCGACCGGCGTGGCCGCACGTTATGGACTGATGCCCTGCGACCTGGGCGTATGCACGACGCCACGGCCGCCCGCAACGAGGGCATCGCTGTCTGCTTCCAGCACTTCCCCGACGTCGAGGTCCTCCTGGACGACGGCTACCTCGGCCTGAGCCGTGACCACCGCGGGCAAGCGATCACACCGCCCAGAAAACCGCGGCCGGGAGCACTGCCCGGCAGAGTCGAACAGTGGGAACGAGACCGCCACGCACACTCGTCCGACCGCATCACCGTCGAACACGCCCTCGCCGACCACAAACGCTGGAAGCAACTGACCCGCTGGACCCACAGACGCGACCGCCTGCCCGACACCTACCGTGCCATCGCCAACCTCGTATCTGACCGCTACACCACCGCCTGAGGACAGGCAATGAGCAGGTCAAACACGCCTCATCCGCTATCACGCACCAGCTCGTTAGAGAGCTTTCTAAGCTTTAGGGGTGCCCCTGGATGCAGGTCAAGCGTTGAGGCAGACCCGCCGCCGCCACCCGTGTGGGCCGTGTGGGTGACGGTGCGGCAGCGCTTCGTCCGTCGGGGTTAGCGGGAACGGGGAGCGGTTACCCGTACGGGCATGGCACCGATGTGGCAGCACAAGCGCGGGAAGGAACAGCCCGGGGACGGCCGGGACACGTCCGGGGACGGCGGGAAGAGCGCCGAGCCGGGCCGGGGCCCGGGGCCGGACCCGCAGGTGGAGCGGGAGGCTCCGGACGATCCGACCGCTCTGGGCAAGAAGTCCTGGTGGGCGGTGCTGCGGCGGACGGTGACGGAGTTCAAGGACGACGAGCTGGCGGACCGGGCGGCGGCGCTGACCTACTACGCGGTGCTGGCAGTCTTCCCCGCCCTGCTGGTGCTGGTCTCGCTGCTCGGCGTGGCGGGCGAGTCGGCGACGAAGAGCATCCTGGACAACCTCAAGAAGCTCACGCCCGGCCCGGCCCGCGACATCGTGACGGACGCGGTCGAACAACTACAGGGCGCCGGGGGTGTCGGTTCCGTCCTGGCCGTGGTCGGATTGCTGGCCGCGCTGTGGTCCGCGTCGGGATATGTCGCGGCGTTCATCCGCAGCTCCAACGCCGTCTACGACATGGCGGAAGGCCGTTCGGTGTGGAAGCTCACCCCGCTGCGGCTGGTCCTGACGGTGGTGCTGGTGGCGCTGGCCTGCGCCAGTGCGCTGATCGTGGTGTTCACCGGCGGCCTCGCCCGGCAGGCCGGCACCGCCCTGGGACTCGGTGACACCGCCGTGACGGTGTGGTCGATCGCCAAGTGGCCGGTCTTGCTCCTGCTGGTCACCGTCATGATCGCGATCTTGTACTGGGCGGCACCGAACGCGAGGAGCCGAGGCTTCAAGTGGGTCACCCCGGGCAGTTTCCTGGCCCTGGGGATCTGGATGATCGCCTCGGCGGGATTCGCGCTGTACGTGGCGAACTTCGCCTCGTACAACAAGACATACGGCACCCTGGCCGGGGTGATCGTGTTCCTGGTGTGGTTGTGGATCACCAACCTGGCGATCCTGCTGGGCCTGGAGTTCGACGCGGAGCTGTCCCGTGAGCGCGCGATCATCGGCGGCCACCCCCAGGACGAGGAGCCCTACGTCGAACCCCGTGACACCAGCAAGTGGAGCGAGAAGGACCGGAGGGAGGCGGGCGACACCTGACTCCCGCTCGACGTCCGAGGCCCGGAGCCGGAATAGGCGCCCCGCACACGAGGTTGTGAGCAGGCACGACACCCCGTCGCCAGGCCTCTGGAAGGACTCCCATGAAGTTCGGCATCATCGGCGCCGGCAACATCGGCGGAAACCTCACACGACGGCTCACCGCTCTCGGCCACGACGTATCCGTCGCCAACTCACGCGGCCCGCACACCCTCACCGCACTCGCCGAGGAGACCGGTGCCACCCCCGTCACCGCGGCCGAGGCGGCGCGCGGCGCAGCGGTCGTCGTGGTCACCGTGCCCCTCAAGGCCGTACCGGACCTGCCGTCCGGACTGTTCGACAAGGCCGCGGAGGACGTCGTGGTCATCGACACCGGCAACTACTACCCCAAGGAGAGGGACGGCCGGATCGCCGCCATCGAGGAAGGTCTGACGGAGAGCCGTTGGACCGAGCAGCACCTCGGCCACCCCGTCATCAAGGCGTTCAACGGCACTTACGCCCAGGACATCCTCGACAGGCCTCTGCCCAAGGGCCACCCCGAGCGGATCGCCGTGCCGGTGGCGGGCGACGACGAGACCGCCAAGAAGGCCGTCCGCGACCTCATCGACGAGCTCGGTTTCGACACCGTCGACGCCGGCGGCATCGACGACTCCTGGCGCCAGCAGCCCGACACCCCCGTCTACGGGCTCCGGGCCGGCACCGAAGCGGTCGGCAAGGCCCTCAACGAGGCGTCCCCGGAGCGACCGGAGGCGTTCCGGGCGTAGAGCGTCGGACTCCGGGCGACGCGGCCTCGTCGCCGGGTGCGAAGCGCCGGTCCTGGTGCGGGGGTTGGGGAACTCCCCGGGGGCTCAAACGCTCGCCGTCGGCTCCGTTCTCGCCCGATCCGCACCGCCCAGGGACGCCGGGCTCCTACACTGGGCCACCGTCGCGGCGGCGTGAGGGGGGCGGATGCGGCAGGACGAGACGTGGAACGAGGTGTCGGGTTCCGCGGTGGGCGCCCTGTTCCAAGCGGGAACCATCAACTTCCACAGCTGTCCGGTAGGCCCCGCCCCGGCCCCGGCCGACCCGTGGGTCGAGTCGGCCGCGGACTCCACCGTGTGGCAGCACGTCCCGGCCGGGCGCAACGCCGACTTGTTCCGGCAGCACGTCGCTGAGGCCGTCGCCACGCTGGCGCGGTTGCGTGAGGCGGCGGAGTCGGAGACGACTGCCGACCCCTGGCGGGACGGCGGCTTCGTGCCGCGGTTCGCCGAAGCCGTGGAATGGCTGCTCGGCGAGCCCGACCCCGAGCGGCGGCTGGACATCTATCCGGCCGAGGCGGCCCTGCTGGTGCTCATGCCGTTTCTCCACCGCGCGCAGTGCCTTCGTCTGACGGCCTCGCTCGCACCCGTCGTCGAGCCGGGCCGACTCGGCCGGATCGCCGGGGCGCATCCGCTGCGGACCGCGTTCGAGGTGTTCTCCGAAGGACACGACCTCCTGGTCGAGCGCGGACGCCGGCGTCCCGACGCGGCGGAGCCCATCGGCTGGTGGCTCTTCCACCGCTGGCTCGCCCAGCGGGAGGAGTTCTCCGATCCCGTCGTCGTCCAGCAGCTCCTGCGGGCCGTCGGCCCGTCCGCCGAGGCCCTCGGCGAGACGCTCGACCTCCGACGCGTGTGCCGCTTCTTGCACGGGCTGCGACGTGGCCCCGGTGTCTGTGACCGCGAATACCTCGATTCCCTCCCGACGGACGACTCGGCCCGGATCCGCCGCGGCGGACAGCAGCGGATCCGGGATCAGCGCCTTGGCCTCCTGCTCACGCTGGCCCACGGCATGAGCCGCGAGATCACGGCACTGCCGCAGATCGTGGTGGAACACGTCGGGATCCCCTTCCCGGTCGACCTGGGACAGCTGCGGCAGACCCTGGACTCGTCCGGATGGGGCGGCTCCCACGATCTGCCCGTCCTCAGGGCGGAGTGTCGTCATGAAGCCGTGATCGAGGGTTTGCGCGAGTACGCGGCCCGCGCGGACGAACTCCTGGCCGCTGTCCGCCGCACCGCCCACGAGCGCGTCACCCAGCCGATGCCGCCGTTGCCCGCCCGCCTGTCCGCCGACGAGGTGACGCCCTCGGAGGGCGCCTTCACCGGCTGGGCCGCCTTCCGCCTCGACGAGCGCCGCGTCCGCGACCTCCTCATGGGAATCCAGCTCTACAAGGACCGTGACCTCGCCGTCCGCGAGCTCTACCAGAACGCCCTGGACGCGTGTCGCTACCGCCGGGCCCGCACCCAGTACCTGGACCGGACACGGGAGGCGTCCTACGCCTACGAGGGCCGTATCGACTTCGAGCAGGGCACGGACGAGGACGGCCGCGAGTACGTCGAGTGCCGCGACAACGGGGTCGGCATGGGAGAGTCCGAGCTGCGCGGCGTCTTCTGCCGGGCGGGCTCACGGTTCGCCGAGCAGCTGGACTTCACACTCGAACGCGCGAAGTGGGCACAGGCCCGGCCGCCGGTCGAGTTCCACCCGAACAGCCGGTTCGGCATCGGTGTGCTGAGCTACTTCATGCTCGCCGACGAGATGCGGGTGCGTACGTGCCGCATGGACGCGACAGGAGAGCTCGGCCCGCTCCTCGAAGCGCGCGTCTTCGGCCCGGGGCACTTGTTCCGCATCGTGCGGTTGAAGGAACACGGGCGGGAGGCGGGCACGCAGGTCCGTCTGTATGTGCGGAAGCAGGAGACGTCCTGGTCCTGCCTCGACGTCCTGGAACGGGTCCTGGGGATCGCCGAGTTTCCCACCGAAGTGGCGCACGGATCCCGGCGCGCCCGGTGGGAAGCACATCTGCTCAAGACCAGAAAGGCACCTGCTGCCGAACGCTTCGGTCTCAACGCCCACGGCGTGTCGCAACCGTGGCGGCGAGCGCCCGACGGGTTGCAGCTGACGTGGTGTGAGTACGGTGGTGCGCTTCTGGTGGACGGTCTGGTCGTCGAGCCCGGAACGCGCCGCGGAGTTCTGTCGTCCAGCCCGTCGGGGATGACCGGCGCGGTGATCAACTTGACCGGTGCTCTGGCACCCGAGCGGCTCTCGGCCGACCGGCGCACACTGCTCGACGACGTCTCGGACCGGCTTCGGCAGGTGTGCGAACGGGCCGCGGCCGCGCTGTTCGCGGGCGGCGGGGCGTTGCCCGGCTACGCATGGATCTGCCGGGTGGCCGAGAAGAGCATGGTGCTGGGCGACCTGCTGACGACGGCAGCCATCGGGGCGGACGTGCGAATGGAGTTCGCCGACCGGAAGTTCGACATCGCGCGCACGGGTTGTTTTCTTGCCGACTCCAAGGTCCTGCCGGCTGAGCTCTTCGGAGGCGGCGGAGGGGGCAGCCGATGGCTGCCCGACCCGTGGAAGTCGCCACGGGGGCATCCCCCCGACGCCATCCTCCTGTGGCGGCTCCTCGCCCACCGGCCCCATGCTCTCCTGGCACAGCTGGCGGAGTCGTGTCCCGAGATCACCGAGGTCAAGGCCGTGCTAGCGGCGTTACCGTCCGACAGGGACCTGCTGTCCGCTCCGGCCCTCGATGGCGGCGAGCCGTTCTGGAACTGGTCCATGGACTCCCGCTACATAGCGGACCACCTGCGCACAGTGGCCGAGACCTGGGGAGCGGACCTGCCCGCGCTGGTGCACCGGGCCCGGGTCCTTGGAGCCATGCCGGGCCACGCACCGGCCAAGTTCGCCGAACTCATGGAGGAGATGGGTGAATCCGCTGCGGACTCCGCCGCGTCCATCGTCTCCGAGTGGCGCCGTTGCGGCATCGACGTGCCCGAGAGCTACGTCGAGCTGGCCACCGCGGCACGGCGAGACCCCTTGCTGCAACGGGATCTCGGGGACCGGAAGGGCGCCTTGGGCTGGGTGGACCCTGAAAAGACGGTCCCGCCCGGCCATATCGCGAAGGCCGGCCTGCTGCTCGGGCTGCCGGTGAGTGAGGTGTGCGCACGCCTCACGGAATACGGGCTGAGTATCGATGCCGAAGGACTGCCGGAGCGGCCCGGCGCCGCAGTGGCCACGCTCCTCAGCGAGCGGGCGGATGGCCTGTGGCCCTGGCTGAGCCGCTCCCAGGAGATCCCTCCAGGACATGTGGCAGCAGCCGCGCACGCGCTCGCTCTCGGGCCGCGCGACGTCCTGGACCGGCTGGCAGGGCTGGGTTTCACCACACCGCTCGCCTTCCCCGGGGACGCGGAACCCGATGACGCCGACTTTCTCCGCAGTGGGTCGGACTGGCCGCTGCCCCCGCACAAGCCTGTCCCCTATACGCACATCTTCGACTCGGCACGCCGCCGGAATTGCTCGCTGAGGCATGTGATCGACCGCATGCGCGCTTACGGCTTCACGGTTCCTCTGCGGCCGCCGCGCTACTGCACGGCCCTGGACAAGGAGTTGCTGCGGCGGGAGGGTCCGCTGGAGTGGACCGGGGTCACCACCGCGGACGCGATGCCGTTCGCCCATGTGCTGGTGGCGGCCCGCAGTCTGCTGATGAGCCCCGGGGCACTGGCGGAGCGGCTCACCGGCTACGGCGTCACCGTCTCCTGCCCGGACGTCCCGGCAGGACTGTCCTTCGCCTCGGCCCTCGAACTGCTCAGGATCAGTGAGGGCGAGGACATGTTCCTGACCATCGACTGCGAGGTGGACCTGTACGACCTCATCGAGAGGTCACGCGCCATGAAGACCTCGATCGCCCGAACGGTCCGGTGGCTGCGGGAGCTGGGCATCCCCGTCCCCGACCTGCGGGAGATCGTCCGGTCCGCCCTCGACCGCGTTCCGGGACGGGTCGGCGGCATCTAGCGAACGGGGGACGCGCCCTCAATGCAGGATCTTCTCCTTGGCCCGGCGGAACTCGTCGTCGGTGATGTCTCCCTTGGCACGGATTTCCGAGAGCTTCGCGAGGGCTTCCACGTCGCTGGTGTAGTCCGGGCTGCCGACCGTCTCGCGAATGTAGTCGTCGACTGCCTGTTGCTGTGCCCGCGCATGGTCCCGCTCGCGCCGGCCCATGTTCTTGCCTCTGGCGATCACATAGACGAAGACGCCGAGGAAGGGCAGTCCGATCACGAGGACGAGCCACCCCGTCTTGGCCCATCCGCCGAGGGAGTCGTCGCGGAATATGTCTGCGATGACCCGGAAGAGCAGGAGGACCCACAGGACCCACATGAAGATCCATACCGCGGTCCAGAACGCGCCCAGGACCGGGTAGTCGTAGGCCAAATACACGTAGGCGTTCATGTTCTCTCTCCTCCTGTCGTCTCCCCCCGATGCGTTCCAGCGTGTCCGGGCCGGGGTCCGTGCGCCTCCCCCGTCTAGGGCGAGGACCGCGTGCGACGATCGCCCGTCGCGGTGTCGCCGGAGGCCGCGGCGAGGATGCCGAGGAGTATCAGTACGGCGACCACGATGCCGAGGACCAGCGCCACGGAGGCGGGGGTGGGGTAGTTCCACAGGATCAGGGCCAGCCCGCCGCCGGCGATGACGATGCCGGTGGTCCAGCCACGGTGGGTGTCCAGCCAGTGTCCGGTGCTGCCGGTGCGCGCACCGGAGTGGGCCATGGCCCGGCCCGTGGCGCCGGTGGCCCGGGCCGCCACCGAGCGGAGGAACCGGGCACCGCGTCCGGGACCGTACAGATAGCCCGCCAGCACGGTGATCACCGAGATGACGAGGACCGTGAGGGTGCTCGCCCGCAGGAAGCGTACGAGCGTGTCGTACATGGGGGCAGCCACGTCCGGTGGCAGGACGTCGGAGGGTACGGAATCCAGATAGACCCGCCGCATGACGGCGAGACCGACGAGCAGCACGACCATCATGACGCCGACGCCGAGGCCCGTGGCCATCAGAGCCACCCGGTGCGAGGGCGCGGCCCGGATACCGAGGGCGGCGAGGACGACCACGGTGACGGGCAGCCAGATACCGACGACGTTGAGCAGGCGCATGGCGTCCTGGGCGTTGTCGAGCTTGTCGGTCTTCAGCAGCGGGACCGTCCTGTCGACGTCGGGGATGTCCGCGGCCTTCTCGTAGCCCGCGTCCACCAGCCGTTGCTTGACGTTGTCGATGACGGTCCCCATGTCCAGGACGATCGTGTCGTCCTTGGCCTCGACGGCGCTGTTCCCCTCGCCGGTGAGGGTCTTCACCACGGCGGCGTGGGCGCGCCGGTTCGCGCCGTCCCACGCCTGGGCGAACTGGTCGCTCTTCACCGCCCCGGCCACCACATCGTGGACGGCCGAGTCGAGCGCGTTCTGCAGCGCCCCGTTGAGCGAGGGCGTCTTGTCCACCACCCCGGGCGGGGCACCGGCCTTGGCGAGAGCCCCGCCGAGGGCGTCCGTGATGCTCTTGACGTCGACGTTGCTCACCACTCGTTCGGTCAGCCGGTCGGTCACCAGATTCTGCACGGGGGGATCGGTGGCGATCGGTGCGACGGTCTGTACGTACCGGCCGGTATCGGAGACCTCGGCGTTCACCCAGGTGGCCACGACGGCCAGCGGCGAGAGGAGGAAGGCCAGCACCAGCAGGACGGAGGCTCCCGCGTAACGCGTACGGCGGTGACGGGCGTGGGCGGTCCTCCGTAGACGTTCGTATTCCTCGAGTTCGGCGGCGCTCAAGGATTGTTCGGCCCCGGAACGGCCGCGGCCTCGGGAGGCGGAGGCATCGGACGGGTCCATGGTTTCCTCCGTTCGTGCGCGATTGCGGTGGCGACCGGTCAGTCCGGAAGGCGGCGCATCTCTTCGACGTGCAGCCCCAGGTCCTGGAAGCGGGCGAGGAGCCCGTACAGATGGGCCTCGTCGGTCACCGTGCCGAAGAACAGCGTCTGCCGTGGGACGGACGCCCTGTCGAGCTCGGGAAAGGTGTCGGCCAACGGTGTGGAAACACGGCCGGTGACACGGAATTCGTAGCGCATGCCCGTACCGGTCCTGCCTGCTCCGGGGACTCTTCCTCTGTCATGCTGTGCGCCGCGCGGGGTGAGGGGCATCCCCCCGCGCGGGTGAGCCGGCACGGGAGTGGCGGTCGGCGGAGCCGACCGACCGGGTCACACGATGTGCAGCTCCTTACCGAGTTCGACGGCCTCGCGACGGCGGGAGACGCAGAGTTTTCGGTAGACGCTCCGCAGGTGCGTCTTGACAGTGTTGGCGGACAGGTGGAGTTCGTCGGCGATTTCGTTGGTGGACAGCATCCGCGCGACGCAGGAGAGCACCTCCCGCTCGCGGCCGCTGAGCGGCTCGACGAAGGCGGGGGTGCGCGGTCCGTCCGGTCGCCGGGTGCTGAGCCAGGAGCGGGAGAGTCGGGTCCCGTCCTCGCCGTCGGCCCGCTCGAGCAGGTGCCGCAGCCACGGCCCGGCTTCGGTGAAGGGTCGGCGCAGCTGTTCGGGGCGGGCCGCGTCCAGAGCTTGCGCCAGCGGATCGTGGGCGGCGTGGGGATCGTCGCCCAGCATCGCGATACGGGCCCGCAGCAGTCGGATACGGACGTGGTCGACCAGGTTCGACCGGTGTGAGCGGTCGGCATGCGCCAGGAGCCGCAGGGCGCGGTCGATGCGTCCGGCCGCGAGGTGGGCGTGGGCCAGGGCGACGGTGAAGGCCGGTCCGTCGCTGTCGCCACCGTGCAGGGCGGCGACAGCGGCCTCGTGGTCTCCGCGGGCCAGGACCGCCTGGGAGCGGGCGACGGCGAGGCGCTCGGCCGGCCATGTCATGGGGGGCTGCCCGGGTTCGGCGAGGGTCGCAAGGGCGGCTTCCCACCGCCCTTGCGTCACCTCGAGGCGGGAGCGCAGGACGGCGCTCTCCGCGACCATGACCGGGTCGTCGTGGGTGTCGGGGCACGCCATGGCCCGTTCGAGCTGGTGACGGGCGGTCCGGGAGTCATCGCGTTCGAACGCGAGGGCGGCCAGTGCCAGGTGACCGGCTCCTGAACGGCGGGCGGGAGACAGTCCGTGCCGGTCGGCCACCGCGAGGGACCGCACGGAGTGGTCTTCCGCTGCCGTCAGGGCTCCTACGGCGCTCTCGGTCAGCGCGAGCTTGCCGAAGGGCGCGTGGAGCACGAGGTGGGTGGCGTCGTCCGCACAGGCCTCGACGGCGTCGGTGAAGGCACGGCGGGCGTCGTCGAGGCGACCGGACCGCAGGAGCGCGCAGGCCAGCCCGTGCAGCCGCAGAGCCTTGAGCTCCGGATGCTCCTCGATTCGCCACCGTGCTACCCGCGCCGCCATGTCCTCGGCGTTCCGGGCCATTGCCTCGGCCGCCGACCCCGGGGTGGCACCGCTCTCCGGGTTGTACGACTCGCAGAGCAGCTTCAGGAGGGCATGCGTCAGCTCGGCCTCACGGCCGGGCGGTGTGCTCCCGCTGTTCATGAACCGCTCGGCTGCCGTGAGCTGCTCGCGGCAGCCTTCGGGGTCGCGACGGGCCAGGCGGCAGGCTCCCGCGACGAGGGCGGGCTCGACGCCGGGGGTGTCGTCGGGCATGCGGGAGAAGAGCACCGGGAGGCGGCCCTCGCCGGGGCCGGCGAGCAGGGGCCCGACCATCAGGTTGCGGATGGCTTCGGCGGCTCCGTAACTCCAGTCCCCGGCCGCCGTCGCGTGTCCGAGGGCTTCGGCCGGACGGCCGGCATCGGCCAGCCAGCGCGCGGCACGGCCGTGGAGTCGCGGTGCGAGACCGGGCCGTCGGCTGCGCAGGTGTGCCTGGAGCACCTTGGCGAACAGGGGACGGAAACGGCACCAGCGGGTGTCCGCGATCGGTTCCACGAAGGCACCCTCGCGGACGAGCCGGGTCAGGATCTCTTCGGCGTCCTGCCGCCCCGTCAGCGCGTTCGCCAGCTCGGGGTGCACCTGGCCCAGGATGCTGGTGCGCAGGAGCAGTTCCCGGGTGGCGGCGGGCTGGGCCTCGAGAACCTCGGCGAGCAGGTAGTCGGCCACGGCGTGTTCGGAGGCGGCGAACGACCGGGCGAAGCCGTCCGGGTCGTCGGACTTCCGCATGGCCAGGGCGCACAGTCTCAATCCGGCGGCCCAGCCGTCGGTGCGGCTCGTGAGGGTGCGGACGGTACTGTCCGTCGTGGCTGGATCGTGCTGTCGCAGCAGAGTCGCCGCTTCGTCCGATGTGAACGTCAGGTCGGCACTCCGGATTTCGGTCAGGCGGCCCTCCGCGCGGTAGCGGTGGAGCGGGAGCCGTGGGTCCATCCGGCTGATCAGGACGAGGCGGAGCTGCGGGCCCGCGTGTTCGAGGAGGAAACCCAGCCCCTTCGACACCTCCCGGCCGGGCGCCTTGGCCATGTCGTCGAGCACGAGCACCACGGGGTGGGGCAGGTGTTCCACGGCGGAGGCGAGCCGGACGAGCAGGGAGCGGCCGATGCTGTCGGGGCTGGTGGGTGTTCCGATGGTGGCGGGCAGTGAGGGAAGCGCACGCCGGAAGGCTTCGAGGACGTAGGACCAGAAGAAGCCCGGGGCATTGTCGTCGGTGTCGAGGGTCAACCACGCGACCGGCCCCGGGGGCGTGGCGAGCTGTGCCCAGGAGACGGCGAGAGTCGTCTTTCCCGCGCCCGCCGGGCCGCTGATCAGGGTCAGCGGCCCGTTGACGCCGGAGCTGAGGCGGTCCAGGAGGCGCTGTCGGGGGACGCATGTCCCGGGGAGGGCGGGCACCGAGACCTTCGAGGTCAGCAGTGGGTCACCGGACCAGGCCAGTGCTGCTCCGGTGGCGGTGCCGACCGGTCGCCGGCCGGGCGCCCGGCCGCTGTGGGACCCCTTGCCTTCTTCCGTGACAGCGGGGAATCCGGACGTGGGCATCCAACCACCACCAGGGTGCGGGTCTCGGGCTCCGCCGCCGGGACCTTTCCCGCCGGGGCGCGCTTGCCTCGTCGTGTGCCGGGCCGTGCTCCGAACCCGCGACTTCCATGGTGCCCGCTCCTCTCGGCGGCTGCCACGCGGGACGGCGATGCGCGGTAGGCGGGCCTGCCGCGCATCGGTGTGCCCGGTGCGGGCCGTGCGAGCGGCGGCGGCTGACGCGAGGGTTGCCCTGGGTCCGCCGACGGGGGTGGGGAGCGGAGCGGCGGCTCACCCGCTCCGGGTGATGCGACGCCGTCGTCCCACCCGGAACATGCGGGAAGGAACCTCAGGTCCGGTGTCCGCACGTCCCGGCGCGGAGTCGGCCGGCATCGCAGGTGTTCCCGAACCGCGCCGGCTGCCGGACCGGCGGACCCGCGCGAGAGCGAGGAGACTCGGTGATGACTGCGACGACCCCGCATCGCCACCCGACTCCGGAGGAGCGGGCGGCGCGAGGCAGAGCGGCCCGCGGCATGGTGCCCCGGTCCGGCCACGCCGCGTTCGCGCCTCGGGACGACCGGCCGGATCCCGTGGAGGTCATCGAGCGGCAGTCCGCCGAGCGGGTCCCGGAACTCGTACCGATCCGCTACGGACGAATGCTCGAATCACCGTTCCGCTTCTACCGCGGCGCGGCCGCGATCATGGCTCTGGACCTGGGGGCGCTGGACCACACCGGCATCACGACGCAGCTGTGCGGGGACGCGCACCTGCTGAACTTCCGCCTGCTCGCCTCCCCCGAACGGCGCCTGGTCTTCGATATCAACGACTTCGACGAGACACTGCCCGGACCGTGGGAATGGGACGTCAAACGGCTCGCGGCCAGCCTCGTGATCACCGCCCGGGCCAACGACTTCTCGGCCGGACAGCGCGCCGGCGTCGTCCGCGAAGCCGTCCGGGCGTACCGGGAATCGATGCGGGGGTTCGCCGGGATGCGCAATCTCGACGTCTGGTACGCGCAGGCGGACACGGAGAAACTCAGCGCCCTCCTCGGTGACCGGCTGGCCAAGAGCTCCCGCCGACGCCTCTCCCACGCGCTGGACACGGCTCGGACCAGGGACAATCTGCAGGCCTTCGAGAAGCTCACCAGGGTCGTCGACGGCAGTCGGCTGATCGCCTCCGACCCACCGCTCCTCGTACCGCTGAGAGACCTGCTCTCCGAAGCCGAGCGTGCGGGGTTCGAACAGGACCTCCGTGAGGCCATCGAGCGGTACGGCACCAGTCTCACCTCCGACCGCCGACACCTCCTCCGGCAGTTCCGGATGGTCGACATCGCCCTGAAGGTGGTCGGGGTCGGCAGTGTCGGCACCCGCTGCTGGGTCGTGCTCATGCTCGGCAGGGACGATGAGGACCCGCTGCTCCTGCAGGCCAAGGAGGCCGCCGCCTCGGTCCTCGCCCCGCACGCCGGGCGGAGCGAGTACGACAACCAGGGCCGGCGTGTGGTCGCCGGGCAGCGATTGATGCAGGCCGCGAGCGATATCTTCCTCGGCTGGGACCGGGTCACGGGTGTCGACGGACAACAGCGTGACTTCTACATCCGCCAACTGCGCGACTGGAAGGGCATCGCGCGACCCGAGACGATGAAGCCCAGCGAGCTGAGGTTCTTCGCGGGCCTGTGCGGCGCCACGCTGGCACGCGCCCATGCCCGCTCCGGGGACCGGATCGCGATCGCCGCCTATCTGGGCGGCGGTGACGTCTTCGACCGGGCGCTGGCCGAATTCGCCGAGGCCTACGCCGACCAGAACGAGCGCGACTTCCAGGCCCTCACCGACGCCGTTCGCACCGGCCGGATCACAGCCGAGACCGGCTGAGCCGTCGGGCGAAGGCCCCGACCGACCGGGCTCGAGCCTTGGTCGTATCGGGTGCCACGCCCCCGGACGGGCAAGAGCCAGGCCGAAACATGCGAAATGTCCACTTTATGCAGATATGCTATGTATCATGATCAAGCCTGGACAGTCGCGACTCCGCCGTCCCAACGGCCGGTGGTCCTTTGTCCAGCTGTCCCCGGTGCTCCTGACCGTGGTCATCGCCGGCCTGGCGTACTCCACGCCCCCCGACATGGCCTTCAGCCGCATTCTGCCCGCGGCCCCCGCTCTCGCGGCCGCCATGTGGCCCGTGCTCCCCACCGTGCTGCTGGGGACGGTCTGCTTTCTGCTCATGATCGGCCTCAGCCTCGTGTTCCCCGGCCTGGGTGCGTGGTACACGGTGGCGGGCATTGTCGCGGTCACCGTGGCGGCCGCGTACGGAAGCCATGTGCGCCTCCAGCGGGAGCAGTCCCTCTTCCAGGTCCGGCTCGTCGCCGACGCGGCACAGCAGGTGGTCCTCAGCCCGATGCCGCGCCGCTTCGGGGGCGTCGAGATCGAGTCGCTGTATCTCGCGGCGGCCGCGGAGGCCCGTATCGGCGGCGATTTCTACGAGGTGGCCGACACGCCGTTCGGGGTCCGGTTGCTCATCGGCGATGTGCGGGGCAAGGGACTGCCGGCGGTGGGCGCGGCCGCGGCGGTGGTCAACTCCTTCCGGGAGTCGGCCTACGACGAGCCCGACCTGGGCGGCATCGCCCGCCGACTGGAGGCCAGCAGCAGCCGTTACAGCACCGCGTTTCCCCCTGAGGACCTGATGGAGCGCTTCACCACCGCCGTTCTCGTCGAGATCCCGCACGAGGACGACCTCATCAGGGTTCTCAACTGCGGGCATCCGCCGCCGCTGGTCCTCGGCCGGGAGGGGCTCCGCGTCCTGAATCCCACCTCTCCCTCACCGCTCCTCAACCTCGCGGACCTGATCGGCGATCACTACAGCATCGACACCTTCTCCTTCGCACGCGGCGACCAGTTGCTCCTCTATACCGACGGCGTCACCGAGGCCCGCGCCCGCAACGGTGAGTTCTTCCCCCTGGCGGACTGGATGAGCCGGCAGACCCCGGCGCGGCCCCGCGAACTGCTCGACGGGCTCCACCGTGACCTCCTCCACTACAGCAGCAGAGGCCTTGACGACGACATCGCCGCTCTCGCCGTGCACCTGCACAAGAGTCGGTAGGCCGAAACCACCGGGCGTCGGCACAGGGGAAGCCGGCGCCCGGTGGTCGTGGGCGTGCCCGTCGACGGTCAGCTGCCCGACGGGCTCGCCGACTGGGCGGCGTTGTACACGGCCTTCTCCTCGTCCCCCAGGTGGGTGGAACTCAGATTGGGGCCCTGCACCCAGCCGAAGAGGCCGATGATCTGGCCGGGATCGTCGTACCGGGAGAAGACCCCGACCTGGACGCCCTCACCGGTGGCGGGGTCGAAATTCTGCAGCAGGGGGCCGCCGCTGGTTCCTGGTGACAGCGCGCCGCGCATCACGTCGCTGTAGAAGACCGGGTCGTTGCGGGTGGTGCCCTGGGCGGCCATGAGGCTCCGGCCGTCGAAGGTCCGCTGGAGTTGCCGGGACACGTTGCCGGGACGGTAGTAGTTGCGTTCGTTGATGGTGGGGTAGCCGAAGACGTAGTTGTTCTGGTTCTGCGGCTGGTTGAAGCCGATCTGCTGACCGCCGGTGACCTGGCCGATCGGCCGCGGATCATCCGGGTTGTCCACCAGGACCGCGGCCATGTCGTGTCCCAGCAGCCAGTCCGCGCTCTGGCTCCAGGTCTTGGTGATCCACTCGCGGGTCACGCCCCAGACTCCGTACGGGGCGATGTCCTTGCCGGGCAGTGCCGTGCTGGAGGTGTGGCGCTCCAGGTTCGCGCCGTTGAATCCCGGCACGAAGACCATGTTGGTGATCATGGTGTTCCCGAAGCCCACATTGATCGGGGTGTGGATGCGCAGACAGTGGGCGGCGGTCACGACGACGCTCTGGTTGGCGCTGTTCACCACGTCGCCGGAGCACGCGGTCGTCGAGACGGCGCCGGTGACCACGTCCTTGTTCTGGATGAAGAACTTGCCGGCGGTGCGCGAGACCAGCCCGGCCTTCCCCGGCCACGGCTTGCTGAGGTCGTCCCAGCCCCCGGGGGGCGGCGTCGCGTCCTGGTCCTCGTGGTTGAGGCCGGTGGCAGCCATCTTCTCAAGGGTCCAGAACTCCACCTCGGACCGGAGCTTCTGCTGATAGTCGGCACCGGCCGGGACCATCGGGGTCAGCTCGAACGCGGGGACATCGGCTCGCGCCGGGGGCGCGGCGGTGAGCAGAGCGGCCACCAGTCCGATCACACCGAGCATGGTGGTTCTCGTGCGTCTCGCCAGCTTTCCGATGGGCAACGCCTTCTCCTCCTCGAGGGTGTTCATGAGACGGATGGGATGTGCGGCCTCGCGGCCTTCACGACCCCGCTCCTACGGGTTGGTGGTCACCGTGAAGCCGGCGCCGAAGACGCCGGCGGGGGCGGCGGCATCCCGGGCCCGCAGGTCGGCGAGGATGTTCGCCGAGCTGGTGTACAGGAAGGGCGGCAATGCCAGAGTGATCCCCTTGGTGATGCCCGCCCACGGGCCCGAGGCCTTGAAGCCGTTGGCCTGGGAGGGCAGTTCGGTCCCGGGGACGTGCCAGATCGCGGGCCCGCCCGAGTCGCCCTTCATGTTCACGGCCGCCGATCGGTAGATGCCGGCGGTGTTCTCCATGATGGTTCCGTACCAGGCGCCCGTCTGACCCGACGTGATGAGCTCGTTGCCGCCGGGAGCGAGCAGTCGCTCGTTGTCGAGTGCGGGGTTCAGGGCGTTCGGGCTGACGGATCCGCCGGGGACCTTCACCATGCCCGTCTGCTTGAGGTACGGCCCCTGCGAGGAGAGCGTCACCTGCGGGACCAGCTCGATGATCATGTAGTCCTTGGTCACGTGACCCGTCTGCGAGCCCTCGGGGTCCTTGAAGTAGCGCACGTGCCCGATCGGCCCGAACCCGGTGTCCGCCCGGTCGTAGACGGGAGCGACGTTGTCGGGGATCTCGCGGTCCGCGTACCTGGCATCACGAAGGCAATGGCCTGCCGAAATGGCTATCTTGTGCTCGTACTTGTCCGTGCCCACCGCGCCGATCGTGCAGAAGGCGTCGGGCATCGACGGGCTGAAGATGATCTGCATCGCGTTGTGTACGCGCTTGCCCTCGGCCTTGGCAGCCTGTGCGGCACCGACCCCCAACGTCCAGATGACCGCCAGGCTCAGCAGGAAAGTACACAGTCTCTTGGTCATGCGTGGATCCCTGTCTGTCGGGGAACGGGCGGTCAGGCGGACGCGAATGCTGCTTCGAGTCGCGGAACGAAGTCCACGAGGTCCTGTGCCCAGCAGCCGTAGTTGTGGCCGCCGTTGCAGCCCTCGCCCCAGCCGGAGCCGTTGCCGTAGTCCACGTAGTGCGAGGGGTACCCGAGGGCGTCCAGACGCTGCTTGGCGTGCTCGGACGCGGACTGGACCCAGAATTCGGGCTCGGCGGGGTTGCCACCGCCGTTGCCGGTGTAGATCGTGACGCCCATGCCGGCCCGGGCCAGCACGTCCATGTGCGCCACCGGGTCCGCCTCGTTCCAGCGCCAGTCGAAGTCGAACACCGGATACGGCGTGCCGAAGACCGCGTCACTGGAGACCGTGGGCCCGAAATTGAGCGAGCAGGTGGGGCTGGAGGTACCGCAGAGCGGAGCGCCGATATTGGTCAGCGTGGCGACGACGGCGGCGCGCATGACGGCGTGGTTGCGGGAGAACTCATTGGCACCCGACAGCGTGGCGACCTGGCTGAAGAGGTCGGGGTGGCGCTGGGCGTAGTGCAGGGCACCGAAGCCGCCCATCGACAGACCCGCGACCGCCCGCCCCTTCTTCGTCGCGAGGGTGCGCAGGTTCGCGTCGATGAACGGGATCACCTGGTTGATATGGAAGTTCTCCCAGTTCTGCGCACCGGCGGCGGTGCCCTGGTCGAGCCAGTTGCTGTACCAGCCCCGCCGGCCCCCGTCCGGAATGACCGTGATCATCGACTTGGCCGCGCGCAGGGCGGGGTAGGCCAGATTCGGGTTCCCCGGATCGTCGGACGCCCCGTGCAGGAAATACAACACCGGATAACGCTTGGCGGGATCGGCCAGGTAATCGCTCGGCAGCAGGATCCGGATGCGGTGCGCACCGGCGACCTGGGGCGTGTTCACCGTGACCACGAACTCCGTGGCGGAGCCGGTGGCACTGCCGACCTGGGTCAGGCCGAAGCCATCGGCCATCTCCGGCGGACCCGATGCCGCCTCGGCCCGTGCGGAAGGCGCACCCAACAAGAGGAGGGTGGCGGCCAGGGTGGCGACTGCTGCCTTCACGCGCAGGAGCCGGGTGGGCAGGACTGATCTCATCAGTTGTCCTCGGACTGGGCGGGGGCTGGGTGCCATGGGACTGGTGTTCAGCCGGACACCGGAAATCTCATCGCAGCACTCTGGGTAACGCCATACTCTGCGGGTGGCGCACCTGCGCCAACGGCCCAGGTGCGCCACCCGCGCCGTAGGCTTCAGGGGCCGGTCGGGCCGGCTCCCGTACGGCGAAGGAGATGTCGTGCACGACGTGTTGGACCCGGACTCCGACCGTGGACGCGTCTACCGGTGCCTGGTCGGTCATCCGCGGGTGACCGTGGCCCAGTTGGCGGCCCGGGCCGGGCTCGGTGAGGCCGTCGTCCAGGCGGTGCTGAAGGAACTCGCTGCCGAGGACGTCGTCGTGGCGACCGATTCCGGGGTCGGGGAGGCCTTCTGGGAAGCGTTACCGCCCACGGAGGTCGTCGAGACGCTGCTGCAGCGCGATGCCGCCGTGCGGGCATCGCTG
This sequence comes from Streptomyces sp. NPDC033229, assembly GCF_055576875.1. Lineage (NCBI taxonomy): Bacteria > Bacillati > Actinomycetota > Actinomycetes > Kitasatosporales > Streptomycetaceae > Streptomyces > Streptomyces sp. NPDC033229. The sequence continues at coordinate 152,726 of NZ_JBVIQR010000014.1, read as the reverse complement.
CGGCAGGCCGGGACGGAACTGGAACGGCTCTACCGTTTCGCCAGGCGGGATGCCGGTCACTACGGCGCGCTGGAAGTCGTCGAGGATGCCGCGCGCGTCCTGACGGTCAGCCGACAGATTCAGCAGTCGGCGCGCCAGCAGATCCGGGTCATCGACGTGCCTCCGTACTCCGGGACGTCCGACTTCTACCTCGCTCAGGAAGTGCTGCAGCGCGAGCGCATGGCCGCGGGAGTCGTCTACCGCAGCATCTATCACGGATCCGCCTTCGACGACCCCATCGCATGGCCCAACATGGCGCGCATGATCGAGGCCGGGGAACAGGCAAGGACGCTGGACGATCCGCCCATGAAGCTCGCCATCGGCGACGACGACCTGGCGGTGGTGACCCTCGCCGCCGACGACCACCCCGGCGTCGTCTCCCTCCTGATCCGTCCGTCGGGCCTGTTCCAGGCGCTGTCCAATGTGTTCGAGTCCTTGTGGCGACTTGCCGTTCCGATATCGGCGGCGGGCATCGGCACACAGATCGACGCCCGGGACCGCCAGATCCTCACGCTCATGGCGAGCGGTGCCACCGACGACGCGATCGCCAGACATCTGGGCGTGGGCCGGCGCACCGTTGTGCGCCGTGTCTCCGCCCTCCTGGCCAGGCTGGGCGCCACCACCCGCTTTCAGGCGGGGGTCCAGGCGGCACGGCGCGGCTGGCTGTAAGGGCATTCCACTCACAGGTTTCGCAGCCGCAGCCGGGCGTCGGTAGCGGCCCCCGAGGTCAGGTCCGGTCGTGCCAGGCGAATGCCGCGATCCGCCAGCCTTCCGGGGTGCGGACGAACTGGATGGTCTTCGTGCCCCCGCCCTCGAACGGCTCGCCGTCCAGGATCCCGGACTTGCGGTACCCGCCGAACCGCGACGCGATATCGCCCGCGATCTCGGTACGTTCGGAGGTCTCCCACTCGGAGAACTCGACCAGCCGACCATCCGTCAGCAGCCGGCGGCGAGGCTCGATGAACTCGTCCACGGTGTAGACCGTGAACTCCGGGCCGGTCTTGACGATCACGCCCTCGGGAAGGACCAGTCGGCGGATCCGGGCCACATCGGCGGCCTTGCCGCCCCGGTTGTCGAAGGCGCCGAAGAAGTCTGCGGTCACCACGTCGATCTCCGCCTTGGACATGGCGCGACAGTAACACCGAAGGGGCGCCCGACACCGTCGGCTCCGTCGTCGAATATGCATCTGGAAAATTCCCTAGCCGGCTTGGTGTTGCTCTTGTGACGCAAGTAGCCAGCAGGGCATGCTCCCTGCACCTGATCGCGATATCCATCAATAAAGACACCCATAAATCGCCAAGAGCCGTGAAACAGCTTCCGCCTGGCTTCTCCGTGTTTCACCGCGTACGCCGAACCTCAGGGGGATCATGAAATCCCGGATCACGGCCCTCGAGAACTCCCAAGCGGTGGTGATCGGAGGGGGCATCGCCGGGCTGTTGACGGCTCGGGTCCTCGCCGACCACGTCGCCCATGTCGTGGTCGTGGAGCAGGACCGATTACCGGAAGGGCCCGTGCCACGGCGCGGTGTGCCGCAGTCCACGCATGTGCACGGCCTGGGGGTGCGCGGCCTGCGCACCATCGAGGGTCTGCTGCCGGGGTTCACGGGCGAACTGACCGGGGCGGGCGCCCCCTTGCTGGACCTTGCCGATGATCTCGCGATGCGCAATCCCCACGGCTGGGCGGCGGTCTTCCCCTCGGGGCTGGGTTTCGTGTGCGCCGGCCGCCCCCTGGTGGAGTGGACGGTCCGGCGCATGGTCCGTTCCGCGCCCAACATCACCTTCCGTGAGGGCACCCGGGTCACGGGTCTCGTCGGAGACGCGACAGCCGTCACCGGCGTGCGGGTGAGAACCCGGGGAGGCCCGGACGACGACCCGGTGCCCCTGCCCGCCCACCTCGTCGTCGACGCCACCGGCCGGGGCTCGGCCGTGGACCGCTGGCTGGAGGAACTCGGCTGCGCACCACCGCCGCAGGAGGTCATCGACCCTCACCTCGGCTACGCGAGCCGCCTCTACCGCATACCGGAGGACCACCGGGCGCCGTGGCGCTCGTGCTACATCCAGGGCGGCCCGCCCGGACCGCTCCGCAGCGGTGTCCTGGCCCCCCTGGAAGGCGGACGGTGGATCGTCACCCTGAGCGGCAGTGGCGCGGACCGCCCCACCACCCGCGAACAGGACTTCCTGCCCTACGCCCGCGGCCTGGCCGACCCGCTCATCGCGGAGGCGATAACCCACGCGGAGCCGCTGACCGACATCTCGGGCAGCCACGCGACCAGCAACCGCCGTCGGCTGATCCGCCCCGGGGCGCGACAGCCGGGCAATCTGCTGCTCACCGGCGACGCCCTGTGCTGCTTCAACCCCGTGTACGGGCAGGGCATGACCGCGGCCGCCCTGGGCGCCGTCCTGCTCGGTGAGTGCCTTTCCGGCCCCGCCGGGCTCCCCGGCCTCTCCGAGAGGTACCACCGCCGATTGAGCACCCTCACCGGCACCTTCTGGGACATGGCCGCGACCGCCGACAACCTGCTGCCCGGCACCGACGGCACACCGCCCACCCGGCCCCAGCGCCTGGCCTCCCGCTACCTGAGCCGGGTACAGGCCGCCGGTACCCGTGACCCCCGGGTCCATCAGGCCTTTCTCGAGGTTCTCCATTCGTTGCGCCCACCGTCGAGCCTGTTCGCACCCCGCACCGCGATCCGGACCCTGCTCCCCCGGGGCGCGGGGCGGCGCCTGCCGCAGGCCCGCCCGGCGCTGACAGCGCCCGGCAACACATCGGACCGACTTCGCTGAGGACGTGCGTCATGCTCGATCAGTCCCTGCAGATACCGGTACCGCGACTGCGGTGCCCCTTCCCCCCTGCCGTCCACCCGGCCGCCGAGCGCCTGGAGGAGTCCGCCATCGCGTGGATGTGGCAGTTCGGCTTCATTCGCGACGCGGCCGAGGAGAAAGCCGCCCGGGCCGCCCAGTTCGGGCGGCTCGCCGCCCTGACGTACCCGTACGCGAGCCTCGAAGGCGCCCAACTGGCCTGCGACTGGATGATCTGGCTGTTCCTCCAGGACGACGAGTACATGGAGCGCGCCGCCGAGGACGGTCGGCTCCTGGACTGCGCGCGGCACACCCTCCGCTGTCTGCGGGTCCTGCACGACCCCGACGCCCCACCGGGTGACGACCCCTACATCCGTGCCCTGCACGACCTGTGCGCGCGCACCGCTCGGCACGCCGGTGCGGAGCACTTCCAGCGGTTCCTCTCCGGCCTGCACGAATACTTCACCGGGGCGGGCGCCGAGGTCGTCTACCTCTCCCACCGCGCGATGCCCTCCCTGGAGGAGTACATCGCGCTCCGCGAATCCAGCATCGCCCTGCGCTCCGTGATGTTCGTGCTCCTGGAGACCGCGGGCGGCTTCCCGCTGCCCGGCTCCCGGTGGAGCGAGCCGGAGCTCCAGGCGCTCGCCCTCTCGGCGAGCCGGGTGAACTCCTGGATCAACGACATCCTCTCCGGGCTCCGCGAACTGCACTGGCCGGGTGCCATCAACCTGATCACCGTCCTCGCACAGCATCACGGCTGCACCCCCGAAGAGGCGATCGGACGAGCCGTCGCCTACCACGACCGGGAACTCGCGGACTTCCAGGAGTTGAGCCGACGGCTCCGGCAGACCGACGACGACCCGCGGATCGGGCGCTACCTCGACGCGCTGGCCGCGTGGACCCGTGGCAACCAGGACTGGAGCCTGACCTGCGGCCGGTACCACGTGGAGAGTCCCGACCTCGGTGTGACCGGCCCGCAGCACTTCGGCGAATGACGGGGCACGGACGGCGAAGGGAACACGTCATGCCCGCGGCTTCCCCCGGTCCGGCGGCGCCGGACTCCTCCTCCCCTCCCCGGGACCTGCCGAGTCTCACCGGCTACCGCTTCGTCCTGGCCCTCGTGGTGCTCGTCTGCCACGCGGCCTTCATCTCCTCCGTCTACCGCGACAAGCGGCTTCACGACCTCCTCGGTCTCACCCTCCCGCTGGCCACCGGAGCGGTCGCGTCCTTCTTCCTGCTCAGCGGCTTCATCCTGACCTGGTCGGCCCCTCAGCACGAGCCCAGGCGCCGGTTCTGGCGACGCAGGTTCTGGAAGATCGTGCCGAATCACGTGGTCGCCTGGCTGGTCGCCGTGGTGTTCCTCATGACCACGGCCGGAACGACGGGCATGCTGGCCACACCCACCGACGTCGAACCGGCTTCGGCCCTGGCGAACCTCGTCCTGATCCAGAACTGGGTACCGGACGAGCACTACTACGTGGGCCCCAACGTGCCCGCCTGGTCGATCTCGTGCGAAGCGTTCTTCTATCTGCTCTTCCCCTTCCTCCTGGCGGCCGTCCGCCGCATCGCCGCACCGCGCCTGTGGCGCTGGTGGGGTGCGGTCGCCGCGGCGATCCCCCTCATGGCGCTGGTGAGCCTGCTCGTCAACGGGCCCACGCTGTACGACTGGCTGCCCCTCAACGGCACCCAGCTGTGGTTCGTCTACGCGTTCCCGCCGGTCAGGGTGCTGGAGTTCACCCTCGGCATCCTCACGGCCCGGCTGGTGCAGGAGGGCCGCTGGATCGAGATGCGCCGCCCGGTGCTCATCGGGCTTGCCGTGGCCGCCTTCGCCCTCGTCCCGGTGCTGCCGGCGACCTTCGTCTTCGGCGCCGCGCTGTGCGTACCGCTGGCGCTGGTCATCCCCGCACTGGCCGGGAAGGACCTCGCGGCCCGCCCGTCCGTCCTCCGGCGCCCGCGCCTGATCGCCCTCGGGCAGTCCTCGTACGCCCTGTACATCGTCCACTACCCCATCATCATGATCGTGCGTCATGTCCTGGGCGCCGAGCGGAAGTTCGGGGTCGTCGCGGGGACGATGCTCGTCCTCGGCATCGTGGCGCTGTCCCTGCTCGCCGCCCATCTGCTGTACCGGTACTGCGAGGTACCGCTCATGCGCCGGTACGCACGACCCCGACCCGCACCGCTCGCCGACCCCGCGACCGCAGGAGATCCCCATGCCCCGACGCGCTGAGAGCCCCGTCCTCCCGCCGGCCCCCGGTGCCCTCCCGGGCCTCGGTCACGTCCTTCCCCTGTTGCGCGCCCCGCTGCCCTTCATCACCTCCCTGTCGTCCCGCGGTGACGTGGTCAAGGTGCGCATCGCCCACATGCCCGCCTACGTGATCACCGACCCGGAGCTGGTGCGGCGGGTCCTGGTCACCAGCGACCACGACTTCACACAGGGCCGCGTCTACGAGAAGCTCGCCCAGTTCCTCGGCGAGGGAGTCGGAACGACCTCCGGGCGCAAGCACCGCAGGCTGCGCCGGCTCATCCAGCCGGCCTTTCACCGCGACCGCATCGCCGAGTACGCCGACACGATGCGGACCGCCGCCGAGAACACGGTGGCCGACTGGCGGCCCGGACAGGAGATCTCCGTCGACAGTGCCATGAACGACATGGCTCTGACGGCTGTGACGGCCTGCCTGTTCGCCACGGAGATGACCCCGCGGGCCGCCGCGGAGTTCAGGGAGAGCATCCTCACCCTCTTCCACGGCGCGGTCCTGCGCACCCTGCTGCCCACGGCGTGGGAGAAGCTCCCCACTCCCGGCAACCGCCGCTACCGTCGCGCGATCACGGTGGCGAACAGGGTCATCGACGAGACGATCACCACCTACCGCGCCCCCGGGCAGCGGCGCGCCGACATGCTGACCCTGCTGCTGGACTCCCGTGACGACGACGGGGACGCCCTCACCGACCAGCAGATAAGCGATCAGGTGATCACTTTCCTGTTCGCCGGTGTGGAGACGACGGGCGCGACCGTGGCCTGGGCGCTCCATGAGCTCGGGCGCCACCCCGAGGCGGAGAAGCGGCTGCACGAAGAACTCGACACCGTCCTGGGCGGCCGGCCCCCGACGTGGCAGGACCTCTGTGCCCTGCCCTACACCAGCCGGGTCGTGACCGAGACCCTACGGCTGCACGCGCCCTGGCTCATCCTGCGCCGCACCCTCCATCCGGTGCGGCTGGGCGATGTCACGCTCCCCGAGGGCGCCGAGGTCGTCTACAGCCCCTACGCCCTCCAGCGCGACCCGCGGCACTTCCCCGACCCGGAACTCTTCGACCCGGACCGCTGGCTCCCCGAACGGGACGGAGCCGGCCCCCGGGGCGCCTTCGTTCCGTTCGGGGCGGGCGTCCACAAGTGCATCGGCGATGCCTTCGCCCTGACGGAGATCACCATCGCCCTGGCCGTCATCTGCTCCCGCTGGCGCATGCGCGCCCGGCCGGGCGTCCCCGTCCGTGAAGTGGCCGCGGCCACCACCCACCCCAAGGGCCTCACCATGACCGCCGAGCCGCGTTTCCCCTGACGGCACCGGCCGGAGCACTCAGGGGGCGGCGTGCGCCGACCGCTGCCGGGGCGCTGTGCTCGGTCATGGTCTGGGTGCCGATGACGTCGAGGAGGCTCAGCCGGTCGCAGGCGTCGCTTCCGGGGGCGGCGGTGTAGGCGACGATGCGTAGATCGCTGCCGGGCACCATGAGGACGTCGCAGTCGAGGCTGAGAGTTCCGACCTCGGGGTGGTAGACGGTTTTGGCGTCCGCCTCGTGGACGCCCACGATGCCGGTGTCCCACAGCCGTGCGAAGTGGTCGCTGGTGCCCCGCAGGTCCCTGATCAGGGAGCGCAGACCGGCGTCGGCGGGGTAGCGGGCGGTCGCCGCTCTGAGATCGGCGACCACGGCCGCCTCGAACCGGGCCTCCTGCTCGGTGGTGTGACTGACCCGGCTGGGCAGGCCGGCGAAGTGGCGCCAGATGACGTTGCGCTCGCGGCCCCGCTGCCCGGACGCGTCCCCGAACAGGGCGGCCCACAACGGGTTCCACAGGATCAGGTTCCAGGCGGCGTCGTGCACGCTGAGCGGGGTGCCTCCCAACTGGTCCAGCAGCCTTCGCACCCCTGGGGGGATGTGAGTCGACAACTGCCCCGGACCCGGCGCGGCTTGGCCCGCGAGCAGATACAGGTGCTCCCGCTCCACCGCCCTCAGCCGCAGGGCGCGGGCCAGCGCGGACAGGACCTGCGGGGACGGGGAGGTGGCCCGGCCCTGTTCCAGACGGACGACGTAGTCCACCGACAGACCGGCGAGCTGTGCCAGTTCCTCGCGTCGCAGCCCGGCGGCGCGCCGTACCCCGCCGACGGGCAGTCCGACGGCGGCGGGGGTCGTACGGTCGCGCCAGCCGCGCAGTGCCCTGCCCAGTTCTCCGGATTCCTTCACGCCCCCAGTATCCGGCCACCGCGCCCGGACAGCCTGGTACTGGCAGTCCACAGGCAGAGGCGGGTACTGCCTGTTCGTGCGCGGTGCGGTGAGGGTGGAGGCATCATCGACCCACCGGATCAACGGAGTGAGCGCATGACCACCACACTGATCACCGGAGCGAACAAGGGCCTCGGATTCGAGACGGCCCGCCGCCTGATGGAGGCCGGGCACACCGTCTACGTCGGGGCACGCGATGACCGGCGCGGTCGGGTGGCGGCCGCGGAGCTCGGCGCCCGCTTCGTCCGGATCGACGTCACCGACGAGGACTCCGTCAAGGCTGCCGCCGAGTTCGTCCGCGAGGAGGCCGGGCGCCTCGATGTCCTGGTCAACAACGCGGGGATCGGGGGCGCTGGCAAGCCGGTCGGCGACGTCACCGGGGCCGACATGCGGGCCACCTACGACACGAATGTCTTCGGCGTGGTGCGCGTCACGCATGCCTTCCTGCCGCTCCTGGAGGCCAGTGACGCCCCGGTCGTCGTCAACGTCAGCAGCGGTCTGGGCTCTCTCGCGGCGACCGCCGATCCGTCCCGCGTCGAGTTCCAGGTGGTGCTGCTGGACTACAACTCCTCCAAGTCGGCGCTGGTCATGGTCACCGCGCAGTACGCCAAGGCGTACCCCGCCATCCGGTTCAACGCCGTCGACCCCGGCTACACCGCCACCGACCTCAACGGCCACCGGGGCACCAATAGTGTCGAAGAAGGGGCGGAGATCATTGTCCGTATGGCCGCCATCGGGGCCGACGGCCCCACCGGTGGCTTCTTCGACAAGGCCGGCCCGGTCATGTGGTGATGAGGCCGACTCCGCGCGGGTCCGGTCGGTCCATCACTCCGCATCCCACGGGCTGGGGCCGGTGCCGACGGCCCACGCGGTCAGCTCCTCGGCACCGAAACAGCCGATCCCGCACTGAGCGGCGTATTCGGCGCCCGGTTGGGTGAACCCGCTCGTGGTGACCACGGTTGCCGTGTGAGCGCCGTGCACCGCGAAGCACGTGCCGCCGAAGCGCTGGAGGTCCTGTGATCCCACTTTGTGGTCCGGGGAGTACCTCTTGCACTGGATCACCACACGCCGCCCGTCGGGCGCGGTGGCCACGACATCGGCGCCCAGGTCCCCGGCACCGCCGGTGACCTGTACGTCCGAACACCCGTCACGCTTGCACAGCTCCGCCACGGCCTCCTCGAACTCGTCGGGGCTCATCGACTCGTAGGCAGGCACCGGGGAGGGTGCTGTAACGGTCGGCGCCGAGTCGGGAACGTCCGCGTATTCCCCGACGGGTTCCGGTAGTGACAGGGCCCCCGCGGCCTGCCGTAGGCGATGGCGCCGGCGCAGCACAGCGGTGGCGGCCACGAACAGCGCCGCTCCCGCGGCCAGGGCGCTGAGGGGATGGTCCGCGGCCGCCGCGGCCATGACGCGCACCGTCAGACCCGCCCCGCAGATGAGGGCAGCGATCAGCCCGAAGCACAGCGCCAGTTGACGCAGACTGAAAGGGGCCTGTCGGCCGGATCGCTCCCTGGGGCCGGGAATGGTCATGGCCGCTGCTCCCCCTCACGTCTCGACTTCAAGATCGTCGGTACGTCTGCCCCGGCGCGCCGCCCCTACACCGCGCCCTCGTCGGCCGCACGGCGGACAGCCACTGCCCGTACGTGGAGGTCGGCGTACTCCGGGCGTGAAGCCGAAAACGCACGGCCTATGGCCTGGCCTCCGCCGCGCGGGGAACGCTGCCCCCTGTTCACGGAAGGCTCGGCCAGTGCGCCGCATGCGGCTTGGTGAAATAGTCCGCGTCCTTGGGGCGGGCCGTGTCGCGGCCTGCGGGGCGGGGGGCCGGCTCCAGGTGGGGTATGTACTTGGAGCAGTGGATGTAGGCCTCCTCGATGGTGAGGTGGACCCACATTTCCGGGCCGCGCCCGGGTGCGACGTCCGTGGGCAGACCGGGATGGATGGCGCGCAGGTCCCTGTCGTGGTAGAGGTGGGCCACACCGTTGACGTGCAACCCCACGTGATGGTGGGTGAAGTCCACGAACAGCATGCCGAGATGAGGGTTCTCGATCATGTTGCCGGCGCTGGCCAGCACACCGTTCCCACGGAATTCCGGGTAGGCGAGCGTATGGGCGTCGAGCACATGGACGAACCCCGGCGGCCCGGCCCGGAAGCTGGCATCGCACTCACCGTGGGAGTCGGCGGTGGCGAGGAAGACCATTGCCTGGCGGCCGATGAACTCCCGCATCTCGGGGGTGAGATGGGGACGCACCTGCTGATCGTAGAACCGGGCTGCACGGTCGGCGGTTCCCAGCTGCTGTTGCAACTGGTGCTCACCCGCTGATCCGAAAGTCGGCGGAGGCAAGGTCACGAGAGGTTCTCCTGGCAGGGCGGGCGAGCGGGTACAGCTCAGGGGGTGGACAGGACCGGGGTCTCGAACGGGTCGTAATGGATGCGATCGGGCCGGGTGCCGGCCAGGGCGAGCGCCTCCCTGGCCGAGACGACCATCTGAGCCGGGCCGCTGAGGAATACGTCGTGCTGGTGCCACGGCCCGTACTCGGCCAGTACTTCCGTCAGGGACCCGCGGAATCCGTGGGTGTGTTCATGGGAGACCGCACCCCGGATGGTCAGCCAGTGGTGCCGTTGCGCCATCCGGAGCATGTCGTCGACCCCGTACAGCTCGGCCCCGGTCCGGGCGCCGAGGAACAGGTGCGCTTGCCGGCGTCCCCCTCGGCGGGCGACCTCTTCGACGAGCGCGCGGATCGGGGCGAGACCCGTACCACCGGCCACGAGGAGCAGTTCGCTGTGGTCGTCCGCCACGTCGAGGACCATGTTGCCCATGGGTGGCCCCAGCCGGATGACGTCGCCCACCACCGCTCGGTGCACCAGTGCGCCGCTGACCGAGCCGCCGGCCACCGCGCGCACATGAAAGGTGAGCGTGCCGTCCTCGCGAGGCGCGTTGGCGACGGAGTAGTGGCGCCATCGTTTCGGCCACCAAGGCGTCTCGACGCTCACGTACTGGCCCGCGGCGTACTCGTAGGCCATGTGGGGGCGTACGGTGATTTCGGCGATGCCATGGCCGCGCGAGACCCGGTGCACCACCGTGGCGGGCCACACGGCGGGCCGTACCGCCTCGTCCTGTTCGGCTGCACTGATCATGACGTCGGCGACCGTGCCGTATGCCTTCGTCCAGGCGGCGGCGATGTCCGCGGTCCAGGCCGGCCCGGCGAACCTGGCCAGAGTGGCGAGGAGGCACTCGCCCACGGCCGGGAAGTGCGCGGCGAGGGTGCCGAACTTGCGGTGATCGCGACCGAGGTGCCCGCAGAAGCTGACGAGGTTTTCGGGGTCGTCGACCAGATCCACGATGCGCAGCAGCGCCCGCAGGAGGCGATCGCGCTGGGCGTCCATCCCCTGGGGGAACATCGGGCGGACTTCGGGGTAGCGGGCGAAGAGAATCGCGTAGAAGTAGACCGTTATCTCCCCCGCGAAGGGCTCGACCACCGACAGGGACGTCCTGATGAGTCCTATCTCGTGATCCGACAAGGGCGCTTCGGCGGCCTGTGGCTGTCCGGTACGCATGGCCTGGGCAGGTACCCGGTCCTGCGGAGCCGGGCGTGCGGAGGTGCTGCTGGAACGACCGATCCGGAATCTCAAGGGGCCAGCGCTCCCCCATCCGCTGTCGGATGTGACTTCCACCGGGCATACCGCGAGATGTCATCGCCCAGGACGCCTCGCCCCCGAGGCGCACGGACGGTGAAACCTTCACCGGATCTCCCTCTGGAGGGAGCGGCTTGGGAGTCGCGTGGGGCCAACATAAGTCCTCATTGGAGTGCGAAGGCGACGAAGCGGACGGGGTGCTTCCGGATGCCACCTGATCCTGAATGAGGAGCACGGAGGGAGGAAGGGCCGCACCCACTAGAACTCGGGACAAGTTCTTGTTGCCTTGCACTGGCCGAACCCGACCGGTGTGATGACTTGAGGGATATATCGACCGGCCCTCGCCCCGGCGCGCCTGCGGGAAGTGCGCATCGACCGCCCTGCGGAAAGGGGAAGGGCAGGCACCCCGGGACGCTCAGACCGGCGGGGCGACGAAGCAGCCGCGGTCGACGTCGTTGAAGGACTCCTCGGCGACCAGCTCGTTCATGGGATTGGCCGTGCCCCACTGGTCGGTGACCTCGGGCTGCGAGAAGTCGTAGACGTGCGGGTGCCAGGTGTCCTCGTCGAGTTCTTCGAGCTCGGTGGTGTACTCGACGGTGTTGCCGTGCGGGTCGAGGAAGTAGGTGAAGGCGTTGTCGCCCGCCAGGTGCCGGCCGGGGCCCCAGATCTTACGGAAGCCGGCCCGCAGCACCCGGCCGGAGCCGCGCAGGTACTCGTCCAGGCCGCGCATCTCGAAGGAGATGTGGTGCAGCGAGGTGTGCGGGCCCTTGGCGAGGGCCATGGAGTGGTGCTGGGTGCTGATCCGCAGGAAGTGAATCAGGTCGCCGACGTCCGGGGAGCTGAGGGTGTCACTCAGCGCGAAGCCGAGGTGCTGCTCGTACCACGCCTTCGTCCTGGCCGGATCCGGGGAATTGAGCACGACGTGGGAGAGGCGGACCGGGATCGCTTCCTTCTCCTCGATCCTGCGGTGCCGGCGGGCCTCGACGTCGGCGGAGACCTCGATGGTGCGGCCGTCGACGTCGAAGAAACGGAAGCCGTAGCCGCCGCCGGGGGTATCGATCCTTCCCGGCCGCGAGATCAGCCGCACTCCCTGGGCGAGGAGCCGTTCGGCGAGGGTGTCGACGTCGGCCCGGTCCGCGGCACCGTAGGAGACGAGGTCGAGGCGCTTCTCGTCGGCCTCGCGCAGCCGCACGATGTACTGCTCGGGGGAGCCTTCGGCGGCGAGGAAGGAGATGCCGGAGTCCTCGGTGACCTTGGTCAGGCCCCAGACGCCGGCGTAGAAGTCGAGCTGCTCGGCGTAGTCGGGTACGGCGAGGTCGACATGGCGCAGGTGGGTGAGCAGACGTCCGTTCGGTGTCATGGTCGGGTCCTCCTGGGTGGGGGCGCGGCAGGGCGCCCGGGGAGTCATCGGTGCTCGTATCGACAGGGCGAGTCGGAGCCGTGCAGCGGGCGACCGGCTCCGGGTGGAGGTGCGTGAGCGCTTACGGCAGTTCCTTCAGTGCGTCCGAGGTGCGGCCCAGCAGGCCCGAGACGTCGGCGTCCCGCACGCCGTCCAACTGCCACTGGCCGATCCGGACCGAGGTGTCGACGACCATCCGTACGCGCGGCATCCGGCGGTCGCGGTAGGCGGTGAGCAATGCGTCGTCCCAGACCTCGTGGGTGCTGAGCAGCTCGGCGAGGACCGACGCGTCCTCCAGCGCCATGGCGGCCCCCTGGGCGAGGGTGGGCGGGCACGCGTGGGCGGCGTCGCCGACCAGGACGACACGACCGCGGTGCCAGGCCCCTTCGACCAGATGCCGGGTGCACCAGGTGTAGTTGACCTGCGCGGAGTCGGTGATCGACGCGCGGATCCCGGGCCAGTGGCCGCCGTACCCCTCGGCGAGACGGCGCATCTCGTCGGCGTACGACGACGGGTCGATCGACGCCCGCTCACGGTTGGCCTCGACGAGGAAGGCGTACACCGTGGTGTCGCTGGTGGGGCAGAATCCGGCGATGTAGGCGGGGCCGCCGTACACCAGGTGCGTGCGGGTGACACCGGCCGGGCGCGGCGCGGGAGTGCGCCAGATCGCCATGCCGGTCGGTACGGGCTTGTCGGTGATGCCGATGAGCCCGCGCGTGGCGGAGTTCAGGCCGTCGGCCGCGACCACGAGGTCGTAGCGGCCGCTCGTGCCGTCGGTGAAGGTCACGTCGACACCGGTGGCGTCCTGCGCCAGCCGATCCACGGTGCAGCCGAGCCGGACCCGCGTTCCCGATTCCTGGACCGCTGCCATGAGGATCCTCTGCAGCACGGGGCGCCGCATGCCCAGGGTGGCCGGCAGGTCCTCACCGCCGGTTCGTACGTCCTGCTGGGTGAGTACCTCCGTTCCGTCGGGCGTGAGGAGGGTGACGCCGTCGCTGCTGCAACCGAGCTCGCACGCCCGCTCCAGGATGCCGATCTCGCGCAGCACCCGCAGGGCGTTGCCCTGAAGGGCGATGCCGGAACCGTGGACGTTCCCGTCGGCCTTGGCCTCGACGAGGTCGACGCCGAAGCCCGCTTTGCGCAGCAGGACGGCGAGTGCGCTGCCGGCAGTGCCACCACCGATCACGAGAACGGTGCGCGTGAGCGGATGCGGGTGTGTCATGTCGGGTCCTCGGGGTCGTCGGGCCTGGCCTTGGCGGCTCCGGTTTCGACGCGCGGACGCTCCGCGGCGCGTCGTCGAGCACCCGGCTCAGGTCCGGCACGCGGTCCTTCACCACCAGGCCCGGAAACACAGGGCGTCCCGGGGAAGAGAACGTAGCGAGCGCGAAAGGGACGTGAAGTACGGACGACTGCGGGGTTGTTGGCCACGGGAGTGCCTCCTACCGGGTTGGCATCACTCTGCCCCGCCCACCACAATCAGGGAAATCAATCTTCCCTATGGCAACCATCCGCCGCGTGGATATCTCCACGGAGGGCATACCACCGTAGTGAACCTCTCCCGACTCGACCTGAATCTCGTCGTCGCGCTGCGCGCACTGCTGGAGGAACGCAACGTCACCCGCGCCGGCGAGCGCGTCGGGTTGAGCCAGCCCGCGATGAGCGCCGCCCTCTCCCGGCTGCGGCGGCACTTCGGCGACGAACTGCTCACCCGCGTCGGCAACGCCTACGCGCTCACCTCGCTCGGCGCCGCCTTGCGCGACCGCAGCGCCACCGCCTGCGATCTGCTGGACCGCGTCTTCAGCAGTCAGGCCGACTTCGACCCGGCCACCGCGTCACGCGAGTTCACGCTGCTGGGATCGGACTATGGAGCGGCCGTCTTCGGTGCCCCGCTCAGCCGCGTCCTGCACGAGGAGGCGCCCGGCGTCCGCGTCACCTTCCAACAGGCCGGCCCGGCCGTCGTGGAGAACCCCGCCACCGTGCTGAGTACGGTCGACGGCCTGCTGATGCCGCACGGCATCATCGACGGCCTCCCCGCCGCCGATCTCTTCCAGGACCGCTGGGTGTGCCTGGTCGCCGACGACCACCCGGAAGTCGGCGAAGAACTCTCCCTCGACGATCTCGCCCGTCTGCCCTGGGCCGTCTACCAACGCCCTTACGACGCACCGGCGGCCCGACAGCTCAGCATGATCGGCATCACTCCGCACGTCGAGGTGTCCGTGCACACCTTCCAACTGCTGCCCTACCTGGTCGAAGGCACCCACCGTGTCGCGATGATCCAGGAACGGCTGGCCCGGCGCGCGGCGAGCCCGGCCGCCGTACGGGTGCTGGAGTGCCCCTTCGCGGCGGTGCCGGTCCACGAGGCCCTGTGGTGGCATCCCGTACACACCCAGGACGCCGCGCACATCTGGCTCCGGGAGACCGTCACACGGGTCGGAGAACAGCTCGGCGGCCCTCGCGCCGGGGCGCCGGGCAGCAACTGACCGCCGGAGTCAGCGCCTGCCGTCCGGCCCGAGGTGCTCGACGAGCGCGCTGAGGACGAAGAGGTTCGGGATCCCGGAAACCCCGGGGCCCGGCCCGTGCCACCTCCCGTCGATGTCGAGCCCGACGGTCTCCTCGCGGATCCTGAGGTGCCGGACCTGCGGCCACCGCGCGCAGACCTCCCCGTATCCGATCTTCTCGCTGGTCAGCCAGATGTCACCGAAGGACAGGCGTTCGCCTCGGTCAAGTGCGGCGAGCGCGCGGGGCAGTTGGGCGCGGGTGACGCCCCGCTGGATCTCCGAGTGCCATTCCGCCGCGTCGCCGTGTTCCGGCCTGCCGTGCAGCACCACCCTCTTCCCGTCGGCGTCGGTGAGCGTGCAGGAGGTGCCGACGGGGGGCGAGCCGTGCGGGTGAGGAGTGCTCGTCCGGAATACGGAGGTGTCGGCGTAGCGGATGACGTGGATCCGCCCCTTGACGGCAATCGTCAGCCCGTGTGCGTACAGGTCCAGTCGCGCGTCATCGCGCCCTTTCGTCGCGGTCGGCCCGCCGTGCCGGACAAAGGCCGGCAGACCGCGGATTCCCCGGGCCCACGAGGGCTTCGCGCGTGTCGTGTACGCGGCCGCCGCGTAGGTGGCACGCCGCTTGCCGAGGTGCTCGTGGCCGGCTGCTGCCGAGATCCTCGCCAGCAGCAGTTCCTCGCTGCGCGTGCGCCACGTCGGTCCGGTCACCGCGTCGTTCCGGTGAGGTCGAGGCAGGATTCGTCTCCGCGCAGGATCATCCCGTGCGTCCGCCGGAGCACCCGGCCCGGGGAGACCCCCAGGTCATCGGCCAGACGGCGGCGGGTGCGGTCGAACACGGCCAACGCGTCGGCCTGTCGGCCGCTGAGGTACAGCGCGCGCATGAGCATCGCGGCGACCGATTCGTCGAGGGGCTGCGCCCCGGCCAGGGCCGAGAGCTCGGCGACCGCTTCGGAGTGCCGGCCCAACCGGAGCTGCCAGTCGAGTTTCCGCTGCACGAGGGCGTCCCTGCGCGCGGTGAGCCGTAGCCGCTCCAGCTCGGCCAGCGGCCCCGGCAGGCCGGCCAGGGGCTCGCCACGGAAGAGGTCCAGCGCCCGGGAGCAGGCATGGACCGCCTCGGCCAGTCCGCCCGCCCGCTCGGCGGTGCCGGCCGCGGAGATCAGCTCCTCCACGCGTGCCACGTCCACGGCGACCGCGCCGGGGAGCAGCCGGTAGCCGCACCGATCGCGCTCGATGGCCGCGACCGGGCTGCCTCCCACGCGCAGGATCTTGCGCAGCCGGTAGATGTACACCGGCACCACGTTCGTGCTCGGCGGTTCCTCCCCCCACACCCCGTCGAGCAGTTCGTGCTGGCTGACCGTCCGGCCCGGGCACAGCGCCAGCGCCGTCAGCACGGCTTGCTGACGCAGGTGCCCCAGGTCCAGAGGCTGTCCGTCGCGCCATGCGCGCATGGGGCCGAGCATCGATATCCGTATCCGCGGTTCGGGCGTGCGGCGGGTGGCCGTCGGTGGCATCGGGCCTGCCGCCCGTCTGCGGGGGCCGCGGCCGGGGGCGACCAGGCCGCAGTCGAAGGCGTGGACGATGGCGGCGGCCCGGTCGCGCAGCCCGAGGGTGACGAGGATCCGTGCGAGGTGCCCGGCCACGGCCTCCTCGGGGATGGCGAGGGCGGCGGCGATCTCGTCGTCTCTCAGGCCGCAGCCGACCGCGTAGAGCACCTCGCGCTCCTGATGTCTGAGCACGGTGACGGTCGGCTGGGCGGTGGTCGCGCTGATCGGCATGGTGGCTCCCGGTCCGGGCTGCTTCCTGCTGCGGATGCCGTCGACGCTGGTCCCGGCGCCGTTTTACGGACAGGCCAGAAGACCGGCCGTATCCGGCCGGTCGTCACGCTAAAGTCCGCCACCTGGGGAAACACACATTCGAGGGGGAGGCCGTGACCTGTGGCCAGTGAGTTCAGCGCGCTGTTACGGCGGCTGCGGCACGACGCGGGAATGACTCAGGAGACCCTGGCGGAACGCGCCGGAGTGGGCGTACGCACCCTCCGCGGGCTGGAGACCGGCGAGCGCACCGACCCCCGGGTGACCACGGTGCGGCTGCTGGCCGACGCACTCGGGCTGGCGGCGGAGGAGCGCGAGGAACTCTTGGCCGCTGCCATCCGCCGGACCGGGCACGGGATGCGGCCGGACGACCCGGCCGATCACGTCCCACCGGTCGTAGGGCAGCCGGCCTCGCTGTTCCAGGAGGCCCTGGACGGCATCGGCGAGCAGCTCGCGCAGGCGGTGGCCGCTCGCTGGCAGCGTGAGGAGGAGCACCGGCAGATCCACGATCCCTACCCGCTTCCGGTGCGCTGGCGGTCGGCGCCCGAGGAGCTGACCGACCATTGGGCCAACATCCACTGCCTGCCCGCCGGGGTCGGGCGCGGTCCGCTGGACCTGAGCGGGCGCCTGGACGAGATCGTGGGCACATACCGGCGGATCCCGTCCGGACGGCTGGTGGTGCTGGGCCGGCCCGGCTCCGGGAAGACGATCCTCGCCGTACGGTTCGTCCTGGACCATCTGAAGTCGAGAGCCCGGACCGATGCCGTACCGGTGATCTTCAGCATCGGCTCGTGGGATCCCACCGCCATCACGTTCCGGGACTGGCTCATCCGCCAACTGACGCGTGATCACCCGGGGCTCGCCGCCCCTGGGCCCGCCGGGCCGAGCCTGGCCGCCGCACTGGTCGAGAGCGGCCGGGTGCTTCCTGTGCTGGACGGCTTCGACGAGATCGCCGACGGTCTGCGCCGTCCCGCACTGGAGGCGCTCAACGCCACCACCCTGCCCCTGCTGCTGACGAGCCGGCCGTCCGAGTACGCCGCCGCGGTGGCGGAGACCGACGTGCTCACCTCCGCCGCGGCGGTGAACCTCACCGATCTCACCCCGGGCGACCTGGCCGACTACCTGCCGCGCACCACGCGCAAGGCACGCGGCGGGGATCCCGCCAGGACCTCCTGGGACCCGGTGCTGAGCGAGCTGCGGGAGCGACCGCACAGCCGGGCCGGCGCCAACCTCGCCGCGGTGCTCACCACCCCGCTCATGGTGACGCTCGCCCGTGCCGTCTACAGCGACACCCCCGGCCACGACCCGGTCTCGCTGCTGGACACCCGGCGATTCGGCAGCCCCGGTGAGGTGGAGGAGCACCTTCTCGACAAATTCGTGGCCGCCGTCTACCGCCCCCGGCCGGAACACCGCCCGGGCAGCGGTCCGCGCCGCGACGTCGACCCGGACCGCGCCCGGTACTGGCTCGGTTACCTCGCCCACCACCTGGCCCGGCTCGACAGCCCCAATCTGGAGTGGTGGCGGCTCGGTTCAGGTCTGCGCCGCTCCACCCGCACGCTGGTGACGGCGCTGATGACCTGTCTGGTCACCGGGCTGGTCGACTGTGCCGTCGGCACCCTCTTCGACTCCCTCGGATTCCAGCTCGCGGACGCGCTGGCCGTAGGGATCATCGCCGGGCTCATGTTCGGGACCACGTACTGGTTCATGGTCGCGGCCAGGAACACAGCGGTCGCGCCGTCCGGCGTGCGCCTGAGGATGTCCGGCAGGCCGGGGAAGGCGCGGAGGGCCGTCCCCCGACTCGTGATCGGCTTGCTGGGCGGACTCGTCTTCGGCTTCGGCTACGGCTTCGTCCGCGGAGCGCACAACGGCATCCTCCGCCACGTCGGGCTGCCGCACGCCCTGCAGGGCGGTCTCTGTGACGGCATCATCTACGGGCTCGTGTTCGCGCTGGCGGCCGGCCCCAGCTTCGCCCTTCTGAGTCTTCTCGAGACGCCTCTCGACATCGGGTCCGCCATCAATCCGGTCAGCCTCCTGCGCACCAACTTCCGCACGGTCGCCGCTCAACTCCTCGTCTGGTTCCCCACATTCGGCATCCTGGTCGGCTTCGGTGCCGAGGTGGTCACGCGTCTCTCGCCGGCTCTCCTCGGCCCGATCGTGTGGAACACCACGTCCTCGTTCAAGCTCGGCCTCATCAGCGGGCTCGGCGGCGCCCTCAGCTACGCCCTCAGCCTGACGGCCTGGGGCCAGTGGGTGGTCCTCTCCCGGATCTGGCTGCCGCTGACCGGTCGGCTGCCCTGGTCCGTCGTCGCCTTCCTCGAGGACGCCTACGAGCGGGGTGTCCTCCGCCAGGCGGGCGCGGTCTACCAGTTCCGCCACGCGCGCCTGCAGGACCACCTCGCCCGCACCTACCGGGGACCCCGCGTCCCCCGACAGCCGACCGGGCCGCACGGCGCCGCTCCCCCGTGACAGTGGCGACCCCCGGCTGCCCCGGGTGGAAGCCCGGTGGGGTCACGCGGCGCCGAACACCACCGCCGAGTTCTGGCCGCCGAATCCGAAATTCTGCTTGATGGCGACGTCGATCGAGGCGGGCCGGCCCACAAGGGGGGTGTAGTCCAGGTCGCAGTCGGGGTCGGGGTTCTCCAGGTTCGCGGTGGGCGGCACGAACTTCTCGCGCATGGCCAGCAGGACGCCGACGCTCTCCAGCACCCCGCACGCGCCGCAGGCGTGGCCGATGACCGATTTGGGCGCCGTGATCGCCACCTGCCGCGCGTGCGAGCCGAACGCGCGCTTGATGGCCGCGGTTTCCGCCCGGTCGTTGAGCGGTGTCGACGTTCCGTGTGCGCTGACCAGGTCCACGGCAGTGGTGTCGAGGCCGGCGTCGGCGCAGGCCAGCTCGATCGTCCTGGCCGCCACCGAGCCGTCGGGCCGGGGGGCCAGGGCGTGGTGGGCGTCGCAGGTGGACGCGGCGCCGAGCACCTCGCCGTGCACGGTCGCGCCGCGCGCCAGCGCGGACCGCTCGGACTCCAGCACGAGCACGGCGGCTCCTTCGGCCGGCACCATGCCGTCACGGTCACGGTCGAACGGGCGGGACGCGCGCACCGCCTCGGCCGCGGGGCGCCGGGAGAGCGCGTCCAGCAAGCAGAAAGACGCCAGGCACGGCAGGTCCAGCCAGCTCTCCACGCCGCCGACGAGCACCACGTCGGCGGTGCCGTCACGCACCGCGCGCATGCCGGCCGCGATGGCGTCCGTCGAGGACGCGCAGGCGGTCGAGAGGGTGAGGACCGGGCCGGTGATGTCCAGCTCCTGGGCGACGAACCCGGCCGCCTGGTTGGGCAGCAGACGGAGCAGCCCGAGCCGGTTCATCTTCGACCACCCGCTCTCGCGCAGAACCGTCACGAGTTGCGCGGTCTCGTCGAGCCCGCCGCCGCCGGTGCCGACGTACAACGCCCCCGGCGCCGTGCGCAGCCTCGCGTCCGCCCGTGCCTTCATCGCCGCGGCGAACAACAGTTGCTGGAAGCGTGAGGTACGGCGGACCTGCTGGGCGGACATGTGCTCGCGGGGGTCGAACCCCTTGACCACGCCACCGACCTGGCACGGCAGCGGTTGCTCGAGTTCCAGCGCCGAGATCGCGGGCCGTCCCGCGGCCAGGGCGTCCCACAACTCGTCCGGTGTGCCGCCCGCGCACGACTCGACGCCGATGCCGGTCACCAGCACGCGGTGGCGCGCCGGCTCGGACATCACAGCGCCCCCGACATCGCGTCGGCCACGTCTCCGACCGTGTGGAGGTCGGCGATCCTGATGCTGGTGTCCGCCAGCTCGACCCCGAATTCCTTCTCCAGCACGGCGATGAGTTCGAGCGCCTCCATGGAATCGAGACCCAGCACCGGCCGACCGGGATCAGCGGCGTAGAAGAGGGCCGAGTCGCGGGTGATGGCCACCTGGGATTCGCCCAGGTCCGGCCGGATACCGATGATCGCTTGGGTTACCACGTTCAATGCCTCGGTCATGAGGACTTCCCTTTCTGAGGATTTCACAGCTCTGAGGTTCACGGCCGGATCGCGGAGAAGTACACGCAGCGCCGCGTGATCGTGAACGGGGCGCGCTCGTATTGCTTTTCCATCGTCTCCGTGAGGAGTTCCGCGGCGGTGTGCCGGTCGATCCCGGGCAGCGCGGCGGTGGCGAACATGGGAGTCGAGCACAATGCGGCGAGAAAGCGCGGGCCGAGGGTGAAAGCCCGCTCGGTGGTGACCACTTCGGTGAAGCCGCCGGCGGCGAGGGCCGCCTGGTAGTCCCCGACGCTCCTGCGCAGCCCCGAGGGCCGACCGGCGGCCGACCGGGTCAGCGGGAGCCCGCGCGTCCGGGCGACACTGCGGGCCGTGCCGACCAGGTCGGCGTACAGGGGCAGGTCGGCCGCGGTCTCGGCGCCCGAGTAGAAGGCGGAGTTGAACACCAGGCGTCCGCCACCGGCGAGGACCTGCCCGATCGCGGCGAGCGCCGCGTCGAGGTCCGGGACGAGATGAATGCAATTGGCCAGCACGACGGTGTCGAAAGTGTCCGGTGGGAACAGCCGGGAGACCGATGACGCGTCGCCCACGACGAATCGGGCCCGGTCGCCGAGACGGGCCCGTGCCGCGTGGAGCAGGTCCGGTTCGGGATCGGCGCCGACCAGGGACATGGCCGGGTCGCGCAGGAGCAGTTGCTCGCTGACGGCTCCGTCTCCGCACCCCAGGTCGAGGACGGACGGTCCGGAGCCGACCGGGACCAGGTCGAGCAGCGCGCGGTTCAACTCGGCGTATTCCGGGTCGCGACGCAGTGCGGCGTAGTCCGAGGACGGTTCCGTACAGCCCGCGAATGGGGAGGATCCGGTGTCTGCTCGTGCGTTCATGAATTGACCCTCCAGCGGCGCGGCCAATGAATCGGCGCGGTGCGGAATGAATGACGGGGGCCGAAGCTACCAGCGCGTCCGAAGAGCAACAAGAGCGGTTTTCCCCGGGCCGGTGCCCCGATCTGCGTGACCAGCGGACACGGCTCGATTTCATCTTTGTTTCATCGCGACCGGATAGCTTCGGCCGGCCGCACCGAGGCGTCATAAGGAGAGCATCGTGATCGTGATTCAAGGCCGGCGTCGCACCCTGTCGATTCGGTGAGACATTGAAGTTCACAGAATTGGGTGACAGCACGGTTCCCGCCGGCCGACTGGTGTTCTGGACACCGACCGCCCCCGACTCGGCCTGGGCGGACGACCCACGAGCGCCCGCGCTCGTCCACGAGCACCATGTGCGGGCCGCGGCCGCGCGGGGACCGCGGCACGTCGATCCGGCCTGGGTCGGGGTGTCGTTCGGGGTGGGCCGGGTCAGCCGGCACCGGATCGGTTCGGCGTTCTCGGCTTGGCTGCGCGGTCACGAGCACCTGCGGAGCCGGCTGGTGCCGACCCGCGAGCGGTGCGTACGCCGCACGCTCCCCGCGAGCGCGGTCGCGCTGCGGAAGGAGGACATCGGCGACTTCGCCGACGGTGCCTCGGTCCGACGACAGATCGAGGCCTTCTTCGACCGTGGCGCCGCCCCACTGGGGTGGCCGCACGTGGTCTTCGCGACGGTCGAGGGCACGAGTGGGGTGACGGTGTTCGCCGGGGCGGATCACGGCATCGTGGACGGCTACACGCTCGCGATGATCCCGGGGCAGATCCGCGGCCTCCTGGCAGACCGCGCCGAGCACCTGCCCGGGCCGACCTTCCTGGACTTCGGCGCCGAGGAACGGAGCCTGGTCGACCGGCTTCCGGTGGAGTCCGAACACGCGGACCACTGGCGGACTCTGCTCTGTGACGCCCACGACAGGACACCCGCCTTCCCCCTGCCACTCGGCGCGTCCGAGGCCCGGCTCACGCAGCGCAGCGCCTACCGTTGGCTTCTCGACGAACCCGCGACCACCAGGTTCGCCGCCGCGTCACGACAAGGGGGAGGCAGCACCGCCGCAGGGCTGCTCGCCTGCCTCGCGCTCGCCGCGGGGAAGATCGCGGGTGAGCGGCACCTGTCCGTGGTGAGCCTGGCCAACACCCGGCCCGACCGGTGGCGGACGGCACCGGGCTGGTTCGTCGGCCTGCACCCCGTCCGGATCCCGACGGCTCCCGGGGCGGTCTTCACCGACACCGTCGCCCTCGCCGCCGCCGAACTGCGGCGCCGCAGGCCGGGCCCGGGCAGTTCGCTGCCGCACATCAGCCGGATGCTGCGCCGGGAGATCCACCCCCGTTTCGTCGTGTCCTATCTCGACGTACGCCGGGTGCCGGGCACCCCGCCACGGCAGGAAGACACGATGCTGCGCAGCCGGATCCACGGCCCGGCCGAGGTGTACGTGTGGCTGACCAGGAGCGACCGCGGCGTGCACGTCTCGACTCGCTTCCCCGACACGGTCGTGGCGCGCGCGAACGTCGAACGCTTCCTTCTGGCCGCCGCGCACGCCGCCGCCCGCGCCGTGGACAGCCACCGTGCCGAAGCGGTGCCCGCGCCCGTCTGACCTGCCGCCCCATGAAGGAGGAGACCTACCGTGCGTATGACCCAGATACTCGACTGGCGCCCCGAGCCGGGTGAGGTGGTCGAGTTCGAGCTGACCACCGACCGGGCACCTGCACCGCATCACGTACCCGCCTCGCACTTCCAGGAGTCGCACTTGCGGTCGGCGACCGCCCACCGCGCCGCCGGACGACGGCAGTCGCCCTGGGTGGCCATGGCGTTCGACCTGGCGGGCCGGGCCGACCTGGACGCGCTCACCGACTCGTGGCAAGGGCTTGTGCGCCGGCACGAGGCGTTCCACACCTGGTACGAGCCGGAGTCCGAGAACCTGACGGGATTCCGTCTGCCGCCTGATTCCCTCACGGTCCGTCCGGTGCGCATGGGCGACCTCACGAGCGCGGATGACGTGCGTGCCTATGTGCACCGGCGGATCGACGAGCAGACCACAACGGGCCGACCGGGTCTGCTGGCCGGAGTGATCCGACGGGACACGGCGTCCACGGTGTTCTTCGCGATAGACCACTCCTACACCGACGGGCACTCCCTGGCGCTGCTGTTCGACGAGATCCGCGCCCGGTACGACGCGGCCCGCGTCGGCACCTCGGTCGACCTGGCACCGGCCCCCGGCTACCTGGACTGCAACCGCCGCGAACGGGAGCGCTCAGCGTCGCTGACGGCAGCCGCGCCTGAGCTCGCCGCGTGGTCGGAGTTCCTGGCCGCGGGGGACGGTGGCTTCCCCGGCTTCCCCGTCGAGCTGGGCAACGACACCGACGAACTGCTGACCGGCACGCGGCTCCAGTACCCGGTGCTCACCGGTGCCGAGGCACGCGCGTTCCGTACCTATTGCGGTCGGCACGGCGGTGGGTTCGGCGCCGGTGCCTTCGCCGCGCTGGCCCTCGCGCAGTGGGAGTTCACCGGCAACGACGTCTACCGCGTGCTCACCGCCGTATCGACCAGGGCCTACCCACGGCTGCTCCAGGTGCACGGCTGGCTGGTCAATCTCGCGCCCTTGATGTTCCGGTTGCCCGCCTCGCCGACTCTCGCCGACGCGATCGGCGCCGCACAGCAAGGCTTCCAGCGCGCCCGCGCGGGCTACGACGTGCCGCTGCACCGCGCACTTGAACTGCTCCTGGAAGACGGCGAGGTCCCGAGCATTCCGCCCATGGCGTCCTATGTGGACGGCCGGACCGCGCCGGGCGCCCGCGACTACCTGAGCGCCGACGCGACCGTTCTGACCGGCCCCGACAACGCCAGTGGCGTGTCACTGTGGTTCAACTGGTTCCCCGACCGGGCCGACCTGGTGGTCAGCATGCCGGACACCCCGGAGGCCGCGACGGGGGTGCCGAAGTACCTCGACCGGGTGCGGGAGATCATGCTCACCGCCTTGGCCGGTACGCGCCCGGCGCCCTGATGGGCGCCCGGGCCGACCGGCAGGCCCACGACGTCGCGACCGAGTCCCGCATGCGCGCCGTATCGCCGCGCTTCGCCATTTTGACGTTCCCAGCCCCCGGGAACGCACGGCGGGGGCGGCGACCCGGCGAATATAAGTCCGGCTATCAGAATCTCCTATGCAGCCTTATGCCGCGAAAGTGAGTGGGCCCGGCGCGATCAACTGACCAGTTTTCTCTTGACAGTCGACGACGGCGGCTGTTTCCTTGACCGTGGCCGATACACCCAACTGATAGATGCAACTCGAAATACGATGACGCACTCGCCGAGTGCATAACTCGGGTACCCCTCATTCGGTGCACGTCCGACCGCAATGACGGGTCCCGCCATTCATCCTGTGCTCTCTTGCATGTCGCGCACAGGAGAATTCAAAGCAAACAGTCGGGTACCCGGCGTTTTCGCTGAAAGGTGCCCGTGCACGGGGGAGCACGAGCCGATGACACTCCCTGCGTGCCGCCATATCGTGGAAGCAGGGGGCAACAGTGAAGGTTCTCCATGTGTTGGTCGGCGCAGAGTTGGGCCTGCTGGGCCAGGACATCGCCGATTATCTTGTGGATGCCGGCCACTTTGTTTATGCGCTGGACGGTGACCCGTCGGTCGACTCCGGCGTATGGCGTGAGCGCTTCACGCACAATGCGAGCGTCATCGGGGAGGACGCGTTAGCGGCTTCGCACATCGACTACGAATTAGCCCCCGCAGGCTCCCCGGGCCGCTCCTCGGCCCCCGTCCTGGCGCTCGAACTCCAGTCGGCCGAGAGCGAGTCGGCGTACCGCTGCTTCCTCCAGACGCCCGACCGCGAGGCCCTCCTGTGCAGCGGCACCGACGCAGGACACCGGCCCGGCGGTGCCGCCGGCCCCTCGGCGGGCGACCTTCGCGCCGGGCTCCTGGACACCTGCGTCGACGCGCTGATACGCCTCTCCCGCGAGGGCCACGAGTCCCTTGAATTCCACCCCCGGCAGAAACGTCCCCATGGCCTTTCCGAGCTGATCGGATGGGAATCGACTGCCGCCACACTTGCCGAGCGCTCCCGTTCCGCGGATGAACGCGAGGACCGCTTCGACATCGCGGATCTGATCGGCGCCGACCACCCGGGCCGTTCCGCCGACGTCTTCGAGTATCGGCTGGGCGAACACGCGGAGCCGCTCACCGTCGACCGGCTGGAGTGGCTCTGCGTCGCTCTGCAGATGCTGCTCAACTCCCGTAAGGCGGGCATCTACAGCTACGATGTGAGCACCCCCCAGGGCCGTGTGCGCAAATATGTGGAGGCGAACCGGAGTCTTCGGTCCGCTGATGTGAAAAGGCAGCTCGACCACCCGGTCCACCATGCGCACACCAATCCTTTCTATGATTTCGGCGCCGTTTACCAACACGCCCGGGACCCACGGGTCACAGTGGAGTTCGACACCGCCGAGATCACGGCCGATGCCGCCGACCGCGCGCCCGTGCTGAGCCTGCGCTACCGCAGCGGCAGCGATTCCCTGGACATCGTCACCACCGGCCGGCTCCCCTTCCTGAGCGTGCTGCGCGAGCACCTGGACAGCTTCTTCGCCGGACTCCACCGATTCGCCGAGGGTGCTGCCACCCTGGGCGAGCTCCTGGCACTTCCCCCGGAGCTGCACCGCCGTTTCCATGCCGAGCTGCACCGGACGCGCGCACCGTTCCGCGACGACCAGCCCATCCACCACCTGATCGAGGAACAGGCCGCGCGGTACCCGGAGCACACGGCCGTTGTCCACGAGGGGCGTTCCCTCACCTACCGGCAGTTCAACGAAGCGGCCAACCGATTCGCCCGGCTGCTGCGCGAGCGGTACGCACCCGAGCCGGGCGATCTGATCGCGCTGTATCTGGACCGTACCGAGAATCTGCTGATCGCCGCGGTGGCCGTCCTCAAACTGGGCTGCGGCTATGTGCCGTTGGACCTGAACTCTCCCGTCAACCGCACCGCCGGGATCCTGGCCGGCGGCCGGATCGTCCTGGCCGTGAGCGACACCGCCCATTCCGCACGGCTCGACGGCATCTCCGGCGCCCTGCCCGTGATCGCCATGGACTCCGACGCGGTCGCCGACGCGTGGGCCGGATACCCGGGCGGGAACCTCGACACACCCGTGGCCGGCAGCGACATCGCGTACGTCATCTACACCTCGGGTACGACCGGCAAGCCGAAGGGCGTGGCCGTCGAGCACAAGAGCTATGTGAACATCGCCACCGACATCGGCCGTTGCGTCGACTTCCGGCCGGGTGAGCGGATGCTGGCGGTGACCACGATCGCCTTCGACATCTCCACGCTCGAGATCTTCATGCCACTGCTGCACGGCGGGACCGTGGTCCTGGCGGGCCGCTCCGATCTTCTCGACGTCGGCAAGCTGATCGGCCTGATCGAGCAGGGCGTGTCCATCGTCCAGGCCACGCCCTCGCTGTGGCACCTGATCACCCAGAGCCTGGACGGCAAGCGACTGCCCATTCGCGCACTGTGCGGTGGCGAGGCCCTCTCCCCCCAGCTCGCCCCCGTGCTGGCCTCGTCCGTCGACACCTGCTGGAACGTCTACGGGCCGACGGAGACCACCGTGTGGTCCACCCGCCGTCTCCTGTCGCCCGAGGCCCCCGAGCCGCTGATCGGCAAGCCCGTCGCCAACACCCGCTGCTATGTCCTCGACGAGGACATGCAGCCCCTGCCCCCGGGCGTCGTGGGCGAATTGTTCATCGGCGGCAGCGGGCTGGCCCGTGGCTACCTGGACGAGCCGGAACTGACGGCGAAAGCGTTCGTCACGCCGCCGCCCGCGGCGAGCGGCAACGGACCGGCCGTACCGGAAGAGCGCATCTACCGCACCGGCGACCTGGTACGCGCGCTGCCGAGCGGGGACCTGGAATTCATCGGCCGTAACGACTTCCAGGTCAAGCTGCGTGGGCATCGCATCGAGCTCGGCGAGATAGAGAGTGCGCTCAGCGCCCACCCCGCCGTCGAACAGAGCCTGGTCGTCGTCCACCAGCCGGACGTGTCACTGGGCGACGAAGCCCGCTCCCTGGTCGGCTACTACGTCTGTGAGGAGCCGGTCGACAGCGAGGAACTGCGCGAACACCTGGCCTCAGTGCTCCCGGAGTACATGATCCCGGCCGTGCTGATCCACCTGGAGCGCATGCCGCTGAACGTCAACGGCAAGGCCGACAGAAACGCTCTGCCGGACCCCGCGCAGTTCCTGACCCACGGCTACGTCGCACCGGCGACCGAGCTGGAAACGCGGCTGTGCGGCATCTGGGACCAGGTGCTCGGCAGCGCCGCGAAGGGCGGCCACTGTATCGGCGTCACCGACGACTTCTTCAGCTTCGGTGGCAACAGCATCCTGGGCATCAAGCTCGTCAACAAGATCAACAGCGAGCTCGGGTCCGACATCCGGATCCGCGACGTCTTCCGCGAGAAGACCATCCGGCGCCTGGCGCCCTTGGTCGCGGCCAGCCTCGGTGACTTCGCCTACCGCGACTTCGTGCTCGACGGCATCGACACCGACCACCTCCACGAGCCGTTCCCGCTCACCAATGTGCAGCAGACCTACTACCTGGGCCGGTTCAACAGCTTCGAGCTGAGCAGCGTCTCGACCCACGTCTACAGTGAGTTCCGCTACCACAGGATCGACCACGAGCGGCTCGAGGCGGCGTACAACCGGCTCATCGAGCGGCACCTCGCGCTGCGCACGGTCTTCACCGACGGACAGCAGCGCTTCCTGCCCGAGGTGCCTCACTACCGCATCGCCTTCCATGAGCTGCGGGACCAGGACGAGCTGGAGCGGCTCCGGGGCACGTACTCCCACAAGCTGTACGACCCCGAGCAGTACCCGCTCTTCGACATCGTGCTCAGCCGCCTCGACGGCATCTACCGGCTGCACATCAGCTTCGACGCGCTCATCATCGACATGGGCAGCTTCGACATCCTCTTCGACGAGTGGGCGCAGCTCTACGCCGACCCGCAAGCCTGCCTGCCCGACCTGGGCATCAGCTACCGCGACTATGTGCTGCAGTACGAGCGGGTCCGCGAGAGCCCGCTCCTGCTCGAGGCCCAGCAGTACTGGCAGGACAAGGCCGACGACTACCACCTCGATCTGAGGCTGCCGCTCAAGGAACGCCCCTCGGCCGTCGACAGCCCCGTCTTCCGGCGCAAGAGCCGGGTGATCCCCGCCGCGGTGTGGGGCGAGCTGGCCGCCAAGTGCAGCCGGCACGGCATCAGCCCGACCGCGCTCGTCGTCGAGCTGTTCAGCCGGGTGCTCAGCCAGTGGAGCGGTCAGGACCGGCTGTGCATGAACCTCACGCTCTTCAACCGGCTGCCGCTGCACCCCGACATCAACGGCGTCATCGGCGACTTCACGGTGCTGGAGCTCTTCGACTACCGGGCCGAGCGCGACCTGGGCATCGCCGACAAGCTCCGCCGGGTGCACGGCGATCTGCTCCAGGACGTCGACAACAACCTCTTCGACGGCGTCGACTTCCAGCGCCTGCTGAAGATGCACCACTCCATCCCGGTCGGCAAGATCGTGGCTCCGGTCGTCCTGACGAGCACGCTCGGCGCCAAGGGCAATGCGAGCATGTTCGAGCTGCCCCTGGACGACTCCTATCAGGGCGTCGACTACTCGATCTCGCAGACCCCGCAGGTGTGGCTGGACAACAAGGCGTACGAGACCGATGAGGGCTTCGTCGCCGAGTGGGACTATGTCGAGCAGCTCTTCGACACGGCCGTCATCGACGCGATGCACGACGGTTACTGCCGTCTCATCGAGCAACTGGCCGAACTGGACTGGGAGACGGCCTCTTTCCCGTCGCTCCCCGTACCGGCCGAGGACCTCGCGCTCATCGAGGCGGCCAACGCGCACGACCGGCCGATGGACGAGCGCACCCTCTTCGGCCTCTACGAGAGCAGGCTGGACGAGGCCGACCGCTCCCGGGCCATCGCCGTCATCGACGCCGCCGCGGGCGCCTCCTTCACCTACGGGCAGCTCCACCACGACTCCGTCCGGCTCGCGGGAGCGCTCCTGGCCCCCGGCACGCTGGGCGAGGAGCGTGAGACCGTCGCCGTCCTGGCGGAGAAGGGCTACCTCCAGACGGTCACCACACTCGCCGTGATGAAGGCGGGCTCGGCGTACGTGCCGATGAACGTGGAGTGGCCCGGCGCACGCATCGGCGAGGTGCTCGAATCGGCGGGAACCCATGCGTTGTTGGTGTCGCGTGGGCAGTTCGCACGGGCGGACGTACAAGCTCTGGGATCGGTGTGCCGACTGCTGGTCATCGAGGATCTGCTGGAACAGAACCACCCCGCCGAGGAATCCTCGCTGCCGGTGGTGGGCCCCGACGACGTCGCCTACGTCATCTTCACCTCGGGATCGACAGGCCGCCCCAAGGGCGTGACCATCAGCCACCGCGGCGCGGTCAACACCCTCCTCGCCGTCAACGAACGCTTCCACATCACACCCCAAGACCGCGTCCTGGCCCTGTCCGAACTCAGCTTCGACCTCTCCGTCTACGACCTCTTCGGCACCCTCGCCGCCGGCGCCACCATCGTCTTCCCCGCACAAGAAGAAACCAAGAACCCCGCCTACTGGGCCCACCTCATCGAACACCACCAGGTCACCGTCTGGAACAGCGTCCCCCAGCTCGCCGGCCTGCTCATCGACGAAGGCGGACACCTCCAGTCCCTACGGGTGTTCCTGCTCAGCGGCGACTGGATCCCCACCAGCCTCCCCGACCGCATCCGCCAACACATTCCTGACGCAACAGTGATGAGCCTCGGCGGCGCCACCGAAGGCAGCATCTGGTCGATCTGGTACAAAATCGACCACGTCGACCCCGCATGGAACAGCATCCCCTACGGCGTCGCCATGCCCAACCAACGCATGTACGTCCTCAACACCCAAGGCGAACACTGCCCCACCGGCGTCATCGGCGAAATCCACATCGGCGGCACCGGCGTCGCCCTCGGCTACTGGCGCGACGAACAACTCACCACCGAGCGCTACACCGAACACCCCACCCTCGGCCGCCTCTACCACACCGGCGACCTCGGCCGCTGGACCCCCGACGGACACATCGAATTCATCGGACGCAACGACTTCCAAGTCAAACTCAACGGCTACCGCGTCGAACTCGGCGAAATAGCCGCCAAGCTGACGCGGTTGCCGGGGGTCGACCGTGCCGTGGCCAGGATTCAGCAGGGTGACAAGCACGACCGGCTGGTCGCGTATCTGGTTCCCGACGCCGACTACGCCCCCCTGGCCGGGGCCGGTGAGCCGGGCCTCGACAAGCAGGCGTTCCTCCTGAGCGGGCATGGCGTGCTGGAGTCGGCGTCGTCCGGGTTCCGGCTGGAGTCCCGCCTCGATCCGGCCGCGTACGCCCTGGCCAAGAGCTACCGGCACTTCCTGGACGACGACATCGCGCCCGAGTTCCTGCACAAGCACTTCTCCAAGGTGGTGGCATCCGCAGCGCACAGCCCCGCGGCGGGCCGGGCGACCCCGGATCTCGAGGACTGGTCCGCCGTGCTGGGGCAGCTGTCCGCCGTGTCGCTGCCCGACCGGGCGCTGCCGAAGTACCGGTACCCGTCGGCGGGAAGCGCCTATCCGGTGCGTACGTTCGTCCATCTGTCGGGCCGGGCCGAGGGCCTGGTCGGCGGGGACCACTACTATCACCCGCCGACCGGTGAACTGCGCCCGCACAACCTCACCGCGATGGCCGGTCCGTCGTCCGGGGCCGAGAGCGACGAACTGCACCTGGTGGTCCACTGGCCCGCCATCACCCCCCTCTACGGGGAGCGTGCGCGGCACCTGGCGCTGTTGGAGACCGGGCACATCCTCGCCCTGCTGACCGGGGCCCTGGACGCACGCGGTATCGCGTACGAGGTCCTGCTGGACGAGCGGCCGCTCGACGACGAGCACACGGCGGTGTGCCGCATCGTCCTGGGAGGCACGGGCGGCTTCGAGCCGGCCCGGCTCGACCTGACCTGCTTCCCACGGGAAACCGGCACCACGCGGTACGTCGAGCAGGGCGGCGACCGCCACTACGCGGCCGACGAGCTGCCGGTCTTCGACCGCACCAGTGATGTGTACGCGATTCTCCGCCGGGCGCGGTGCCTGCTGACGCTGGAAGGCGAGGGCGGGGCCCACGAGGCGGTGTCGGCCGGCTTCCTGTTCCAGCGGCTGAGCGAGCGGCTGCGTGCCGACGGCATGGGCACCTGCCCGCTGGGGCTGCGCATCACCGAGCACGGCGTCTACACCATGGCCGTCGGGATGGTGGACCAGCAGGCACGCGAGGCCTCGGACAGTCCGGCCGACCCGCAGACGCTGACGGAGGCGGTGACCCGGGAACTGGCCGAGGCACTGCCCGACTACATGCTGCCCAGCGGTTACGGCGTCCTGGACGCGCTGCCGCTGAGCGCCAACGGCAAGCTGGCCGCCGACCGGCTCCCACCGGTCGAATTCGCCGGCGTCCACGTCGAGCCCGCGCCCGGGACCGAACGCACCCTGGCCGAAGCCTGGTCCGACATCCTCGGCCGACCGGTCACGGCGATCAGCGCGAACGACAGCTTCTTCTCGATCGGCGGCAACTCGCTGGCCGCCATGAAATTGGTGCGCCTGCTCCAGCAGGACCTGGGGTTCGAGCTGAAGCTCCGGGACCTGTATCAGAACGACACGATTCTCAAGCTTGCTGAGCACGTCGGCACGGCCCAGGCGGACGCCGTGCGCGAAGAGGGAGAGCTGTGAACCCCGAGCTGGAACTGCTGAACGACCTCCGGTCCGCCCGCGTTCTCATCTGGAACAAGGGCGACGACCGGCTCGGCTTCTCCTTCCCCCAGGACACCGGCTTCCCCGCGGAGCTGAAGGACCGGGTGAAGGAGCACAAGGAGCGACTGCTTCGCGTCCTGGAGCTGACCGGCATCGACTCCCAGGAGCGCGCCCGGCAGGCCACGCACTACAAGCTGCCGGACGGGGCGCACGACAGGTCGATCCGGTCCATCCAGAAGGGGATGTACCTGCAGAGCAGGATCGACGAGCTCGGCCATACCTACACCATCCCCCTGTTCGTCGAGCTGACCGATGCCGACGCGGAGTCGGCCGAACGGGCGGTCCGCGCGCTGCTCGCGGCCGAGCCGATCCTGCGGATGCGCGTCCACGAGGACCTGTCGTACGAGCTGGTGCCGGCGGACTCGTACGAGATCGCCCGCAGCCGGGTGGCAGCGAGTGAGCTGGACGCACTGCGGGACGACCGGGCCCGTACCGTCTTCCCCCTCGCTGACGGACATCTGATCCGCCCCGAGGTCATCGAGCTGAGCGACTCCACATCGGTGACGGTCGGACTGACGCACCATCACATGCTGTCGGATGCCTACTCGATGGAACTCATCGGCACCCGACTGGCCTCGATCCATGAGGCCTTGGTGCGCGGCATGGACCCGAGCGACGCAGGCAAGTCCTCCCCTGCCCTGAACTATTTCGACCTCGCGGCGCAGCAGCGGATCGAGCTGGCCCGGCCGGAGTACACGGCCGCCCGCGACAGGCTCGCCGAACGGTTGGCCGCCGCCGGCAAGCTGCGTCTGAAGCGCAACCCCGCACGCGGGGCCGACAACCGGGCCGGCACCCTCGACTACACGCTCGCATCGGAGACCCACCGGGCGCTGTCCGAACTGGCCGGGCAGCACGGGCTGAGTCTGTACGCGCTGCTGTTCACCGGTCTGTACCAGACGCTGAGCAGCTTCGCCGGCGGCCAGCACGACTTCGCCGTCGGCATCACCGTCGCGAACCGGCCGCCTGCCTTCCAGTCCGCCGTCGGCCCGTTCATCAACACACTGCCGCTGATACCGGAGTTCCGGGGCGGCGACCGTTTCCTGGACAACGCGCGCCGGGTCAACGAGGCGGTCATCGATCTCAACCAGCACCACCAGCTGAATCTGGACATGCTGACCGGCTCCCTGCCGGGTGGGGCCGCGGACCTGGCCGACGTGCTCCAGGTCCTCTTCACCATGCACAACTTCGCCCCGGTGGAGAAGGCCGGCGCCGCCACCGGCCACCGCGTGCTCCCCTACCGGGATCTCGCGGAGAAGTTCGGCATCTCGGTCATCGCCAAGGAGGACGGCGACCGGGTCTCCTTCACGGTCACCTACGCCGAGGCGCGCTACGAGCGCGACTACGTGCGGGCGCTCTTCGACACGTACCTCACCGTGTTGCGCTCGGCCGCGGCTACGCCGGACGAGGTCACCGACCGCCTGGACCTGGTGGATCCCGAGGGGCTGCGGCAGATCGCGGAGTGGAACCGCACCGCATGGGACCACGGCACCGTACGGACCGCGGTCGAGATGTTCGAGCGCCAGGTGGGGCGGACCCCGGACGCCCCCGCCGTGATCTACCGCAACCGGGTGCTGAGCTACCGCGAGCTGAACGAGAGCGCCAACCGGCTGGCCCATCTGCTCACCGAGCGGCACGGGGTCTCCGTCGGCAGCCTGGTCTGTCTGCTGCTGGACCGCAGTGAGCACATGCTGATCGCGGTTCTGGGCGTCATGAAGGCCGGCGGCGCCTATGTGCCCGTCGACCCCGGCTCACCGCACGAGCGGATCCGGTTCATCCTCTCCGACACCGGCAGTCCGCTGCTGCTCACCGACGAGCGCAACGCGGCCGGCTGCCACGACGCCGCACTGCCGGTGGCCGTGCTGTCCGTCGACGGCGCCGCCGACGAACTGGCCGCACAGCCCTCCGACGACCCGGGCCTGCCGCTCACCGGAGCCGATCTCGCGTACGTCATCTACACGTCCGGCACCACCGGAAAACCCAAGGGCGTGCTGTGCGAGCACGGCGGCCTGGTCAACCGCATCCAGTGGATGAACCGGGCGTTCCCGCTCGACCCCTCGGACCGGGTGCTGCAGAAGACGTCGTACGTCTTCGACGTGTCGGTGTGGGAGCTTTTATGGGCCAACTGGTTCGGTGCGGCTGTCGTCTTCGCCGAGCCCGAGGACCACAAGGACCCCTATGCGCTGATGGAGATCATCGAGCGCGAAAACGTCAGCGTCATGCACTTCGTGCCCTCGATGTTCAGCGCCTTCCTGGAGACGGTGGAGGCGTCCGCCGAACCGGTCCGGCAGGGGCTGGCGAGCCTGCGCTACCTCTTCTGCAGCGGCGAGGAGCTCAAGCTCGCGCAGGTGCGCGCCACGCACGCGCTGCTGCCGGATGCGCGTCTGCACAATCTGTACGGGCCGACCGAGGCGTCCATCGACGTCCTGCACCACCCCTGCACCGACCCGGCGATCGACACCGTGCTCATCGGTACGCCGATCGACAACACGCAGGCGTACGTGCTCAACCCGGGCCGCAGGCCCCTGCCCGTCCAGGCGATCGGTGAACTGTACCTGGGCGGCGCCGGTCTGGCGCGCGGCTACCTCAACCGGCCCGAGCTCACCGCCGAACGCTTCGTCGAGAACCCCTTCGGTGACGGGCGTCTGTACCGCACGGGCGACCTCGTACGGCGGCTGCACGACGGCGCCATCGAGTTCATCGGCCGCGACGACTTCCAGGTCAAGATCCGCGGCTATCGCATCGAGCTCGGCGAGATCGAGGCGGCCCTGGCCGGGTACCCCGGCGTCAAGCAGGGCATCGCCCTGGTCCAGCAGCCCGACCCGCGGCGGCCCGAGCACAAGTACCTGGTGGGCTACTACGTCGCGGACCGTCCGTTGGACGAGACCGCCATGGCGGGTGCGCTGCGTGCGACCCTGCCGTCCTACATGGTTCCCAGCGCCTTGGTGCACCTGTCGTCCCTGCCCGTGACCGTCAACGGCAAGCTCGACCGCAAGGCGCTGCCCGACCCCGGCCCCTCCGACGCCGGCCAGGAGCACATCGCGCCCCGCACCCCCTTGCAGGAGCGGCTCCGTGACCTGTGGGCCGAGTGCCTGGGCCTGCGCCCCGGCGACGTGGGCATCCGCGACGACGCGACCCGGCTGGGAATGGACAGCATCGTCGCCATCCGGCTGGCGAGCCGACTGCGCCGGCAACTCGATCTGGCGATCAGCGTCCGGGACGTGTTCTCCCTGCCGACCATCGAGCAGTTCGCCGACTTCGTCGAAAGCCGCCAGGAAGCCGCGGCCGAGCCGCGGGCCGACGTCCTCACCGAGCAGGGGACCCTGGCGGGCGAGCTGGAGCTGCTTCCCATCCAGTCCTGGTTCTTCGAGCAGGGGTTCCCCCGGCCCGAGCACTGGAACCAGGCGTTCGTGGTCCGTGCGCCGGAGCTGTCGCTGCCGCGGCTGGAGTCCGCCCTGCGCGCCCTCGTCGCCCGCCACGACGCCTTCCGGCTGCGCTACCGCGGCACCACGCAATCCTATGAGCCGGGCGCCCCGTTCCCCGGCTTCAACGTCCTCGACGTGCGCGGCCTGCCCGGCGGCGAGGGCACTCCCGAGTTCACCGAGGCCCTGCACCGGACGCTGACCGGCTGGCAGCGCGGTTTCGACCTCGAGCACGGCCCCGTGTACGCCCTCGGCTATCTGCACGGCTACGCCGACCACAGCAGCCGGGTGTTCTTCGCCCTGCACCACCTGATCACGGACACGGTCAGCTGGCGGATCCTGGCCGAGGACCTGCGCGCGCTGTACGAGGGGCAGCAGCTCGGGAAGAAGGGCACCAGCTTCCGGCAGTGGGCCGGCGCCGTATCCGCGTACGCGCAGGAGCGGCCGGAGCAGAGGGCCTACTGGGAGGAGCTGCTCGGCGACTTCCGACCGGGCACGCGGGCCCGGATCGGCTCCACGGTGGCACACACCGAACAGTTCACCCTGAACGAGCAGGACACCCGGGACCTGCTGGGACCGGCGCACCGCGCGTACCACACGCACGTCGACGACCTTCTGCTGACGGCGCTCGGCCGGGCTCTGGAGGCCGTCGGCGGCGGGCGCACCCATCACGTCATGCTCGAAGGCCACGGGCGCGAGGACATCGGCCCCGCGCTCGACGTCACCGGCACCATGGGATGGTTCACCACCCTGTACCCGGTGCGGCTGCCCCTGGGCAACGACATCGGCGAGAGCGTTCGGAGTGTCAAGGAGAGCCTGCGCGCGGTGCCCGACAAGGGCATCGGTTTCGGCCCGCTCGTCGGCTACCGGGACCGCGCGCTTCCCCACGTCTGGTTCAAC
Organism: Streptomyces sp. NPDC033229; assembly: GCF_055576875.1. Lineage (NCBI taxonomy): Bacteria > Bacillati > Actinomycetota > Actinomycetes > Kitasatosporales > Streptomycetaceae > Streptomyces > Streptomyces sp. NPDC033229. Next base: position 115,969 of record NZ_JBVIQR010000014.1, on the reverse strand, counting down.
TACCTGGGCCGGCTCGACAGCGAGCAGCCGGGGGCGGGCGACTGGCAGCTGGTGATGGAGGACAGCGGCGAGGCCATGCCGCCGTGCAACGCCTCCGACGCGCTGCTGTCCGTCTTCGCGTATGTGACCGAGGACCGGCTCCAGGTCCGTGTCGACAGCCGGCTGGCCGCCGAGGACACCGGCGCGCTGGCCCGGGCCCTCGAAGCCGCTCTCGCCGAGGTCGTCGGCCACTGCGCGGGCCGGACGGCACCGCGCTACACGCCCAGCGACTTCCGCGAGGTCCGCGGCGAGGCCGATCTGACGGCCCTGCCCGCGGGCACCGGCGCGGACCCGGGCGGCTGGTTCGACATGACCGAGATCCAGAAGGCGTATCTCGTCGGCAGGCTCGGCAACTACGAGATCGGCAACGTCGCCAACCACGTCTACAACGAGTATCTGTACCGGGACCTGGACACGGACCGGCTGGCGGACTCGGTCCGCCGGCTCGTCGCCGAGTGCGACGTGCTGCGCACCGTCTTCTCCTACGACCGGCTCCAGCAGCGTGTGCTCGATGCCGCGGATGTCCCGCCCTTCGAGCTCGTGGTCAACGACTTCACCGCGCACGACTACGACGAGTCGCAGCTGACCGCCGTACGGGAGCGGCTCTCGCACCGGCTCTACGACCCGGAGCGGTTCCCGCTGTTCACCCTGGAGGTGAGCCGCTTCCGGGACCGCTGCGTGCTGCACCTCAGCTGGGACCTGATCATCCTCGACGTGCAGAGCAGGCTCGCCGTCCTGCGTCGCCTCGATGACCTCTACCGGGGCACGGAACGGCGTCCGGAGCTGCCGCGGGCGAGCTTCAAGGACTACCAGGACTACACCGGTCTGCTGAAGCACTCGCAGTGGTACGCGGACGACCGCGCCTACTGGCAGGACCGGCTGGCCGATATGCCGCTGCGGTGCACCCTGCCGTTCAAGGAGTCGCCGGACGCCGTCGACCATCCGCGCTTCGACGAGCACACCCTCCACGTCGCCCCCGACATCTGGGACCGGTTCAAGGAACAGGCGCGGCAGCGCGGAGTGTCCACGTCGTCCGTCCTGCTGAGCCTGTTCGGCAGCGTGATGTCCTACTTCTCCGGGTCCCGTGAGTTCCCGCTCACCCTCACGCTGTTCAATCGCCATCCGGTCCTCGAGGGCGTCGATTCCCTCCTCGGCAACTTCACCTCGACCGTGCTGTTCCACTACACCGACCACGGTGCCGACGTCGCGTCGCTGACCCGCCGCACCCACGACAGGCTGTGGGAGGACATCAGCCACGCCCTGTACTCGGGGGTGGAGGTCCAGCGCGATCTGAGCAGGCTGCACGGTCTGGACACGACCAAGGCGGTCTCGCCGATCGTGTTCACCGGCGTGATGGGCAACGAGACCCGTGACTTCGAACGCGCGGCCTACCTGGACGACAGCGAACTCGTCGAGGAGCGCCGCTGGAGCGCACAGACCTCACAGGCCTGGATCGACCTCCAGGCGATCGAGGTCGACAGCGGCTTCATGAGCAAGTGGCTGTACGTCGAGCAGCTCTTCGACCGCGCTTTCATCGAGCACCTCAACCGCCTGTACTGCCTGCTCATCGAGCGTCTCGCGGGCGGCGACTGGGAAGCCGGTCTGCCCAGGGACCGGTATCTGCCAGACACCGACCGCGCCCTGGTCGCGGCGGCGAACGCCTTCGACGGCGAGGCCTGCGAGCAGACGATGTTCGGTCTCTACGAGGAGCGGTGCCGCATCGAGGGCCGGGAGGGGGCGACGGCCGTCATCGACGCCGGGACGGGTCGTACGCACACCTACGGCGAGCTGATCGAGCAGAGCCGTACGCTCGCCCTGCGGCTGCGCGGGGAGCTCGGCGACGGCTCCGGTGAGCGGCTCGCCGGCGTCCTCGCGGAGAAGGGCCACAGCCAGGTGCTGGCCACCGCCGCGGTCATGAAGGCCGGCCTCGGCTATCTGCCGCTGCACGTCGACTGGCCGGCCGGCCGGATCGAGGAGATCCTCGCGCAGGCCGATGTGCACACGTTGTTGGTGTCGCGTGGGCAGTTCGCACGGGCGGACGTACAAGCTCTGGCTTCCGTGTGCCGACTGCTGGTCATCGAGGACCTGCTGGAACAGAACCACCCCGCCGAGGAATCCTCACTGCCCGTCGTGGGCCCCGACGACGTCGCCTACGTCATCTTCACCTCGGGATCGACAGGCCGCCCCAAGGGCGTGACCATCAGCCACCGCGGCGCGGTCAACACCCTCCTCGCCGTCAACGAACGCTTCCACATCACACCCCAAGACCGCGTCCTGGCCCTGTCCGAACTCAGCTTCGACCTCTCCGTCTACGACCTCTTCGGCACCCTCGCCGCCGGCGCCACCATCGTCTTCCCCGCACAGGAAGAAACCAAGAACCCCGCCCACTGGGCCCACCTCATCGAACACCACCAGGTCACCGTCTGGAACAGCGTCCCCCAGCTCGCCGGCCTGCTCATCGACGAAGGCGGACATCTCCAATCACTGAGGGTGTTCCTGCTCAGCGGCGACTGGATCCCCACCAGCCTCCCCGACCGCATCCGCCAACACATTCCTGACGCGACAGTGATGAGCCTCGGCGGCGCCACCGAAGGCAGCATCTGGTCGATCTGGTACGAGATCGACCACGTCGACCCCGCGTGGAACAGCATCCCCTACGGCGTCGCCATGCCCAACCAACGCATGTACGTCCTCAACACCCAAGGCGAACACTGCCCCACCGGCGTCATCGGCGAAATCCACATCGGCGGCACCGGCGTCGCCCTCGGCTACTGGCGCGACGAACAACTCACCACCGAGCGCTACACCGAACACCCCACCCTCGGCCGCCTCTACCACACCGGCGACCTCGGCCGCTGGACCCCCGACGGACACATCGAATTCATCGGACGCAACGACTTCCAAGTCAAACTCAACGGCTACCGCGTCGAACTCGGCGAGATCGAGAGCGCCCTCTCCCAGGACCCGCGCATCTCCCAGAGCGTCGTCCTCATCAAGGAGTACGACACCGCGGCCGATCGCCGTCGGCAGGCTCTCATCGGTTACTACGTCTCCGACACCGCACTCGACCCCGCTCCCCTGCTGGAGCGGCTGTCCGCGAGCCTGCCCGCGTACATGGTCCCCGAGGCACTGGTGCACCTGCCGGAGCTGCCGTTGAGCCCCAACGGCAAGCTGGACCGCAAGGCCCTGCCCGACGCCCCCGGGACCGCGGTCGCCGCCGAGCACGTCCCGCCGCGCTCCGAGCGCGAGCGGCAGCTGCGCGACGCGTGGGCCGACATCCTGGGCGTGCCGCGGGAGCAGCTCGGCATCACCGTCGACCTGATGCACCTGGGCATGGACAGCATCATTGCCATCCGACTGGTGAGCCGGCTGCGCAAGGAGCTCGGGCTGCAGGTCAGTGTGCGTGATGTCTTCGCCCACCGCACCATCGAGCGCTTCCACGACCGGGTCGTGGTCACCGCCGGGCCCGGCGCCGGGCCGGCTGTACGGACCGAGCAGGGCACCCTGGAGGGGAACGCTCCCCTGCTGCCCGTCCAGTCGTGGTTCTTCGCCCAGGACTTCCCCCGGCCCGGGCACTGGAACCAGTCCTTCCTGGTTCGCACGCCCGAACTGGCACTCCCGCGGCTGGAGGAAAGCCTGCGGGCCCTGGTGGCCCACCACGACGCGTTCCGACTGCGCTACGACCTGTCCGCACCGGGCGGGCCGCGGCAGTACTACGACACCGCGGCCGATTTCGCCGGGGTGCGGGTGCTCGACGTGCGCGACCTGCCCGGCGGTGAGGGGACCGCCGAGTTCGACGCCGCTGTGGAAAGCGTTCTGACCGCATGGCAGAACGGCTTCGACCTGGCGAGCGGGCCGACGTACGCCTTCGGCCTTCTGCACGGCTACGCCGACGGCAGCAGCCGGGTGTTCTTCGCCCTGCACCACCTGATCGTCGACACCGTCAGCTGGCGGACACTCGCCGAGGATCTGCGCACGCTGTACGAGGGAGGACACCTCGGGGAGAAGGGCACCAGCTACCGGCAGTGGGCCGACACGGTCGCCGCGCACGCCGAGCGGCACGCGGACGAGCGCGGCTACTGGGAAGGCCTGCTCGCCGACATGGACGAGGCCCCGGTCCTGCGGCAGGACACGGGTGTCCCCGTCGAGATCGGGATCTCCCTGGACGCCGAGCGCACCGCGCTGCTGCTGGGCGCGTGCCAACGCGCCTACCGCACCCGCGTCGACGAGTTCCTGCTCACCGCCTTCGGCCAGGCACTGACCGAGCTGACCGGCCGGTCCGTCAGCCATCTGATGGTCGAGGGCCACGGGCGCGAAGAGCTCGACGCGGGCGCGGACGTCAGCCGTACCCTCGGCTGGTTCACCACGCTCTACCCGGTACGCCTGGGTGCGGGCGGCGAGCCGGCGGACGCCCTGAAGTCGGTCAAGGAGAGCCTGCGGGCCACCCCCGCGAAGGGCATCGGTTTCGGGCCGCTGATGGGGTACGCGCGCGAGCTTCCCCAGGTCTGTTTCAACTACCTCGGCCGGATCGACGCCGACGAGCACGGCGACTGGCAGCTGGACGACGGTCCGAGTGGCGACTGGCTGCACGAGGCCAACCTGTTGCCGTACACGGTCTCCGCGGCCGGCATGGTCGTCGGCGGCCGGCTGCGGTTCACGCTGCTCAGCAGGCTGCCGCGGCAGGACGCGGAACGGCTGGCCCGCGCGTTCGAGGAACGGCTGGCGGCGCTGGTCGAGCTGACGGCGCGCAGTCCGCGCACCTACCTGACGAGCAGCGACATCGACGGCCTGCTGCCTCAGGAGCACCTGGACCGGTTGCAGGCGGCCGACGAGCTGGACGGGGTCTTCGCGGCCAGCAGCCTCCAGCAGGGCTTCATCCACCATGCCCTGAGCCAGGGCGACGTCGACGACGCCTATCGCGTCCAGGCCGTGTGGGACTACCACGGCGCCGTCGACCCCGAGCTGCTCCGGCAGGCGTGGGGGCAGGCACAGCAGGCCCTCAGTGCCCTGCGGCTGCGCTTCGACTGGCAGTACGAGATGGTGCAGGTCATCGACCGGCGGTCCCACCTGACATGGGAGTTCGTGGACCTGGGCGACCACCCGGACCCCGCCGCGGCCTTCGAGGAGCTGCTGGAGCGCGACCGCGGCATCCCCTACGACCTCGGCACGAGCGGTCTGTTCCGGGTGTATCTGGTCAAGCAGGGGGCGGAGCACTTCACCTGTGTGCTCAACACCCATCACGCCATCCTCGACGGCTGGAGCAGCCCGCTGCTCCTGCGGAACGTGCACGCGTGCTACCTCGCGCTGTGCGACGGCGAGACCGCGGTGCTCCCGGCGGAGAACTACGCCGGGATCCAGCGCCATCTGCACCGGCACGCACGCGACCACGAGGCGTTCTGGCGGAGCTACGTTGCGGACGCCGAGGGAGGCTGCGATCTCGGGGGGCTGCTGACCGCCGGGTCCCGCCACCTCGACCTCGGCGCCTACAAGCACATACGCCGCCAGGAGCAGCGGTCGCTGTCCCTGCGACCGGAGCTGCTCGCGGCACTGCGGTCCGTCACCCGGGAACACGGGGTCACCTCGAACGCCGTTCTGCAGTACGCCTGGCACAAGGTGCTGAGCGTCTACGGCCACTGCGACACCACCGTGGTGGGCACGGTGCTGGCCGGGCGTGATCTGCCGGTGGACGGGATCGACACCTCGGTCGGTCTCTACCTCAGCACCGTCCCGTTGATCGCCCGGCACGACACCGGTGCCGACAGTCTGATCGAGGAGATCCAGCGGCTGCAGGAGGACATCCACGAGGTCGGCCGGCGCAGCATCGTCGACCTCGCGGCGCTGCAGCCGGGCGGCCGCCGGCTGTTCGACAGCCTCTTCATCAACGAGAGCTACCCCGCGGTCGAGGACGCCGAGCACGAGCGCCTGCTGCGCCCGCGGTTCCGGTTCCGGTACCAGAAGCGGGACTACCCGCTGGTGGTGTCGGTCGCGGAGAAGGACGACGAGGTGGTGCTCACGCTGGACTACGCGGGCGAGCTCTTCGAGCCCGCGACGGTCCAACGGCTCCTGACCGGAATGGAGTCGGTGCTGGACCACGTCGCCCGCGCACCGGAGAGTTCCCCGGCGGACCTGGAACCGGCCGGCGCCGAAGGGATCGAGGCGCAGCGGCGGTGGAACGACTCCGGCGTCGCCGAGCCCGCCGAGCCGGTCATCCACCGCGCCTTCGAAGCACAGGCCGCCCGCACCCCCGACGCGCCGGCCGTCAGCCACGACGGCCGGACGCTGACGTACGCGCAGGTCAACGCTGCCGCCAACCGGCTGGCCCGCGTGGCCCGGCAGCAAGTGCCGATGGCACCGGAGGAGCCCGTACTGCTGCTGCTCGACCGCGGGGTGGACACGGTGATCGGCCTGCTCGCGGTGCTGAAGGCCGGAGCGGCCTATGTGCCGCTCGACCCCGGTTACCCCGACGAGCGCACCGCGCGCATCGTCGAGGGCTGCGGCGCCCGGCTGCTGCTCACCCACGCCCGGCACCGGGAGCGGGTGCAGGCGTGCCACCCCACGCTGACCGTGATCGCCGTGGACGACCCGCGGACCGAGGCGGCATGCGCCGCGGAGAGCGGGGACGACCTGGACCTGCCGGTCGGCGGGGACGCGCTGGCGTACGTCCTCTACACCTCCGGCACCACCGGGCAGCCCAAGGGTGTGATGGTCGAGCACCTGGCCTTCACGTCCACGGTGGCGGCCATGCGCCGACGGCACTTCCCGGACTCCGGGGCCCTGCACACCTACAGCCTGACCAACTACGTCTTCGACATCTTCGGGCTCGAATACGGGCTGACGCTGCTCGGCGGCGGCAGTGTGGTCATGGGTGACCACCTCTTCGAGGAGCTGGACTGCGCGGCGTACGACTTCGTGCAGATGACCCCCAGCCTGCTGGAGATGAAGTTGGAGGCGCTGCGCGGCCTGTCCGGCACCCGGCTGCTCGTGGGCGGCGAAAGGCTCGAACGCCACTTGTTGCACGCGGCGTTGGAGCGCTGCCCGCGCGTGGTCAACGTCTACGGCCCGACCGAGACCACCATCTGGTCGACGTCCCGGGAATACGTCGCGGACGCGGCGGACAACCCGATGGTGACGATCGGCCGGCCGCTGCCGAACGAGCGGGCGCACATCCTGGACGCGCGGCTGCGGCCGCTGCCCGTGGGGGCGGTCGGTGAGCTGTATCTGAGCGGCGGCGCGCTGGCCCGTGGCTACTTCGGCGACCCCGGCCTGACCGCCGAGCGCTTCGTCGAGAGCCCGCGCGAGGGCCACGGGCGCCTCTACCGCACGGGCGATCTGGCCCGCCTGCTGGACGGCGGCGAGATCGAGTTCGTCGGCCGCGTCGACACCCAGGTCAAGCTGCGCGGCCACCGCATCGAGCTGGGCGAGGTGGAGAGCGCGCTCTCGGCCCACCCGGGCGTACGGCAGAGCGCGGTGATCGTCGGGACCCTGGACGGCGGTACGGACACGTCCGCCGCCGCACAGAGCCTGATCGGCTACTACGTCGCCGAAGCGGCCCTGGACGAGGAGGCGCTCCAGACCCATCTGGCCGGTCTGCTGCCGGAGTACATGCGACCGGGCGCCCTGGTGCACCTGACCGAGCTGCCGCTGTCGTACAGCGGCAAACTCGACACCAAGGCGCTCCCGCGGCCGCGCCGCAGGCGGGCGGCCGCGTCCGTGGCCCCGGCCGGGGAGACCGAGCTGACGCTGGCCCGGCTCTGGCAGGACGTGCTCGGCCTGGACCGGGTGGGCGTGCACGACCGCTTCTTCGAGGTGGGCGGCAACTCCATTCTGCTGACCAAGCTGCACGCCCGGCTGCCGGAGGAGATCCGGCGGGCGGTCAGCCTGACCGAGATGTTCGCCCACCCGACCATCGCCTCCCTCGCCGCCCACGTCGGCGGAGTCCGTGACGAGGTCCGGCCGCGCCGCGAGCCGGTGGTGCGCGAGGCCGCGGAGGCCGGCGGCCGGGACATCGCGATCATCGGCATGGCCGGGCGTTTCCCGGACGCCGACACCCTGGAGGAGTACTGGCGGAACCTGACCGCCGGCCATGAGTCCGTCGTCCACTACAGCCGGGAGGACCTGCTCGCGGCCGGCGTGCCCGAGGCGGAGCTCGACCGGCCCGGATACGTACGGGCCCAGAGCGGCCTGCGGGACATCAAGGGCTTCGACGCGGCGATCTTCGGGTACTCCCGCCGGGAGGCCGAGACGATGGACCCGCAGCACCGGGTGTTCCTGGAGTGCGCCTGGCACGCGCTGGAGGACGCGCACTGCGACCCGTACGCCTACGGTGGCGACATCGGGCTGTACGCGGGTGCGGGGCAGAACGACTACGCCACCGGTCACGTCCTGCCCGGCCTCGGCGATGCCGACCTGGCCACCCGCTACCAGGCGATGATCAACAACCAGGCGAACTTCCTGGCCACCAAGGTCGCCTACAAGCTCGACCTGACCGGCCCCGCGGTGACCGTGCAGACCGCCTGCTCCACCTCGCTGGTCGCGGTGCACCAGGCGTGCGTCGCACTGCTCGCGGGAGACTGCGACATCGCCCTGGCCGGTGGTGTGTCGATCGGCAAGCTGGGCAAGGAGGGCTATCTCCACCAAGAAGGCATGGTGTTCTCCCCCGACGGCACCTGCCGGGCCTTCGACGAGGCCGCGCAGGGCACCATCGAGGGGCAGGGCGTCGGCATCGTGGTGCTCAAACCGCTCGACCGGGCGCTCGCCGACCAGGACCCCATCCGCGCGGTCATCAAGGCAACGGCCATCAACAACGACGGCCAGAACAAGGTCGGTTACACCGCGCCCAGCCAGGCGCGGCAGGCCGCGGTGATCCGCCGCGCCCATGAAAGGGCCGGCATCGACCCGTCGACGGTCAGCTACGTGGAAGCGCACGGCACGGGCACCGCGCTCGGCGATCCCATCGAGGTGGCCGCCCTGCGCGAGGCGTTCGGTGCCGACGACGGCACCAACCGGAGCGTCGCGCTGGGCTCGGTGAAGACCAACATCGGCCATCTCGACGTCGCGTCCGGTATCGCCGGGCTGATCAAGGCCGTGCTCTGTCTGGAGCACCGCACCCTGGTCCCCACCCTCCACCACACCGCCCCCAACCCACGGCTCGAGCTGGAGAAGGGCCCGTTCCACGTCACCACCGCGTGCACACCGTGGACGAGCGAGCACCCGGTGCTGCGCGCCGGTGTCAGTTCCTTCGGGATCGGCGGCACCAACGCCCACGTCGTCCTGGAGGAGGCGCCGGCGTCCGCACCACCGGCCCACGGAACCGAGCCCGTACGGGCGCAGCGGTTGCTGACGGTGTCCGCACCCACCGTGGAAGCGCTCGGGGAGCAGGCGCGGGCCCTGGCGGGCTATCTGGCCGAGCACCCCGACGTCCCGCTGGAGCGCGTGGCGTACACGCAAGCCACCGCCCGGCACCGCTTCCCGTACAACCGGGTGGTCGTCGGCAGCGGTCGGCAGGAGCTCGTCGACCGGCTGGCGGCCGAGGAGCGGGAGCCGATCGCGTGGCGAGCGGACCGCCCCGCGGTGTTCATGTTCCCCGGGCAGGGCGCGCAGTACCAGGGGATGGGGCAGGCGCTGTACGACGCGGAGCCCGCCTTCCGGGCCCATGTCGACACCTGCCTGGAGATCATCCGGCCGCACCTGCCCGAGGGGGTCGACGAGGCCGATCTGCTGGGCCGGACCGCACGGGTGGGGGACACCCGGTACACACAGATCGCCCTGTTCATCGTCGAATACGCGCTGGCGCGGTGGTTCATGGACCTCGGCGTCCGGCCGGCCGCGATGATCGGGCACAGCCTGGGCGAGTACGTGGCCGCCTGCCTGGCGGGAGTGTTCTCGCTGGAGGACGCGATGACGCTGGTCCTGGAGCGCGGCCGGCTGCTCGCGGGCACCGCGCCGGGGGCGATGCTCGCCGTGCCGCTGCCCGCCGGGCAGGTGCTGCCGCTGGCACAGCGGCACGGCCTCGACCTGGCCGTGGTCGACGACGCGGGCAGCTGTGTGGTCTCCGGTCCGCCCGGGGCCGTCGACGCGCTGGCAGCGCAGTTGTCAGCGGACGGTGTCACGGGCAGGAGGGTCGCCGTGGCGCACGCGTTCCACTCGCGCCTGCTCGACCCGGTGCTGGAGGAGTTCGCCGCGGTGCTGGGACGGATCGAGCTGCGCAGGCCCACGATCCCGTACCTCTCCAATCTGACCGGTGACTGGGCCGACCCCGACCAGGTCCGCAGGCCCGAGTACTGGACGGCGCAGCTGCGCGGGACGGTCGAGTTCCACCGCGGGCTGACCACGCTGTACGGGTCGGAGACCGGCCGGGGCGGCGTCCTCCTCGAAGTGGGGCCCGGCCGGATCCTGAGCCGCCCGGCGCGCCGGCACCCGGACCGCGCCGAGCACCTGGTGGTGGCGGCCATGCCGCGGGCCGGACAGGGCGGCGAGGAGGCGGCCGTGGCCCTGACGGCGCTGGGAACGGCGTGGGCCGCGGGCGTCGGTGTCGACGCGTCGGCGTTCCACGGCCTCACGGCCCGGGACCGGGTGCGGCTGCCCGGCTACGCCTTCGACCGGCAGGAGCACTGGATCGACCGTCCGGGAACGGTGTCCCGCGCACCGGCGCGGACCCCACAGCCGGCGGCGCACGATGTGGAGGGGGACGAGGTGGGCACCGTCGTCGCGGAGGCCTGGCGCGCGGTCCTGGGCGTCGACGACGTCCGGCCCGACGACGACTTCTTCGCGCTGGGCGGGGACTCGCTGGCGGCCGTGCAGCTCGTGGCGCGGATCCGGGAACGGGTCGGCGTCCGGGTGGAGTTCATGGAGCTGGAACAACCCACGCCGCAGGCCCTCGCTTCCCGGCTGGCCGAGCACCTCGACGGCCGGTACACGCCCGAGGCCGCCGCCGGGGCGGTGGTCGTCGTCAAGAAGGGCGACCCGCAGTCACGGCCGCCCCTGGTGCTGGTGCACCCGATCGGCGGCGACGTGTACTTCTACCGGGAGCTCGCGGCCTGCCTGCCGGAGGACCAGGCGGTGTACGCGCTCCGCTCCCCGATGCTCGACGGCACCGCGGAGTTCACCACGGTCGAAGCCATGGCGGCCCACTACCTGGAGCAGCTGGAGGACTTCGGCCTCAAGGCCCCGTACCGGCTCGGGGGCTCCTCCTTCGGCGGCATCGTCGCGTACGAGATGGCCCAACAGCTCGACGCCCGCGACGGATACCGGCCGGAGGTGGCCCTCATCGACAGCCCGGCCCGCGGCAATCTGCCCGCCGACATGACCGGCCAGGACATCATCGACTATCTGCTCCGCTACGGCCTGGCACGGCTGGACTTCTCCATGGCGGAGCTCGAGGCCCTGGACACGGTCGAGGGGAAGATCGGCTACATCGCGGAGAAGGCACGCGGCACGGAGTTCGAGGACATGCTCTCCGCCGACTTCCTGCCCCGCTACATCCACGCCTGGCAGCGGCACAGCCAGGCCATGCACGGGTATGTCCCGCGCCCGTACTCCGGCGACATCGTGTTCTTCTCGCACCAGGAGGAGATCCCGCAGTTCCCGGCGGGCCAGGCCCCGCGCTGGCGGGAGCTGGCGCGCGGCGGCTGGACGCAGGTGCCGGTGACCGGCAACCACCTGAGCATGAACGGCATGCCCCATGTGGCGACGATCGGCGCCCACCTCGCGACGAACCAGGGAGAACACAGTGAGTGAGAAGACGGCCGGCGCGATGTGCGACGTTCCCGGCGGCAGGATCTGGTACGAGATACTCAACGGCGACGCCCCCGGAACACCGGTGGTGACCGTCCACGGCGGTCCCGGCACACCGCACGACTATCTGCGTCCGCTGGCGGACCTGCTGCCGGGCCATCCCGTCGTCGTGTACGACCAGCTGGGCTGCGGCCGCTCGGCGGGGCCCACGGACCCCGGCCTGTGGCGTCTGGAGCGCTTCGTCGACGAACTCGACGCACTGCTCGACGGCCTGGGCCTGGAGCGCTTCCATCTGCTCGCACATTCCTTCGGCACGATGATCGCCTGCGATTTCGTCCTGCGCGGCGGTCCGCGCCGCCCCGACCGGCTGGTCCTGATCTCGCCGGTGCTGAATGTCCGCAAGTTCGAGGACGACATGCGGCAGCTGCTCTTCAGGCTCCCGGCGGAGACGGCCCAGGCACTCAGCGACGGCATGCGGACGGGGCAGTACGACACACCCGGGTTCGCGGAGGCGGCGATCGTCTTCGCCGAGCGGCACATGTGCCGCACCGACTGGCCGGACGCGCTGATGGACGCCACCCTCGCCACCGCGGCGCACGTGCGTGACGCCATGTGGGGCCGCACGGAGTTCCGGCTGACGGGCAATCTGCGGTCGTACGCGCCTGCCGGGCAGCTGGCCGGGCTGGGCCCCGGCACCCTGTTCGTCGTCGGAGAACACGACTTCGTTCCGCCGCGGGCCTGCCAGGCGTACGCGCGTGCGGTCCCCGGTGCGGATGCCGTGATCATTCCGGGTGCGTCGCACATGCCGCACCTGGAGAAGCCGAAGCAGTTCACCGAGGAACTGCTGTCCCGCATCGGTGACTTCGCAGGTCAAAAATGACTTGTGGGACCAAGTGGCCGCGTGCTTACGTTGGGGCGACAGCCTCGACTCCCAGAAGGGGACACGGTGCAACCGGCGTTATCTGCCGCAGGTGGTGTGAGGGCGAGCCGCAGGCCTCTGAACGCCCACGCCATCTGGTGGCCCTTGGTCCGAAGACCGGTGCCGGCGCATCGCTGAGTCCTGCCGACCGCGGCAGGGCTCGGCTCGGCGTGTCCGCAGCCCCTTTCCCTTCAGGTCCGTCCCTCATGAGGCCATGAACACACACAGATTTCTGCCTGCCCTGCTCGTCATCACCCTCATCGGCACGATCATGGAACTGGACATGTCCGTGCCCAGCTTCCCGGACATCGCCGAGGCCTTCGACACCTCCGGGTCCTCGGTACAGCTGACGATCACGTACAACTTCTTCGGCTACTGCCTGGGCGCCCTGGCCTACGGCCCCTTGTCGGACCGGTTCGGCCGGCGCAAGGTCATGCTGACCGGCAACACGATCATGCTCGTCGGCGCACTGGGCTGCGCGGTGGCACCGAGCATCGAGTTCCTGCTCGCCTCCCGGCTCGTCCAGGGCGTGGGGGCGAGCACGTCGGTGGTCCTGGTCTTCGTCATCATCGGCGATGTCTACCAGGGCAACCAGCTGTTCAAGATGTTCGGGCTCACCAATGCCGCGATGTCCGCCTTCATGACGGCGGCACCGGCGCTGGGCGGTCTGATCAACCGGGCGATCGGCTGGCGCGGCAACTACGCGACGGTATTCGCCATCACGCTGGTGTCGTTGCTGCTGATGATGTTCTTCCTGCCCGAGACGAAGGGCGAGCTGGAGAAGGTCAGCGCGAGGAAGGTCGCCGGTGACTACCGAAAGCTCCTGTCGAGCAAGGAGTTCATCGCGGCGTCGCTCGTCCCCAGCCTGCTGTTCGCCGCGTACATGGTGTTCATCGCGGCCAGCTCCTTCCTCTACACCGACACCTTCGGCCTGTCCACCGTGGAGTTCGCCGGCCATCTGCTGATCGTCGTGGCCTCCTTCGCCGTGGCGAGCCTCCTCGCCTCGAAGGTCGTCACCGTCCTGGGCGGTCCCGAGCGCACCGTGGTCTGCAGCATGGCCGTCACGGTCGTCGGCATCGCCTTGTTCCTGGCCTTCGGCGAGGGCGCTTGGGCGACCACCGGTCCGATCGCCGTCTTCTGCGTCGGCTTCGCCACGGTCTACCCGGTCGTCTTCGGGCGCTCCATGGCCGTCTTCCCCGAGCTCCAGGGCGCGGCCTCCTCGCTGACCATGAGCGGACGGGCGCTGCTCGTCACGCTGCTCACGGGCATCGCCAGCAGCCTGTTCACCGGCGACTCCATCGTGACCGCCGGGGTGATGGCCGCCGCCGTCGCCGTCGCCGCGTCCCTGGCCTTCCTCAAGCCCAAGCCGGCCAAGGACGGGGTGGAGGCCGAAGCGGTCGCCGAGACCGGCTGAACCGTCCGCCTCACCGCCCGTTCGTTCGTTCCTTCCTTTCCCCTTCCGTCAGTACGGCGGCGACTCCGGTCGCCGCCGTGCACGGACGCCCACGCACCGAGGGCGCGGGGCTGCTCCGGCATGCCCCGCGCCCGGAAAGAGACCCGTCATGAGCGTCATCGGCCAGGAGAACACCGAAGCCGACCGGAAGCTGTCCAGCCTGACCGCGGAGTACGTCGCCAGGTGGGAGTCCCGCGCTTCCGTCCGTACCCGCCCGCGCAAGACCATCGATTTCACGCAGGAGGGCTTCTTCTTCCCCGAGGACAAGCAGCCGCTGCTGCTGGCCGACGAGGTCGCCTCGCTGGACCGGGCGGGCAAGGAAGAAATCCTCGTGCAGTCCTTCTACAAATACCTGCACGACATCGTGAACCTGGAGATCAAGGAAATCGTCTCGGCCTGCTCGAAGATCCTCTACTCGGATCTTCCGGTGGAATTCTCCGCCGAGACGAAGCTCAACACCCACTCGGTGATCATCGACGAGTACTACCACGTCTATATCGCCCAGGACATGATCCTGCAGCTGCAGAACCACTATCCGGACCTGCGGACGATCGACCACCCGATATCGGACTCGCAGCGCGCGGTCGCCGAGATCAAGAAGAAGCTCGATCCCAAGTACCACGACATCTTCGAAATCCTCGCCAACTGCTGCTTCGAGACCACGCTCGTGCGGGAACTCGTCGAGTTCTTCAACAGCCCCGGCGTGCACCCGTCGATCAAGTACTACGTCAACGACCACATGAACGACGAGTCCCGGCACTACGCGTTCTTCTACGACTTGATGACCTATCTGTGGGCGGAGATCCCCGAGGACTACCGGGAGGCGATCGGCACGCACCTGGCCGAGTTCACCACGCTCTATCTTTCCGTGGAGTCGGAGAAGCTCTTCAACATCGAGCTTCTCGACTCCATCGTCGGGAACCGGCAGCAGGCGCGGAAATCCGTCGAAGCCCTCTACGCGGGCTTCGAGATCACCCCGGACGTGCCGATCGTCAAGAACGTCCTGCGTGCGCTGCGCAACGCGGGAATGCTCGACCACCCCTCCGTCCGCGAAAGCTTCGCCCGGATCGGCTGGAACGTCTGACTCCCGCCCCCGCCCCCTCTCCCACCCGGCCGAGGAACCACTCCGGCCAAGGAACACTGAGGACGTACCGATGACATCCACGATTTCGCACCACACCGGCACCCGGATCGCCGACGACGCCGGCACCGAGAAGATCGCGGCGGAGATCGAGCACCGGCTCCGCCGGGCGGACCAGCTGGTGCTGCCGCTCGACGAGACGCTGGACATCCTCGAGCAGCTCCAGCAGTTCGAGCTCGGCCGTTTCCTGCTGCACAACCGGGGCCTCAACGGCTACTGGACCTCGTACATCTTCCGCAACACACCTTCCGGCCCCACCACGCCGATGGAGCACTGGCTGCTCAACAACTCCCTGCTGTGCCAGGCCCGCGAGCGCTTCCACCGCTTCAAGGAGGAGATCGCCGGCTCCGTCACCGAAGGAGCGACCCTGGCGTCCGTCCCCTGCGGGGTGATGGACGACCTGCTGCAGCAGGACTACCGGGGCATCGAGAAGTTCACGCTCGTCGGCATCGACATCGACGAGGAGTCCATCGGCTACGCCAAGGAGAACGCGGCGGAGCACGGCCTCTCCGACCACACCGCGTTCGAGGTGCGCGACGCATGGAAGCTCGGCGTGGACGGCGAGTTCGACCTGATCGTCAGCAACGGCCTGAACATGTACGAGTCGGACCCGCAGCGGCTGATCGATCTGTACCGCAGCTTCCACCAGGCACTGCGCCCCGGCGGCCGGCTGCTGCTCAGCTTCCTCACCCCGCCGCCCCCGCCGCCGTGGGTGGCGCCCGAGGAGGCCGCGGCCTGGGAGAAGTACGACATCCCCGAGCCGGACCTGCGCCGGGAGCTGGCCATCATGGGCGACATCGTCCAGGCGACCTATCTGAACTTCTCCAGCGAGGACGAGGTGCGCGGCCAGCTCGAAACGGCCGGCTTCACCGTGCACGCGGTCCGCTACAACGACCACGGCGTCCTGCCCATCATCACCGCGGTCAAGTGACGTACCCGGCCTGACGGGAGCCCTCGGGGGCCGGTGGCGAGCAGGACCCGCCCGCAGCGCGCGGGCGACCCTCGCGAGCGCACCGGCTCCCGCCGGGGCCCCGCCCCGGCCCCCGGAACACCGCACCACCCCCGAACTACGGCCTTGGAGCCCCACTTCTCATGATCACCGCCACCGGTCTCGAACTGCGCGCAGGCGCCCGCGTCCTCATCGAGTCGGCGTCCTTCCGCATCGCCAAGGGCGACCGTATCGGCCTGGTCGGTCGCAACGGCGCCGGCAAGACCACCCTCACCAAGGTCCTCTCCGGTGAAGGCATGCCCGCGAACGGCACCGTCACCCGCTCCGGCGAGGTCGGCTACCTGCCGCAGGACCCACGCACCGGCGACCTGGACATGCTCGCGCTCGACCGCGTGCTGTCCGCCCGTGGCCTGGACACCGTGCTCCGCTCGATCCGCGAGTGCCAGGAACGCATCGCCACCGGCCGGGGCGCGACGCGCGAGAAGGCGATGAAGAAGTACGAGCGGCTGGACACCGAGTTCCTCGCCAAGGGCGGCTACGCGGCCGAGGCCGAGGCGGCCACCATCGCCGCCAGCCTGGGCCTGCCCGAGCGGATCATGGAGCAGCCCCTGCACACCCTCTCCGGCGGCCAGCGCCGCCGCGTGGAGCTGGCCCGCATCCTCTTCTCCGGCGCGGACATCCTCCTGCTGGACGAGCCGACCAACCACCTGGACGCGGACTCCATCGCGTGGTTGCGCGACTTCCTCAAGACCTACCAGGGCGGTTTCGTCGTCATCTCGCACGACATCGACCTGGTCGAGACCGTGGTCAACAAGGTGTTCCACCTCGACGCCAACCGCGCCGCCGTCGACGTCTACAACATGGGCTGGAAGCAGTACCAGGCCCAGCGCGGCGCCGACGAGCGCCGCCGCAAGCGCGAGCGGGCCAACGCCGAGAAGAAGGCGGCCGCGCTCAGTTTCCAGGCGAACAAGCTGCGCGCCGGCACCAAGGCGGTCGCCGCCCAGAACATGGCCCGCCGCGCCGAGAAGCTGCTGAGCGACCTGGAACCCGAGCGCCGCTCCGACAAGGTCGCGAAGCTGCGCTTCCCCGAGCCCGCTCCTTGCGGCAAGACCCCGCTGACCGCCGAGGGGCTGTCCAAGTCCTACGGTTCGCTGGAGATCTTCACCGACGTCGACCTGGCCATCGACAGGGGCTCCCGCGTCGTCATCCTCGGCCTCAACGGTGCCGGCAAGACCACCCTGCTGCGTCTGCTCGCCGGTGTCGACAAGCCGGACACCGGCCGGGTCATCGAGGGCCACGGTCTCAAACGCGGCTACTACGCCCAGGAGCACGAGACCCTCGACGGCGACCGCACGGTCCTGGAGAACATGCGCTCGGCGGCCCCCGGCATGGACCTGGTCGAGATCCGCAAGGTGCTCGGCTCGTTCCTCTTCTCCGGTGACGACGCCGACAAGCCCGCAGGTGTTCTCTCCGGCGGCGAGAAGACCCGGCTGGCCCTGGCCACCCTGGTGGTCTCCGCCGCCAACGTCCTCCTGCTCGACGAGCCCACGAACAACCTCGATCCCGCCAGCCGCGAGGAGATCCTCGGCGCCCTGCGCACCTACAAGGGCGCCGTCGTGCTGGTCACCCACGACGAAGGCGCCGTCGACGCCCTCCAGCCCGAGCGCATCATCCTGCTCCCCGACGGTGTGGAGGACCTCTGGGGCGCGGACTACGCCGACCTCGTGGCCCTCGCATGACCACGGGGCCCGTCGGCATCGCGCCTCCCGAACGGCTCGGCAGCAGCCGCCTGCCGGACGGCCGCAGACTGGCCTGGGCGGAGTGGGGCCCGGCCGACGGGCTCCCGGTGCTGCTGTGCCCCGGCGGGGCCACGAGCCGGTGGCTGGGGTTCGGCGCGGACGCGGTGGACGCGCTGGGCGTCCGTCTGATCTCGGTGGACCGCCCGGGCCTCGGCGCCTCCGACCCCGCCCCCGGGCGGACCCTTCGCGACTGGCCCGACGACGTGAGCAGCCTCGCGACGGCGCGAGGCCTCGACGGGCTGCGGGTGGTGGGGTATTCGCAAGGGGCGCCCTTCGCGCTCGCCTGCGCGGCGCGCGGCATCGTGGTGGGGGCGGCGGTCGTCTCGGGCAGCGGCGAACCGGCCGCGCCGGAGCTGGCCGGGGCCCTCGCGCCCGGGGTGCGGAGCATGGTGGAGGCCGTGGCGGCGGATCCGCCCGCCGCCGAGGCCGCCTTCGCGGCTTCGGCCGATGCGGACGCGATGTGGGCCCTGGTGACGACCGGTTGCGCCGCACCCGACCGCGCGGTCTTCCGGCAGCCCCTCTTCGCGGCGGCCTACCGCCGGGCCATCACCGAAGGCTTCGCCCGGGGCCCGGCCGGCTACGCGCGGGACACCGTACTGACCATGGGGCGCTGGCCGTTCGACATGAGCGCCATCACGACCCCGGTCGATCTCTGGTACGGCGAACAGGACACCAGCGTGTTCCACTCCCCCGGTCTGAGCACCGCCCTCGCCGACGCCATCCCCACAGCGCGCCGCCATGTCGTCGCCGACGCGGGCGGCTTGCTGCTGTGGACCCATGCCGAGCCCATCCTGCGCTCGCTGGTCGCACGGGGGCCCGCGTGACCGTGCCGGGGGCGGCCGTCGCCCGCGACACCGTTCCACCCTTGCCTGACCTGCTCATCGACGGGCGTGGCACGGACCGCGCATTGTCCGGACGCCCGACAAGGAAGACATCAAAGCAATACTTATAGATATATGAAATACCCATCCCCTGCCTTATGGTGTGCGCAGGTAATGACGCCACGAGGAGCGGGGACATGAGCGTGCATACGGGCGGGAAGACGATCGGGCTGATCGGTGGGATGAGCTGGGAGTCGACGGCGGAGTACTACCGGATCCTGAACGAGCGGACGCGTGAGCGGCTCGGCGGTCTGCACTCGGCCCGCTGTGTGCTCTACTCCGTGGACTTCGCCGAGATCGAGCAGTTGCAGGTCCAGGGGCGGTGGGCGGAGGCCGGCGAGGTACTGGCCTCCGCCGCCCGGTCGTTGGAGGCGGCCGGCGCCGATCTGCTGCTCATCTGCACCAACACCATGCACAAGGTCGCGGACTTTGTCGAGGCGGCGGTCTCGGTCCCGCTGCTGCACCTCGCGGACGCCACCGCAGCCGCCGTCCGCACCGCGGGGCTGCGCCGAGTGGGGCTGCTGGGCACCGCGTTCACCATGGAGCAGGACTTCTACCGGGGCCGTCTCACGGCGAACGGTCTCGACGTCCGCGTTCCGGACGCCGAGGGGCGCGCGCTCGTGCACCGGGTGATCTACGAGGAACTCTGCCTGGGCGTCGTCCGCGACGAGTCGCGTGCGGCCTACCGCCGGGTCGTCGAGAACCTCGTGGCCGAGGGCGCCGAAGGCGTCATCCTGGGATGCACCGAGATCGAGCTCCTCATCGGCGCCGAGGACAGCCCCGTACCGGTCTTCCCCACCGCCCGCCTGCACGCCGAGGCGGCGGTCGCCGCGGCCCTGGCCCCCTGAGGACGGCCGGCCTCCGTGCCGCGGATCACCGGCGAACTCGGGGTCGAGGGCGCTTCCTCAATCGTTGAGCAGCCGCCACGCGGTGAGGGCGAGCTCGGCCCGTATCAGTCCGCTGGGCGCGGTGAGTTCGACGCCCAGCGTCTTTCCGATCTGTTCGAGTCTGCGGGCCACACTGCTGTGGTGCAGATGGAGCAGGTCGGCGGCCCGGCGCAGGGAGCCGGTGGTGCAATAGGCGTCCAGAGTCTCCAGATCCTCCGGGTTGTCGGCCATGCGGGCGATCGCCGCCACGTCGGGGTTGTCTCGCGCGACCTCCCGGGGGACCTGTGCGAGCAGCGCCAAGGACCCCAGGCCGTCGTAGTGGACGACCGGCCGGCGTGGGGTGGTGAAACGGAGTGCGGTGCGTGCCTCGCGCCAGGACCGGTCGGGGCTTTCGGCGCTGCCGATGCCCGCGTGTACGCCTGCCGGGAACCGTGCCGGGTCGACGGTGGTGGCCAGGATGACGCCCACGTCGGCGAGCGGTGCCGCCTTCACCGGGCGGCCCGGGCAGATCAGAGCGCCGAGCCGGTCGAGCGGAAGCCGCGACCGTACGGCGACGACGCGGACCGGCAGGTCGGCGGCGAAACCGAGGAGCCGTAGCGCCCGTGCTCGGGCCGCCTCGTCGCTGTCGGAGCTGATCACCAGCTCGAGGAGGGCGGGGTCGGCCATCGTGGTGCGGGCCGGGCCGTACCGCTCGACGACGGCTCCGGCGGCGATGGCGAGCCGTTCCAGCAGCAACTCGTCGAGCGGGCCGGGCGCGTCGGGGCGTTCCAGCCACACCGTGCCGATCTTCTCCTCGTCGAGTGTGATCGGCACGGTGGTGGACGCGGGTGACGGCGGCGCGGACGTTTCCCTGCCGTCGGGCGAGATGCGGATCGCCCGCCCCGTGCTGTGCAACCGGATCCCGGCCACGCACGAGGCCAGGCCCGCCGAGGCCCGCGCGAGCGCCGGGAGATCCACCCGTCGGCGCATCAGCGTGTCGTAGAACATGACGACGCGGACCACGCCTTCCGCTTCCGAATCCAATTGCGACAGCCGTACGGCCAGTGCCTCCATGTCAGGAGGATAGGGCCCTCCCCAGCAGCAAGGGAGGCGCCGACCGGCGCGTGATCCCGGCGGGATACCCGACGAACGTCGGCTGATCCGGACGGGTGGCGACCGCCAGGATGGCCGACATGGATCCCGAACCCCCCTTACACGCGGCGCCTGCTCCGGAAGGGCGTGTCGGTCGAGCCGCACCAGTGGCCCGGCACCGTGCACGACTCGCAGGCAATCCCGTCCGCCGACGTGTCACAGCGACAGACGGCCGGGCTCACCGCGGCGCTGCGTCGTGCCCTGGCCGACTGAGGTGACCACGGCCGACCGGACCGGCCGTCTCCCGGCCACACACCCACCCGATGAAAGACCACCGAAAGAAGGGCGTTCCGCCATGACTGTGACTCCGATCGATCTCTTCGCGTCCGCCCTCCACCTGCGCCAGGACGGCCAAGTGCGCGTCGAGCAGCAGATGTTCGATCCCGACCGGGACGGCTGGCAGTTGTTCGCCTTCCATGTGGAGACCGACGCCGACCTCCACGCCGACCATTGGGAAGTGCACCCCGACGCGGACGAAGTCGTCGCGTGCCTCACCGGCGGAATACGCCTCTATCTCCGTCCGGAGCAGCCGGGAGACGAGGAGGAGGAGACCAAGCTGACAGCCGGAACCGCGGTTGTCGTGCCGCGCGGGCGATGGCACCGCATCGAACTGGACGCCCCCGGCGACATGATGGCCCTCACCCTGCCGCGCGGCAGTCGCCTGGAGAAGCGGACCGAAGCCTAGTCAGGACCGACATGGCACAGGCGAGGGGCCGGGCAGCACGAAGCTGCCCGGCCCCTGCCGGTCCCTGGGGTGTGCCCGCAAATTCGCGTCTGGCCCGCGACGCCTGGCACGCGCGCTCGCTGCGTTGTCGGGCTCGCCCGAGTACGCCCGGTACGAGGGCGACCCTCCGCCTTGCGATCGCACGCACCAGACGCCGCGGGCCACGCCCTTCGGGCGTACGCCGCGACTTCGCGGACACACCCTAGGACACCGTGAGCTCGGCGATGCCCGTACGGGCCGTGGCAGCGGCCTCACCGCGCACCACCACCCGTACGTACCGAGCGGAGACGGGCGTGCCATTGCCCGCGTCGGCAGTGGCATCACGCCAGTGCCGTCCGTCGAGGGACAGCTGGACGTCGAACGAGGCCGGCGCCGGACCGCTCCAGGTGGGGCGGACCTTGGTGACGCGCACGGGCTTGCCGAGGTCATTGGTGAGGCTGCCGCTTCGCCCGTCCGGAACCCAGGCCGTGGCCGGGTTGCCGTCGACGGCGGCGTCCGCGTACATGCCGGGTTCCTCGGACGAGGCGGTCACGGTGGTACAGCGGGCCAGGTTGTCGGTGGGAGCGAGGTCGGGACGGCGGGTGGTGAGAACGGCCGGAGCGGTCCTGGTGACCACCTTTGCGCCCTGCGGGGTGTCGAGGGTCATGGGTCGGCCGTCGGTGAGCCGGACCGTGGTGCGGTGGGAGCCCAGCTCGATGTCGTAGGTGCGGCCCTGCCAGTGCAGACCGCGCAGGGTGACGCCGTCGCCGCTGAGTTGTGGGGGCAGCATCGGGTCGAGGTGGAGCCGGTCCTCGCGCATCCGCAGGCCGGTCAGACCGTTGGTGAAGATCTGCAGGAAGCCGCCCTTGCCGGTGAGGAAGTCGTGCGCGGGCGAGCCGGCCAGCGGGTCCTCGGCACCCGCCTTGGCGCCACGGGCCTCCGAGAACTGTGCGAAGGGACCACGAACGAACGGCCTGATGGAACGTTGCAGATAGGTGTACGTCGAGCAACCCGCCTCGCCCGTACCGGCGGCGGCGATGGCGTGCACCGAGTCCGTCATGGCGGGGCCGTCGGGGTCTGTCCGCTGGGCGTAGTAGTCGAGGGTGCTGGCCGCGGCACCCTCGGGCATCCGCCACTCCAGGGGGTACATCAGCAGGACCGTGTCGGCCTGCTTTATCTTGCTTCCCCGGTAGCCGTCGTACTGCTGGAAGACCTTGCGTTGCGCGTCGTACGGGATTTTGATCCGGTCGGCGATCGTCGTCCACTCCCCCGGGACGCGCTCGCCGAGCAGTCGAGCGGCGCGGGTGGCATGGCGCAGTGCGGTGACGGCGCCGGCGTTGGTGAAGACCGCGTCGTCGACGCCGTTGCTGTACTCGTCGGGGCCGGCGGTGTCCTTGATGGAGTAGCTGCCGTCCGCGTTGCGGTGGACGCGCCCGGCCCAGAACTCGGCTATGCCCTTCATCACCGGCCAGCCGCGCTCGCGGAGCCAGTCGGTGTCACCGGTGGCGAGGTAGTACTGCCAGGCCGCGAGGGATATGTCCGACTGGAGGTGGACTTGAGTACGGCAGTGCGGCGGGTCCACGCTGTGGCACTCCCGGGCCAAGTCGCCCTTGCTGCCGCTGTTCCAAGGGTAGAAGAGTCCCTGGTAGCCGAGCTTACGGGCGTTCTCCCGCGCTCCCGCGAGGGTCCGGTACCGGTAATCGACGACCGTCTTGGCGAGTTCGGGTGCGGTGGCCAGCAGGGCCGGGTACATCCAGGTCTCGGCGTCCCAGAACACGAGGCCCGCGTAGTTGTCGCTGGTCAGCCCGGCCGGACTGACGCTGTTGGCGGCGCCCTCACGGGTGCTGGACAGCAGCCCGTACTGTGCGGAGCGCACCCATGCCTGCAGTTCGCGCTGCCCCGGCACCTCGATGTCGGCACGCCACAACCGGGCCCAGGTGGCGGCGTGGGCGCGCGACAACTTGTCCCATCCGCGCCGGGCGGCGCGCTGGGAGGCGGCGGTGGCGTCCCGGCGGGGTGACTGCGAGGTCAGGGCGGTGTCGACACCCACGTACTTGGTGATCTCGTACGCGTGCCCCTTGCGGACAGGGAAGGTGAGGGACTGCCGCGCACTCAAGTCGCGGGCACTGTCCGCGCGTCGGGTCCCGGTCGTACGCACGCCGGGCCCCGCCCGCAGGGTGGAGGCGACAGCACCGTCCGTGTCCGTGCCATCGGTACGGAAGGCCACATCCATGGTCCGGCCGTCCCGGCCGGCCCCACCGGTGCGATCACCACCGCCGGTCTGCCGGACGCGTCGGGCGCCGCGTCCGTCGAGCTGGTCGGTGACGGTTGCTTCACCGCTCCAGCGCGGCGTCATGCTCAGTCGAACGGCACCCACGTGCGGGTCGTTGCGGTCGGCCAGCACCTCATAGACCAGGTCGGTCTTCCGACCGTCGGCGGCGGTCCAGGTCAGGGAGGTCCGGACGAGGCCGCAGTGCAGGAAGAGGGTCTGACGATACTCGGATATTCGACCCGCTTTCGTCAAAGAGTTGAACGTATCCCCGCGTTCGCCGCCCGTGCCGACGGTGAGCGCGGACCAGGTCGGCACGGCCGCCACGGCCTCCCGGTCAGCGGCGGTCTGCTGGTTGTGGGCGTAGAGCCCGGAAACGAACGAGCCGTCGTAGCTCGGGGTGAACAGCGGCCAGCCGGTCTTGGCGTCACTACCGGTGTAGCCGGCGCCGTTGGACGGTACACGCTGCCCGAGGTAGCCATTGCCCACGTACGCGTGGTGGGTGTCGGCGCTGTTGATGCGGGTGGTCTCGAGTGTCCAGCCGTCGCCCGTCCGGCAACTGCCGGTCGGGGAGGCGGAGGTGGGGGGACGGTCGGCGATGGGGGGCTGTGGCGCCTGCACGGCGGCCGCGGGCGGCACCGAAGCGACGAGCACGCCGACGAGCAGTAGTGCGGACAGGCGGGCGGGGCGCGACCGCACGTCGGGAGAGGGCGTCATTGGTCTCCGTCGTCTTGATCTCCTGCGAGAGTCCCGAGACCATAAATTTTGTGAACGCTAAACGTCAACAGCCTTGGTGATTCGTACGGTTCTCGAAGGCTATGGGGAGCACCACGGCCCCGGTTGGCCCGCGTCCGCACTCACCGCCGGGGGCCGGGCGCTGCTAGCTTGCGGGCGTGGACCTCTTCTCACGCTCTTGGGCGGCGTTGCGCACGGCGGTCGCCGAACTCCCCGACGAGGACTTCACGCGCCCGTCCGGCTGCACCGGCTGGCTCGTGCGGGACCTGGTGTGCCATCTGGTCATCGACGCGCAGGACGTCCTGATCACCCTCGTCACCCCCGCCGAAACGGAATCGACCCGGGACGCGGTGACTTACTGGGAGATTGTCGAAGCGCCGACCGGTGACGACCCGCTCGACGCGCTGACCGTCCGCCTGGCCACCGCGTACGAAGAGCCGGGACTGCTCAAGTTCCACCTCGACGACGTCGGTTCCGCCGCCGGTCGCGCCGCCGGGCTCGCGGACCCCGCGGTCCGGGTCTCCACCCGCGGCCAGGTGCTCACGGCGGGCGACTACCTCTCCGCGTACGTGCTGGAATGGACGCTGCACCATCTCGACCTGATCGCGCATCTCCCGGACGCGGCGGAACCGCCCGCCGAGGGGCTCGCCCGGTCACGCGAGTTGCTGGAGGGGATCGCCGGTGCGGCGTTCCCCTCGTCGTTCTCCGACAAGGACGCGTTGCTGATCGGCACCGGACGGCGTGCCCCGTCCGCAGCGGAGAAGGATCGACTGGGCGAGTTGTCCGCGGAGATCCCCCTCGTCCTCGGCTGATCGCCAGTCGGCCGGCCCCGGGACCGTCGGGGATCTTGACGGTGGTGCGCATCCGGGCGAGCTGCGCGGGCCCCAGCAGCTCGCCGCCGAGCAGGGCGGGCCTGCGGGCCGCGATCCGCGATCCGCGATCCGCGATCCGCGATCCGCCGCGAAACTCTGGTCCTGGCCCGCGCCCTGGCACCAGAAAGGGGCACACAGGCTCAACCACGGTGGCCCGTTCGCCCCCGTTCGCCCCCCGTTTGACCGCCCATCAACGGATGATCATGCTGAGCGGATGACAGCGAAGCAGAGCACGACGGACGTGCTGAGCGCCGCCCTGCACGTACGGGAGGCGGCGCGCCGCGCCGTGGGCGGCACCGGCGGCGCGGACACCGTCCTCACCGCACTGTCCGCGGTGATCGACCACGACCACGCGTCGCTGTCCCGGTGGGATCCGCTGCGCCGCCGTCACCTCACGCTGGCCGGCAGCTACCCGGCCGATGCCACCCGGTACATCGAGAACCGCCTGCACGACGACCCCGGCTTCTCGCTGATCCGGTACTCGGCGGACACCACGCGCTGGTGGCGCGACGTGCCCGGCCCGGTGCGACGGACCTCGGCGGGGCTCCGTGCCGTTCTCGACCCCCTGGGTGTCGAGGACGGCGTGGCCCAGTGCCTGTTCGCCGCGGACGGCAGGTACGTCGGCATGCTCAACGTCAGCACCACACGGAAACGGTGCGACCGACCGGCCGTCCGGGCCGTGATGACCCTGCTGGGCGAGTGTCTCGCGGCCGTCACCGACCCGCTGCTCGGACCCCGCTCCTCCGGAGGACCGGGCGGACCCGACGACGCCGTGGGCAGTTCCTGCGCCGTACTCGTGCCGCGGGACGCGGACACCGCCCCGGTCGTGCTGAGCGGCGAGCCGCTGCCCGGGCTCACCGACGCCGGCTCCCCCGTGGCGGCCCTGGTACGGCGGACGGCCGCCCGGCGGGGGACGGCGGCCACCGTGCTGGTGCCGTACCGGCGGTGGACCCTCGAACTGCACCTGACCCGCCAGGACGCCGGGACGGTCGTGGTGTGCCGTACCGTCGCCCGCCCCTCGGCCCTCTCCCCGCGCGAACTCGAAGTCCTGGCGGAACTCACCCAGGGGCGGACCAACCGCGAGATCGCCGCCCGTCTCTTCCTCAGCCCGCGCACGGTCGCCACCCACATCGAGCACATCCTCGCCAAGCTTGATGTCCCCAACCGCGCCGCCGCGGCAGGACGAGCCGTCGCCTGGGGTCTCGAACCGGCGTCCTGACCCCTGTTCGCGGTGCGGAGCTCAGTCGACGGGAAGAGGGCGGGAGGGGGCGGGTACCCTGCCCGTCCCGCGCCGGTATCCGACCGCTCCCCCTACCGCGTTTCCGCCCGCTTCCCCGGGCGCAGTATCGAAAGGTCGGTACAGCGGAGGGAGAGAGCATGACCGTGATCGTCGGGCTCGTGCACAACGGGCGGGTGCATCTGGGCGGGGATTCGGCCGGTGTCGCCGGCCTGAGGCTCACCGTCCGCCGGGATCCGAAGATCTTCCGCAACGGCCCCTACGCCATGGGCTTCACCACCAGTTTCCGCATGGGACAACTGCTGCACCACGCGTTCAAAGCACCCAAGCCCAAGGGCGACTTGGACCGGTTCATGACCACCGTCTTCGTCGACAAGCTGCGCAAGTGCCTCAAGGACGGCGGCTGGGCACGCAAGGACTCCGAGCAGGAGCAGGCCGGGACGTTCCTCGTCGGTGTGCACAGCCGCCTGTTCGCCGTCTACGGGGACTATCAGATAGCCGAGCCCGCCGACGGATACGCGGCCGTGGGGTGTGGGGACGAGTTCGCCCTCGGCGCTCTGCACGCCACCGCGGAGCTGTATCTCAAACCACGTGAGCGGCTGGCTCTGGCCCTCGCGGCGGCCGGTCACCACAGCGCCGGAGTCTCCGCGCCGTTCAGCTACGTCACCACGCCAAAGCGTCTGCCCTGATCAGGGACGATCACATCAAGCCGG
The DNA here is from genome assembly GCF_055576875.1 of Streptomyces sp. NPDC033229. Taxonomy (NCBI): domain Bacteria; kingdom Bacillati; phylum Actinomycetota; class Actinomycetes; order Kitasatosporales; family Streptomycetaceae; genus Streptomyces; species Streptomyces sp. NPDC033229. Next base: position 88,508 of record NZ_JBVIQR010000014.1, on the reverse strand, counting down.
CCGCCGCTGCCTTCCCGAAGCGGCCCGCGGCCGGACGGACGCCATCATGACGATCACTGGGCGTCAGGGCGGTCGGCTGCGGCCCGGCGGCGGACCTGGTCCTCCTGGGCCAGCCGTCGCAGCAGTTCGAGCATGGGGCCGGAGAGGGCGAGGACGATGACCGCCTGTTCGGCCAGGGTCGGCGAATCATCGAAGGCGGCCGCGCGTTCGAGATCCAGGCGCGCGATGGAATGGGCCAGTTCCGCGTACGCGACGAGCCTTTCCGGCCGGTAGTCCGCGTCGAGCCGCCTGAGCTCTCTGAGCGCGGTCGTCAGCCCCCGGACGTGGGGGGAGGTGCTGGGGACCTGCCAGTCCATGGCCGCGATCAGACCCATGACGTCCTCTTCGGCTGCCGACTCGGCAGCCGCGTCCCGGTCGGCGTCCCCGGCCGAGGCCGCCGTGACCGGTACGGGCAGGGCGTAGCTGATCGCCTCAAGGGTCTTGTCGGTGTTCTCGGCCTGGTCGACCGTTGCCAGTACGTCGCGGGTGGCGGCGATGGACAGGCCGCCCAGGGTGGTGAGCGCCTTGATCAACCGCAGGCGCTGGACGTGCTCCTCCCCGTACTCGGCCAGCGTCGCGGCCGTCGCCCTGCCGGCGGGCAGCAGTCCTTCCCGCCGGAAGTACTTGATGCTGGCGACCGGCACGCCGGTCCTGCGGCTGAGCTCCGAGATCTTCATGCGGCGTCCTCGCTGGTGGTGCGGCCGGGCATCCACCGGTGAACGACTGGACACCCAAGGAAGATACTGCCACTATCCAGTAGCTGGATACCTGAAGTATCTAGCTACGCTATGTAATCATCACGGAGAAGTCATGCCTTCCCCTCAGCCCTCCTCCGCGCTCCGCAGCCCGCGGCTGTGGATCGGCTCGGGCCTCATCCTCGCGGTGGTCTCCACCTTGTTCGCCCTGCTCTATGTGGGTGGCAACGTGGACCCCAAGGGCAATCTGCGCGACCTGCCGGTCGCCCTGGTCAACAGCGACCGCGGCGCCGACGCGGGCGGCAAGCGCATCAACCTCGGCGACCAGATCGTCTCCGGCATCGAGAAGAAGGCCGCGGACAACCACAGCTTCGACTGGCAGGTCCTCAGCCGACAGGAAGCCGACAAGCGGCTGGGCCAGGGCAAGGTCTTCGGCGCGCTCGTCGTGCCGAAGGACTTCACCGCCGCGGTGACGGGGCTGACCAACCCGAAGCAGAAGCAGGCCGTCCGGCCGACCCTGACGGTGCTGACCAACCAGTCGGCCGGCAGCATCGGTTCCTCCATGGCCAGCCAGGCGTCCCAGAAGGCCGCCCACGCCGCCTCCGCCCAGATCGGCAAGGACCTCCTCGACCGCGCGAAGAGCCAGGGGGCCAAGCTCGCTCCGGCCGCCCAGCTGATGCTCGCCGACCCCGCGACCGTGGAGGTCGCCGACGGCCACCCGGTCGGCTCGCACAGCGCCATGGGCCTGAGCGCGTTCTACTACGCGCTGGTCCTGGTCGTCTGCGGCATGCTCGGCGCCAACGCGATCAGCTCGCAGGTCGACACCGCCCTCGGTTACGTGCACACCGACTTCGGGCCCTTCCGCCAGCGCATGCCCCTCCAGCACACGAGCCGGGTGCGCACGCTGGCGATCGGCACGGTCCTCATGCTCGGCCTCTCGGTCGTCATGGGATCGCTCGTCCAGGCCGCCACCGTCGGCATCCTCGACATGGACGCCTCCCACCTCGGTCTGCTGTGGCTCTACTCCGTGGGCACCATCGCGGTCGTCGGCGTGAGCGCGCTGGCGCTGCTCTCCGTCTTCGGCACCCCCGGCATGCTGCTCTCGGCCATCATCTTCGTCGCCATGGCCGTCCCCTCCTCCGGCGCGACCGTCCCGCTGCAGGCACTGCCGGACTTCTTCCGCGCGCTCGCGGCATTCGAGCCGCTGCGGCAGATCACCGGGGGCCTGCGCTCCATCCTCTACTACGACGCCCAGGCCGACGCCGGCCTCACCCGTGCCTGGGTCTCCATGGGCATCGCCCTGGTCGTCTCCGTCCTCTTCGGCTTCGGCGTCACCCGCTTCTACGACCGCAAGGGGATGCACCGCATCCCCCGTCCCGCCGAATCCGCCGATTCCGCGGAAGCCGCTGCCGAGGGTGACGAGGCCGCCGAGGCCGCACCGGCACCTGCGACGGCCTGACAGGTGTAGGCACGACACAACACCCCTCGTGCACCACACGGACGTGCCCGGCGAAGTGGATTCGCCGGGCACGTCGTTGTGCGTGGACCTGAGCACAGGGGCGGGTACGGGAACTCAGATGTTCCAGTAGTGGTCCGCCCAGGTGCCACAGGGCCATTGGATGGCCTTCTCACCCTGAACGCGGCTGGCGCCGGGGATGGCCAGGCACTGGCCGCTGTTCCAGTTCACCAGGCGCGTGCCCCGGTCGGTGTACTCGATGCCCCAGTAGTGGTCCTTCCAGGTGCCGCAGGGCCACTGGATGACCTGGGTGCCCGGGTTCGTGCTGGCACCCGGTACGGCGAGGCACTGCCCGCTGTTGAGGTTCCGCACGCGGTAGTAGCTACGGCCTCCGTTGTTGAAGGCGTACTCGAACTGCCAGTAGTGGTCCCGCCAGTTGCCACAGCCCCACTGGATGAGTCCGATGCCGTTCTCGGTACTGCCACCGGGAACGGCCAGGCAGTGGGCGCTGTTCGCGTTGCGCACCCAGCCGTAGGCGGTGGCACCGCTCGGTCCGGGCTTGCTGTCCGGGGCGGCCGCCGAAGCGTCGGCGATCCCCGAAGTGACGAGCGTTGCTGCGGCGGCCGCCAGGATTCCCGGCAGGCGATAGCGCGACTTCATGTGTCCCCTCCGTCGTTCGACGCGAGTGCATGGGTCACGAGCCGTACATGCCGTGCGTTCCGGTGCCCGTCGAACGGGCTCCGGCCACGCCGCAGGCTACCGACCGCACGCGGGGAAGGGGAGCCGCCGAACGGCATCCAGGGAACTTGGCGGGAAGCCAACGCCCCGACCGGGATGCGCTCCGACGTCGCCTGAGCGAAGAGGCAATCCCAAGGGTGTGTCCGCAAAGTCGCGCCCGGCCCGCGACACCTGGCACTGGGAGCGCCCCTTAGCCCTCCAGCGGGCGGTGGACCTCACCCGTGCCCAGCGTGATCACGGCCCGGGGCCGCATCGGCTCCTCGCCTCGCCGGGAAAGCAGGACCACCTCCTCGACCACGGCCGACAGCGAGCCGAGCCGGGCGCCGCACTCGGCGGCCAGGCGCTGCGGTTCCTGTGTGCGGCCGAGGGACAGATGCGGGGTGAAGCGGCCGCCGCGGCCGCGGCAGAGCGGGAACCGCGCCCCCAGCGCCCGGTGGAGACGGGCCCACGGTGCCAGGCCCGCCGCTGCCGGATCGAGCCACACCGTCGCGCCATGCCGGTGCCGGAAGTACCGCACGCCCGCCAGACGAGCCGTGAAGGCCGCGCTCTCCGCCGCCCCGGCGGACAGCAGCGGCACAGCCCGCGCGAACTCCTCCTCCGGCACGAAGCCGAACAGCAGATTCACATGCGGCGGCCACCGCCGCATGTGCGGATCGTGCTCCCAGCGGATGTCCTGGATCGCCGGCCAGAGCTCCTGCGGCGGCAGCCACGCCACCGCCGTCCGGGCCGTCGGCGCCGCCTCGAGGGCGTCCACCGGCTCAGCCCCACCGAAAACCCGGTTCCCGTCCACACTGCCATGGTCCGCACCGCTTCCCCATTCCACGAGTCGGCGGGCAACCCGCCCGCGCCCGACACCGGCTGGACGGGTGAATCGTCACGTCGTGCGGAGTCGTCGCGAGGTGAGGGGTGAGATGACGTCAGCACGCGATGAGAAGCTCCCGCAGCCCTCGGATCACAAATCCCGGCTTCCACTCCGGTTCCGCGGTGAGCCGGAGCCGGGGCGCACGCCGCAGCAGTTCACCGAAGGAAGCGATGAGTTCCAGGCGGGCGAGCGGCGCGCCCAGGCAGTAGTGGATGCCCGCCCCCAGGCTGAGGTGGGGATTGTCCGCGCGGGTGACGTCCAGGCGGTCCGGGTCGGGGAAGCGGGCGGGATCGCGGTTGGCGGAGCCGAAGAGGAGGGCCACCTCGCTGCCGCGCGGGATGACCGTGCCGGCGATCTCGATGTCGTCCAGCACCCACCGTTCGAAGAGCTGCAACGGGGTGTCGTAGCGCAGGAGTTCCTCGACCGCGCCCGGCAGGAGCCCGGGGTCCGCGCGCAGGGCGGCGAGCTGGTCCGGGTGGCGGAAGAGCGCCCACCAGCCGTTGCCCGTGGTGTTGACCGTGGCCTCGTGGCCGGCGTTGAGCAACAGGATGCAGGTGGAAACCATTTCCTGCTCGGTGAGCCGGTCCCCTTCGTCGTGCGCGTGGACGAGCGCGGTGATCAGATCGTCGCCGGGGCGGGCGCGACGGTCGGCGATCAGTTCCCGCAGATAGGCGGAGAAGTCGAGGGAGGCGCGGACGGCGCTTCGCGCCTTCTCCTCGTCCGGGTTGAGCTCGTACATCCCGCAGATCGCCGCCGACCAGGGCCGCAGCAGGTGCCGGTCGGCCTCGGGGATGCCCAGCATCTCGGCGATGACGGCCACCGGCAACGGCTCGGCGAGCGCGCCGATGAGGTCCCCGCCGCCCTCGGCGAGCAGCCCGTCCACCAGCTCGCCCGCCAGCCGGGTCACGACCGGTACCAGGTTCTCGACCGTGCGCGGAGTGAACGCCTTCGACACCAGGCGCCGGATGCGCGTGTGGTCGGGCGGTTCGAGGTCCAGCAGGCCGTTGCCGTTAAGGACGTGGAACGGCTCGTGGGCAGCCGGGGGCGCCGGGCGTCCGAACTCCTCGTGGGAGAACCGGTGGAGATACGTCCGGCCCAGCCGCCGGTCGCGCAGCAACGCCCGGACATCCTCGTGGTGCGGCACCAGCCACTGCCGGCTCGGCTCGAACCAGTGCACCCGTCCGGCGTCCCGCAGCCGCTCGTATCCCGGGTAGGGGTCGGCGACGAACCGGGGTGACCACGGGTCGAAACCAGTGTTCGCATCCATGTGCGGATGCTAGGGCCTGTCCGGCGGATCGTCGCGGGCTCCCGAGCTGATCCACGAAGATCCGCCGGACAGGCCCCGGCGGTGAGAACCTCCCGCAGGCGCCGGAACAGGCAAGGCGACCGACCTGGACCGCCCGCACGGCAGTCAGGCCGGCCAGGTCCCGGTCAGGCGGTGCACAGTGGTGGCGCCGCCACGATCGACGGCCGCTTTGACCACCGCGAAGATCGCACCCTGGAGGGCGGCGGCGATCAGGATTTCCTGCCAGCCGCGGTCCTGGTCCGTGGCGTCGGGGGCGTCCTCGTCGTGCCCGACTGCCGTCCATACCTGTCTGAAGACCGCGCCGGCCAATGCGCCGCTGACCGCACCGAGCAGCATGCCGACCGGCTTGTAGGCGACCTTGGACGCTTTCATCAGCACCTCCTGCTGCGGCGGGCGGCGACGAACGCGACGGCAAGCGCACCCAGCCGCCCTGCGGCAAGGAGCACGCCCCGGTTCCCACGTACGGTTTCTGCCGCCTGGTACGCCTTCTCGCGGACCGGATCCGGCGTGCCGTCCTGGATCCTCTCTCCCAGGGTATGGGCAGTCCCGGTCAGCTGCTCCATCGTGTGGGCAGCCTTCGCCCGTACCGCCTCGGGGGTCTTTTCCTGTGCGGCGTGCAGCGCCTGTGCGGCCTTGTCCTGCACCTGGCTCTTGACCTTCGCCGCCTTCTGCTGCGCCTGGCTCTTGACGTCGGCCTTGGCGGCCAGCGCCTCGACGGTCCCGCCGAGCTCCTCGCGGGTGCCTTCGATCCGCGCGCGCAGTTCCTCCGGGGTGGGGGTGGGCTCGTTGTCCTGGGGGTTGATGGTCATCGGTGGGCCCTTTCCTTGATCTCGGCCGCGTCGGCCTTCACGCCTGCGATGGCTTGTTCGGGGGTGGGCGGGGTGGCTCGGCGGACCTGCTTCCTGCCCATGGTGGCGAGCACACCGGCGAGCGCCGCCAGGAGGACGGTCACGGTCAGCGCCGCGGCCCACAGGGGCCAGACCAGGTCAAGGGCGACGATCGCCGTGGCAGCGAGGGCCTGGAAGGCGACGAAGCCGACCACTCCCGCTCCGCCGAACAGGCCGCCGCCGATTCCGAACCGTTTGCCCTTCTGCCGCATTTCCGCCTGCGCCAGCCGCAATTCCTCCCGCATGAGTTGCGAGAGCTGCGCCGATGCCTGCTTGACCAGATCACCCACTGTTTCCTCGGTGCCCCCGCGGGGCGGGGGGCCGGCGGACGTGCTCATCTTCGTCACCTGCCTTTGCGGTCGTGTCACGGCGCGTACCCGAGCCGTGCCCGGCCATTCCCCCGCTCGATGCCGGGCCCGACGGAATTTCAGAGGGCGGCGCGGAGCAGCGGCCGTGGCGCACGGTGGACCAAGAAGGCCGTGGTCAGACCGATGGCGGCGCCGACGGCGACGTCGCTGGGGTAGTGCGCGCCGCTGTGGACACGCTCGAGTGCCACCACCGCGGTGGGGACCGCGGCAGCGGCTCCCCACCACGGGGAGGACGCGGCCACGGCGGCGGTGAAGCCCACGGCGGCAGCGGTGTGCCCGGAAGGGAAGGACGAGGAGTCCGGACGGTCCTCGACGCCATCGTGGGGAATCAGCTCCGCGGGCGGCCTGCGTCTCTCGTACAGCTGCTTGCACACCGCATTCGCGATCAGCTGTGAGGCGAGCATGCTGGCCACCCCCGCCGCCGCTGCCTTGCGCTCCATCCGCCCGCCGACAACTGTCATGATCAGGGCCGTTCCCCACCACAATTTCGTTCCCTCGGCCGCCGATTCCACCGCCGGAAGCACCTGGCGCGCACCTGCGGAGTCCCAGGAGGCGACCCGGCGGGTCAGTCGGCGGTCGAGGCGGCGGAGGTCGTCGAGAAAGCGCATGATCGTCAGCTTCCCGCCATGGGCGCCGGCCACGCCTGTCGACTCTGTGCGGCGCGGCGCACCTCTCAGCGCGCGGGCAGACGGCCCACTGAGTCCGTGGCAGTGGCGCGCAGGGTTTGGCCGGCCGCCAGCTCGCGGTAGGTGACGTCTTGGGCGAGGAGTTCCTCGTGCCGGCCGCGGGCGAGGACGTGGCCGGTGTCCAGGACGACGATCTGGTCGGCGTGCTGGACGGTGGACAACCGGTGCGCGATCACCAGGAGCGCGCATTCCTGGGTGATCTCCTTCAGTACGCGGCTCAGCGCGGCCTCGTTGATGGCGTCGAGGTGCGAGGTGGGTTCGTCCAGCAGGAGCAGCGAGGGCCGGGTGAGGAGGGCCCGGGCCAGGGCGACGCGCTGCCGTTCCCCGGCCGAGAGCGTGTTCCCCCTCTCCCCCAGCATGCCGGTCAGACCGCCGGGGAGGCGTTCGACCACTTGGTGGAGGTTGGTGAGTTCGATGACGCGCCGCAGGTCGGCCGGGCTCGCCGTGGGGGCGGCGTAGGTGAGGTTGTCCCGGAGCGAGCCGTGGACGACGTGGGTGTTCTGGTCGACGACGGCGATACGGGCCCGGCATTGCGCGCGGCTCAGTTCGGCTGCCGGCCGACCGTCGAACAGCAGTGTTCCGGAGTCCGCTTCGTAGAAGCGTGCGACCAGGGCGAAGATCGTGCTCTTGCCGGCGCCCGAGCAGCCGACCAAGGCGACCTGTCGCCGGTGCGGCACGGTCAGGGAGACGCCTCGCAGGACCGGGCGGTCCGGGTCGTAGCCGAACCACACGTTGTCCAGGGCGAGGGCGGGTTCCTCGCCGCCGTCCCGCGGCGATGCCTTTCCCGTCGGAGTCCCGGGGGGCGTGGTCCGGCGTGAGGACGAGCCCTCGGCTTGCTCCGGCGGAGGCTCGGGCGCCGGCGTCGGCTTCGCTTGCGCGGGTCCCGCGGGTTCGGCCGCTTGCGCGGGTCCCTCGGGTTCAGCCTGGAGCGCCAGTGCTTCCTCGATGCGCTGGAAGGCGCCCATCCCCCGTTGAATCAGGCCGACGGCGCGGAAGACCGAGGACAGGGGCACCACCAGGTAGGTGGCGTAGAGCAGGAAGGCCACCAGGTCGCCGAGGGAGTTGGCGTGGCCGTTGACCCGCATGCCTCCGATGACCAGAACGAGCAGGAAGGAGCCGTGCACCGCGAGCTCGACGGCCGGACTCATCACCGATGCCAGGCGTGCGGTCCGGACCCCCGCTTCGTAGGCCGTGTCGACGCACTGTCCGATGCGCGCTGCTTCCCGCTCCTCGGCGCGGTGGACCCGCACCATGGGCAGTGCGCCGAGGGCCCGTTCGAGGTCGGCGGCGATTTCCCCCACGGCGTTCTGCATGCGCTCGGCGGCGGCGCGGATGCCGGCCAGCAGGGAGGTGACGATCGCTGCGGCCGTGAGGACGGTCAGCGTCACCAGGATCAGCAGCAGGGGGTCGATCCAGATCATCAGGGCGACGGCTCCCACGGCGACGAGGGCGCCCGTCACCAGGTCGACCAGCGCCTGGGAGACGACCTCGCGGAGCAGGGAGGTGTCGGTGGTGACCCGGGAAATGAGGTCACCGGTGCGGTGCTTGTCGTACTCCCGCATCTCCAGTCGCAGCAGGTGGCCCACCAGGCTGCGACGGAGTCCGCGGACGATCCGCTCCCCCATGCGTTCCAGGACGAAGCGGCCCACCGCGCCTGTCGCCGCCTCGGCGAGGAAGAGGCAGGCCAGGAGCAGGAGGGGCCACGCGATGCGGCCGCTTCCCGTGGCGTCCACGATCTTCTTGGCGAGCAGCGGCTGGGCCAGTCCCAGAGCGGATCCCACGAGGGTGAGCACGGTGGCGACGGCCATGGAGGAGCGGTGGCCGACAGTGAGCCGGAACATCGTGGCGACGGCGCCCCGTGCGGAACGGTCGCCCTCGTGCCGTGTCTTCCTGTCCGCCTCGCTCCCGGGGTCCGTCACGGTGCCGCCCGTTCCACGGGCGGCACCGTGATGAGGCGGCTGAAGTAGTCGTCCGGTACGCCTTCGTCGACCGGGTGGCCGTCGACCTCGGCCCAGGCGTGCGCGGTGAAGGGCGGCACCACGCGCACTCCGGTGCACCAGGTGGGCCAGGTGCCCCGCAAGCGGCAGAGCAGGGCGGTGGCCAGGGAGCGCGGGAGGCAGCCGCGCGGGCCGGCGCAGAACAGGCTGACCGCGCAGACCGCCTCCCGCGCGGACCTCGTCTGCGCGGCGGAGGCCGGCACGGCTCCGCGACGCACGAAGCAGAGCACGGTCCGGATCCGGCGCGGTGGCAGGAGCGAGAGGGCGAAGGCCGCCGTCAGAACGAGCCGGGCCGCCAGCCGCCGTTTGAGAGGAACACCGGTCGGCCGGTGCAACGCGCTCGGAGTGGTCATAGGACGACCAGCCCCGCCTGCCGCAATTGGCCGATGAGGGCGGCGACGTCCTGGGCCGCCCGGGGCCGGTCGATCGCGAATTCCGCGATGACCGCGTCGACCGCGTCCGCTTCCCCGCCCCCCTCCATCAGGGTCTGCACCACCAGCGTGCCGGTGGGGTTGAGTTCCCAGTACTGGCCGCTGCGCTGGTCGAGCAGGACCGTGCCGTAATCGGTCTTCGCAGTGGAGACATCCTTGGCGAAGCGCACTGCCATGAAGCGTTTCCCTTTCCGCGAGGCACTGGTTCCGCGAGACGCCGATCCCGCGAGGCACCGGGGAGATTCCGTCCCGTCAGAAGCCGACGGCTTTCTGCTGCGGCAGATTCCGCAGCCATACTTCGCAGGCGATCGTGGAATAGAGGATGGCGTCCTGGAGCCCCGGCGTCGAAGGCCTTTGAGCCAGCGCCCGCAAGGTGCCGGCGTCCACCAGTCCCCTGCGGGCCAGCTGCGAGTCCTCCCACAAAGCCATCAGGTCGCCCCGGTGCTCGCGCAGCCCGTTGGAGGCGTCCATCGAGGCATGTGCCTTGTTGGAGCGCTCCAGGCACACGTCCGGGACGACGCCGCGCATGGCGCCGGCCAGCAGGGGCTTGTACGCCCACGGGGTGACGCGCTCGGCGGGATCGACCGCCAGGCATTCCTCGATCACGCGGTCGTCGAAGAACGGTGAGGCCATCGGCACCCCTGCCCGGGCGGCCGTCCTGTCCCACTGGCGGACGATCCGCGTGCAGATCCGGATCTGCTCCAGGTCACGGTGCATGCCGCGGTCGGGGTGCAGGGGCACGGCGTCCCGGGCGGCCTCACGCAGGACGCGCGTCACCGTATGTGCCGCCTCGGGTGTGACCCAGTCGAACAGCCGCGGCGGCGTTCCCCAGCCCAGGGCGCCACTGGCCCCGGGCGGCAGCGGGTCACGCAACCGCCCGCCGGAGGAAGCGAGCCACCGCCCGTACGGGCGGGAGTCGGTCAGCACCCGTGCGGTGTCGAGGAGCGGCCAATGGAACAGCGTCCTGAAACCGCGCAGTTGCCGCAGGGCGAACAGCGGACGGGTGCGTATCAGGCGGTGGTAGTACGCCTCGGAGCACCAGGCCACATGATCGCCGCCGATGCCCGTCAGATGCAGCCGGCTGCCGCGCCGGGCGAGCCCCGGAAGATGGTGCAGGGCCCGTGCCCGGTCCATCACCCCGATGGACGGCTCGTCCATGAGGTCGCCGATACCGAGCAAGTCGGTGTAGACCAGAGGGGCTTCGTCGGGGTCCCAGACGACGTGTTCGACGTCCGGGAGGAAGCCGGCGGCCTTCCGGGCCCAGGACAGGTCGCTGTCCGCGGGGTCGCGTCCCGGCCAGGTACTGGCCACCACATGGGCGGGTGAGGCGGCTGCCAGGAAGCAGACCAAGGTGGAGTCGAGACCGCCGGAGAGGTCGCAACTGACCACTCCCCCTTCGCCCGTACGGGCCTGCACGGCCTCCGACAACGCCTGCCGCACCCGAGGCGCACCCTGGGCAAGAGACCGTGTCGGTTCCGGCGGCGTCCACCAGCGCGATCGCCTGACCGTCCGTCCGTCAGGGGCGATGACCAGCGCTTCCGCCGGGGGGACGGCGGTGACGTCACGCCACAGCGACGTCTCGAACAGTGGGTAGGGGACGGGCCACATCAGCCGGGCGGCGAGCTGTTCCTCGTCCAGCTCCGAGCCGATCGCGGCGGCGAGGACATCGGCCCGGGTCGCGGCCGTGTGTACACCGCCGACCAAGGCGTGGAAGACCAGGCGCAGACCGGACGCGGTCCCCTGCACGCGCGACCGGCCGTCGAGCGTCGCCACGAGATGGAAGCTCCCGGGCAGTCGTCGGGCCAGCGCGTCGAGATCGGCGAGATCGCGCATCCGGGCCGCGTGTCGCTCCAGCTCGGCGGGCTCGACCGGGCAGCAGCCCACGATCGCGATGGCGGCCCGGCCCGCACGAGCCGTGACGATCTCCTGGTCGCTCCACCGGCTGATCAACCAAGGACGGCCCGAGGCGTGCTCGAGGGTTCGGGATTCGGTTCGGGGGAAGGAGCGGGCCGCGGCGAGCGCGTCCGCGCAGTCCGGGGGACCACGAAGTGCGCGTCACCGGGCCCCACTCCCCCCGTCTCAGAGGACGGTGGCATGGTGTCGAATCAGCCTACCGGCGCCTCAGTTCTTGCTGAGGATCAGACGGTCGTTACCGCTGGACTGCAGGAGTCCGGTCTTCTTGCGGAAGGTGCCGAGCTGGACGAGCGTCGGGGCTTCGTACGCCTTCTTCATGACGTCTCCTCAGAGTCGGTGAATCTGCAACCCTGACCGATTTGGGGGACCACGTACTCAAGCCCCGAATCGGTGGAACTCGCGCTATTGGATCCGCGCGCCAGGGCAATGAACGTATGAGCATACTAGCCGCACCCCCGAGAGACTCCGCAACCCCTGTCAGGAATTCGCCTTCCCGGAAAGTCTAAGTAATACCATCGGCGAATACGTCTGATGCCAGGGTGATTTCCGATATCGCGCGAGAAGGAAAAGCTCGCACGCCAGTACAGAGAGAACCGGACGCGCATTCATTTTTGGATACCTCATTCGACTGGGCGGGCGCGCCACGAAGGCGGTGGCTGCCCTCGCGGCCACCGTGACCCCACCACGCCGGCCCGTGCGCTTCTACTGCCGCTTACTGACGCGACATGGCTCACACGAGTTCGGGTTGCAGTTCCGGTTGTCGCACCGGTGCGGCCTTCGGTTCCCACAGCCTGGTGGTGCGTACGTAGCCGTAGATCACTGAGGTCATGGCAAGAATGACAAGTGGTCCGGACACCCAGGGATGCCGGGCCATCTCCATCGGCAGACAGCGATAGGACACCAAGAGCGCGGCGAAGACACTTGCGCCGTAGGCGACCAGTTGGACTCCCGACCGGTCCCAGCCGCGTTCCTGCGCGCGCAACGCCGCCTCGATCGTGAGCGCGAACACCACGCCGGCCACGAGATCCACGCCGTAGTGGTAGCCGAATCCCAGCGTCGCACCGAGCGTGGCGATCAGCCAGAACGTCCCTGCGATGCGCAGCATCCTTGGGCCCTTGCGGGAATGAAGGAAGATCGCGGTGGCCCACGCGGTGTGCAGGCTGGGCATGCAGTTGCGAGGGGTGATCCCGTCGTACGGCACCGGGTGCGGGGTGGCGATCACCGGCGGCGTGTTCGGCCACAGGTCGGCCACCGCCCACTGCACGCCGCCGGTGCCGGAGGTGCCCGGGCCGTAGGCGAAGATCGGTCCGACCACCGGGAAGATCATGTAGATGGCCGGCCCGAGGAGACCGATCACCAGGAAGGTGCGCACCAGATGGTGGCTCGGGAAGCGGCGCTCGGCCGCCACATTGCGCAGTTGGTACAGCGCGACGACGACCGCGGCCACCGCGAGCTGCGCGTAGACAAGGTCGAGAAGGTGGGTGCTGATCGGGCCGGTGGCCTTGAGGATCCGGCCCGCCACCCACGACGGGTTGCCCAGCGCGTGATCGGCGGTCGCCAGATACGGGTCGAGCACTTCCGGGCGGGTCCTTGCCGTGATGAGCAGCCAGGTGTCACCGGTCTTGCGGCCGGCCACCAGGAGCAGGCCCAGCCCGACGGCCTTGAGCAGCAGGACACGTTCCCGGCCGGTGCGCCGCGTGACAGCGATGACGGCACAGCCCAACATGACCCACAACGCGCCGTTGCCGAAGAAGTGACCGTCGGGCGTCTTGGCGTCGACCGCCCACCGCACCAACACGAAGACCACGTCGATGCCGATCGCGGCACCGGCCGCGACGAACCGTTGCCGCCAGGTGAGCGCCACCATCATCAACGCCATACCGGCGTACAGCGGCCCCGGCTTGGGGGCGAATATCACCTCTCGCGCCAGGGTGGCCATCGGCCCCGGCACGCCGCCGTAGCGACGCGCGGCGATCTCCAGGGTGATGAAGAACCCGAGGGCCACCACGCCCACCGTGGCCCACAGGATCACCCGTGGTTGACGCCAGGCGGCGAGCTTGGTTCTGCAGTCTATTCGCGAAAACACCCGCGTCACTATAGGTATCAATTGTTTGACCGATTTGTTCGATGTCAGCCGGAGAGGTCACTCTTCGTAATGATCAGTATGGTTTTACGATGAAGTATGGCCGATGGGGATGCTTGTCAAGAGTCCGATCATGCCATCGAGCGGTGCGGGCCTCGCCGGGCACGGGTGGCACGAAGGTCGGTCGAAGGCAGTCGATCCGTGCGGAAGTCGAGGCCTCCGGGCCTGAGCCGGGAGCGAATCTCCCCGCCCCACGACCGGAGGCCCTCCTCCTTCACTGTGACCACCTTCACCTGCGGTCAGGAGCGACCGACGCCCCACCGCCGGGCCGGATGATCACGAGGCGTTCAGGCCCACGTCCGCAGCCGTGAGGGGACGACGGACCGGGGCCGACGTCGAGTACTGGTCCGCGCCCACGTCACGGGCACTGCCGCGCGGATGACCATCGATGTCCTCGGTGACGGAGGGGCTCTTCAGCGTCGCCGCTCCGATCGCGGGGCTGCTCGCCGACAGCCGGAACACCCCGTCGGATTCCTGCCGGAGCAGCGGGTCGACCCGGCGGTATCCTGCGGCGCGTCGTCGCGACCCTCGCCCGAGAGTGTGCCCTTGTTGCCGACCAGCGTGTTGTGCAGGATCACCGCACGGTCGCACGCGTCGTTGCCCCGCCTCTCGTCCTTCGACTCGCCGGCGTGGTGGTCGCGGGTGGTGCCGCTGCCGATCACCAGGGCACACCCCCGACAGGCCGCCGAGGTAGTTGTTGACGACCAGATGGTCGTTGCCTTCCGTGCCGCCGAGCGTCGCACTTCTCGAACAGGTTGTACTCCACGATCGCGGCAGCGCTGAGCAATGCCCGGGCACTGTCGCCCAGCCGGACCGCCTCTCCGCCGTTGTCGCCGGCGAAGCCGTGATGGGAGAAGTGGTTAGTCATTGCGCGTCAGCCGGATGTTCGACGCCAATCGCGACCGCATCCGGTTCTTACAGGCTTTTGCCGTCGCTCTGCCGTGCCTGTGAAACGCGCCCGGCAATGTGGTGCCCGCACCCGAGGAATACCCGGGGAGGCCGAGGAACCCGAGGCAGAGGCGATGGCAATGACCTACAAGAGCACGGCGCGGAGTGCGGGGCTGGCTGTGAGCATGACGGCGGTGGTGGCCTCGGTGCTGCCGACGGCGACCGCCACCGCCTCCGCGCCCGTGAGCGGCCCCGCGGCCACGGTGGCACCCGCCTGGTGCCCGACCGTCGACGGGCACCAGGTCGACTGCGGCCGGCTGGACCGCCCGCTCGTCGCGGGGAAGCCGGCCCTCGGCAAGGTCGAGGTGAGCTACGCGGTCGTACGCCACAGCGCGCCCGGTCCCGCCAAGGGCACCGTCGCCGTCAACCCCGGGGGCCCGGGCGAGACCTCGATCGACAAGGCCGAGGCGTTCGCCTGGGGGCTGGAGAGCCTGCTGAAGGACCACGATCTGCTGCTCGTCGACCCGCGGGGCACCGGGAAATCACAGCCGGTCCCGTGCGGGGTCACCGACGCCGAGTACCGCTTCGGCACGCGGGCCCAGCAGCGGTCCGCGGTCGAACGGTGCGCCACGAACCTCGGGCCCAAGGCCGCCGGTTACACCTCGGCGGCCACCGCCGACGACATCGACGCGATCCGCGCCCACCTCGGCGTACAGAAGCTCAGCCTGTACGGGCTGTCCTACGGCACGTACCTGATGCCGGTGTACGCCTCCCGCCACCCCGGGCGCGTGCGCTCCATCGTCCTGTCCGGCGCCTACCCGCTCCAGCTCGATCCCCTGGCGCGGCCCAGCGCCCAGGCGGTCTCCTTGAACCTGCACCGGGTGTGCGAGCGCAGCGTCCCCGTCGCGTGTGACGGCAAGCAGGCCGTGAAGGACCTGGCCACCACGGCCGCGCGGCTGCGGGCCGAGCCCATGACGGTGCCGATCACCACCGAACACGGCGTCTACAAGAAGCGGTTCACCGAGGACAAGCTCGCCAACCTGGCGTTCGAGGCGGCCAGCAGCCAAGTCGGTTTCGAGCCGGAGAAGCCCTCGCTGCTCGGTCAGCTGCCGCACGCCCTCGACCGCTTCGTGAAGGGCGACGCCGCGCCGCTGCGGAAGCTGGTCCAGGAGGAGGGGAAGACGGGCAGCACGGTGGACCAGGCGCCGTACATCGCCGTCACCTGCAACGACTACCGCAAGGCATGGTCGAAGGACGCGTCACCGGCCGCGCGGTGGCGCCAGTACAACGCCGCGTTGGACGCCGTACGTCCCGGTGAGCACGGGGCGTTCAGCACCAAGGGCTTCACCGAGGGCACCACGGACGCCGGCGACGTGTGCATCGGCTGGCCGCGGGAGAACACCCCTGACCCGCAACCCACGAAGCCCGAGCTGCCGGACGTCCCGGTCCTCGTGCTCTCCGGCGACCTCGACGCCAACACGCCTGACGCGAGCGGGAAGAAGGCCGCCGAGCAGTTCCGTGACAGCCGGTTCCTCTCGGTCCGCAACATGGGCCACGTGCCCGAGCTGGAGCTGAGCCGCTGCGTCACCGGGGTCTCCTCGCACTTCCTCCGTACCGGCGAGCCGGGCGACACCTCCTGCCTGCGCGCCCTCCCGCCGATCGGCGTCACCCCGGTTCGCGGCTGACGGGCCGACGCACGACCGTTTCCGCCATGCTTCCGCGACGCTTCCGCCACCGACGAAGATGATCACATGACTGAAGAAATGGGACACCGCCGGACGGTGCTGGTCGTCGAGGACGATCCGGGAGTGCGCAGCACCCTGGACCAGTTGTTGCGCTTCGAGGGCTACCGGGTGCTGCTGGCCTCCGACGGCCTGGAGGCCCTCGGGCTCCTGGAACAGGAGCGGCCCGACCTGGCGGTGGTGGACGTGGTCATGCCGGGCCTCGACGGCCTCGGCCTGTGCCGGATGCTGCGCAGGCGCGGCGACCGGTTGCCCGTCCTGGTCCTGACGGCCCGGCACGAGGTCGGCGACCGGGTCGCGGGGCTCGACGCGGGCGCCGACGACTATCTGGCCAAGCCGTTCGCGACCGAGGAGCTCTTCGCCCGCATACGTGCGCTGTTGCGCCGCACCGAGCTGCCCGACGGCAGCGAGGACGGCGGGGCCCTGACGGTCGCGGACCTCGCCCTGGACCCCGCGTCCCGGCAGGTGTTCCGCGGGGAGCGGCAGCTGGACCTGACGAAGACCGAGTTCGATGTGTTGGAACTGCTGCTGTGCCACGTGGGCGTGGTCCTCACCCGGTCGCAGATGTACGAGCGCATCTGGGGATTCGACTTCGACACCACATCCCGCTCCCTCGACGTCTATATCGGTTATCTGCGCCAGAAGACCGAGCAGAGCGGCGAGCCCCGGCTGATCCACACCGTCCGCAACATCGGCTACACGATCCGGCCCGTGTGATGCTCCGTACGAAGATCACCGCCGTTGTCGCCGCGGCCGCCGCGCTCGCCATCTCCCTCGCTGCCTTCATGTCGTACCGGGGTGTGAGCGACCTGGTCGCCGACGAGCTCGAGCGGGGCCTCGACGACCGTACGAACATCGTCGTCACCCTCCTCGGCGCCGACCTGACCCCGCCCACCCGGCCGGACATGATCGAGCAGGTCGTGTCCGCCCAGGGGACGGTCAGGCCGCTGGCGCCCGGCCGTGACGCCCTGCCGGTCCCGCCGGAGGCACTGCGCGTGGCCCGGACGGGGAAGGGAACAAGCCGCGCGGACGTCGTTGTCTCCGGCACCGAGTACGGCACCCTGACCAGGCCGTTGCCGGGTGGCGGGGCGGTCATGGTCGGCCAGAGCTACGAGGGCGCCGCGCGTGTCGACCACCGGTCCCTGTGGCGGATCTCCTGGACCACCGCGGCTGCCATCTGCTTCGCGGCACTCCTCGGCTGGCTCGTCCTGGGCCGGATCCTGCGGCCGGTCCGCCGGCTGGCCGGCGCCACCCGGCGCATCACCACCACGCAGGACCTCGCCACGCCGCTGCCACCCGCCGGATCCGACGAGATCGGCCAACTGACGCACAGTTTCGCGCACATGCTCGCCGCGCTGCGCCGCTCCCGCGCCCAGCAGCAGCAGCTGGTCCAGGACGCCAGCCACGAACTGCGTACGCCGCTCACCTCGGTGCGCGGGAGCGCCGAGCTGCTCCAGCGGGCGCGCGGCAGGCTCGACCCGAAGGACGAGGAGCAGATCCTCACGACCCTGGTCACCGAGACCGCCGCTCTCGACGACCTGGTCCGTGAGCTCGTCGAGCTGGCCACCGACCGCTGCACGGAAGAGGAGCCGGAATCCGTCGACCTGGCCGTCGCCGCGGAGGACAGTGCGCAGCGCTTCCGGCTGCGGACGGGGCGGGGGGGGGGGGGGGGGGGGGGGGGGGGGGGGGGGGGGGAAAAAAAAAAAAAAACGAAAGAAAAAGGACCAAAAGGGGAACACAAAACCCCCCCACAACCACAAAGTCGTCAACCC